>CAMOXN010000245.1 GCA_946629175.1 uncultured Lachnospiraceae bacterium | reverse complement strand
TTTTTGATGGAAAAGCATGGAGAACAAATTAACGCAAACTGTCATCTGTGCCCAATATCGATCAAGTACACAGAAAACTATGGGGAACAAATTCTCTATATCAGCCATCTGTGCCCAAACCCGGGAAATCTATGGAGAACATTTTAACAAAATGTCTTCCTGTGCCCAAACGACAACAGCTGTCATGGGGAAATCATCCCATCACCCCGGCAACAGGCCGACGGGCCGTTCACACTAAATTAACTTGCGTAAAATTCCTTCATACATTAATATGAATCATAGTTTGCACTCTTAAGATAGGCAAAATATCAGTTTTGTGAGAAGAGCACACTGGTGCTGCCGGAAAAGCACATTAGTGATGCGGGAAAAGCACAGGGATGTGCTTGTATTTAACACGGTTATCTGTGCCGGGGCGCCGCAGAAACCGCGGCGGAAGAACGTAAAGCGCTTCGGAATGAGGAATGGAATGTTTGGAGATTTGTTTCATAACGAAGATAAAGATGACAATGTAGAACGCTATGACGATAACCGCCGTGACGACCGCAGGAGAGGCGGGGGAAACGGCGATGGCGATGATGACCGGGGAAACGGAAGAAAGGGACCTAACCGCCAGAATCTGGTGATCATGCTCCTCGCGACGGTCATCGCGCTCGTCGTGATCAGCTATGTGATGAATTATGGCTCGGAGTCTGAGACAAGGATCAGCTACAATGAGTTCGTGGATCTCGTCGAAGACGGCCAGGTGGAAGAGGTGAATGTGCGGTCCGACCGCCTGGAGATCCACCTCAAGGGGACCGACGCCCTGCGCTACACGGCGATCACGGAGGACCAGACCGCGCTGGCTGAGAGGCTGCTCAAGGAGAACGTTACCCTGAACGGATATATCGCGGACAGCTCCGGCATGATCATCTCCTTCCTGCTCTCTTACGTGCTGCCGATCGTCTTTTTGTGGGTGATCATGGGCTTTATTTTCAGAAGAGCGGGCGGCGGAGGCCTGATGGGCAGCGTAGGCAAGAGCACGGCCAAGGAGTACGTGCAGAAGGAGACCGGCGTCACGTTCGCTGACGTCGCGGGCGAGGACGAGGCCAAAGAGTCCCTTGTGGAAGTCGTCGACTTCCTGCACAATCCCGGCAAATACGTGAAGATCGGCGCCAAGCTCCCCAAGGGGGCGCTTCTGGTCGGCCCTCCCGGCACCGGCAAAACACTGCTCGCCAAGGCCGTCGCAGGAGAGGCCCATGTACCCTTCTTCTCGCTTACAGGCTCTGATTTCATCGAGCTCTATGTCGGCGTGGGCGCATCGCGTGTGCGCGACCTGTTCAAGGAAGCCAATAAGAACGCGCCGTGCATTATTTTCATCGATGAGATCGACGCGATCGGCCGGAGCCGCGACTCCAGGTACGGCGGAGGGAATGAAGAGAGAGAGCAGACGCTGAACCAGCTCCTCTCCGAGATGGACGGATTTGAGCCGGCCAAGGGAATCCTTGTCATCGGCGCCACGAACCGCCCGGAGATCCTGGACAAGGCGCTGCTGCGCCCCGGCCGCTTTGACAGGCGGATCATCGTGGACAGGCCGGATCTCAAGGGAAGGATCGCTATTTTGAAAGTGCATGCCAAGGACGTCAAGATGGACGAGTCCGTGGACCTTGAGGAGATCGCGCTGGCGACGAGCGGGGCAGTGGGCTCCGACCTCGCCAATATGATCAACGAGGCGGCGATCAACGCTGTTAAGAATAAGAGGAAATATGTCAATCAGCAGGATCTTTTCGAAGCGGTCGAGCAGGTCCTTGTCGGCAAGGAGAAGAAGGACCGCGTCATGAGCAAGAAGGAGCGGACGATCGTCTCCTACCATGAGGTCGGCCACGCGCTGATCAGCGCCGTGCAGAAGAACTCCGAGCCGGTGCAGAAGATCACGATCGTTCCCAGGACAATGGGAGCGCTCGGCTATGTCATGCAGGTGCCTGAGGAGGAGAAATACCTCAATACCAAGGCGGAACTGCACGATATCATCGTCGGAATGCTTGGCGGACGAGCGGCAGAAGAACTCAAGTTCGAGACGGTCACGACCGGCGCTTCGAATGATATCGAGCGCGCTACGGCGATCGCCCGCAACATGGTCACGCAGTACGGCATGAGCGAAAAGTTCGGCTTGATGGGCCTCGCGACCGTTGAGAGCCAGTACCTTGAGGGAAGGGCTGTGCTCAACTGCAGCGACGTCACGGCTGCGGCTGTCGACGAAGAAGTCCGCAAGATCATGGAGGACTGCTACAAAGAGGCGAAGGCCATCCTCTCCGAGAATATGGAGGCGATGGATATGATCGCGGAGCACCTGATCCGCGAGGAGACCATCACCGGCAAGGAATTCATGCGCCTCTACAGGCAGGCCAAAGGACTGCCTGAGGACGGCGAGCCCGCGGGCGCGAATGAGAGCGGAGACGCTCCGAGCGCGGATGCTCCGGTGTCGGCAGCTCCGGCAAAAGCGCCTGCGCCGGCCGAGAAGCCCGC
>CAMOXN010000244.1 GCA_946629175.1 uncultured Lachnospiraceae bacterium | reverse complement strand
AGTATAGCACTGCCCTGCCTTCAGTGCAAGAGATTTCGCCCAAAAATCGAATGTATTTTCGATTTTTGATCATTCAGCACCTCTTTAAGCCGCGATTCCCGATGACAGGCATCAGGACGCGGAGCGCTGAACAGTCTCATAACGATCTGTAATTACTCTATGGGAATCCGCCGGATCCGGCATTGATCTTCGCGTCAGCATATAAAAAGACCGGAAGCGATCCGCTTCCGATCCTATTATCCGTTCACCGCCGCGGCTGTGTCAAGCCCCTGCGCTCCTCAGATCGCGAACTCGCGCAGCTTGATCTTAGGGATCTGCAGCTCCGAGAGAACGATCCCTTTCCGCTCTTTTTCTTCCGCCGTCAGCTCAAAGAGGTCACTTGCCTTCCAGATCTCTTCCTTATAGACCTTCTCCTCTCGCCCCAGAAAGCTCTTTCTTACAGTGGGCACGCTGAGCTTTACGCGCGCGCCGATCTGCCTGTAGACATCCGCCTCCGGGCTGTCGGCCGCCATATGAAAGAGGTGGCTTCCGATCGACGTGTCGGGATCTGTATTTTTAGTCAGGTACTGTCTGCACACCGCCTTGAATTTGTAGTAGGCGTCCTCGTTCTCCAGGATCTCCCGGTATGTGCTGTTCACGCCAAAATAGACCTTGTACAGGTCCTGCATCGTATACTTGAAATCATCCTGTGCCATACCCTGTCACCCTATGTCAGCGATCGCGTTCCCGGAGAGGCGGACCGCTTCCGCGATCTCCTCCGGATCCATCTCATATTCCTTGGCGAGCTCCGCGACGCTCACTTTTCTCCCGAGTTCTTCCGCCAGTTCCTTCGCCCTGTCAGCCACCAGGTTGACCTTCTCCTCGACGGTCTTCTCCGCGGCTTTTATGTCCAGATTGAGCGCGATCAGGTCCTCCATCGCGTCCATGATCCTGCGTCCGAGGAAGCCGTCGACCTCGCCAGGAGCTTCCAGCGGCGCGAGCTGCGTCACGGCGATCAGGAGCGCCTCATTTCCGGCCCCGATCAGGTCTTCCATATAGACGCCCTGGCCGGCATACAGTTTCGCGATATCCACGACTTTTTTCAGGGAATACTCCGTCAGGCGCTTCTGCGCGTCCGCTTCCCCCGCCATGGCGGAGAGCTTCACCGCGTCCAGAATGTTCTCTGAAGGGATCCCGATCGCGTCGATCATTTCCTCGTATTCCTTCAGGTGGTCGATCTCCTCGTCCGTGAGCACTTCCTCTGCGGGCAGCGCCTCACCGATCCCGACGCCTTTTCCCCGCAGGTACTCCCTTACCTGCAGCATCTGCGCATCGTCGAGGTCAAGTCCGCCAAAGGCCTCCGCAAGTTCCTCCTGCGTCACTGTATTTCCGTTCTGCTGGGCTTTTTTGGTGACCTCCTGGAGCTTCGCCAGGAACAGCACCTGTTTCTGTCTGTCTTTTGGCCCGTCACTCATACTGTGTCTGCCTCCCGCTTAAACTCTGTCAGGCGCCTTCATATGCGGCGTCTCTCCCTCTTTGACGTGGACGTGGGTGAACAGGTGGTCCTGACAGTACTCCTGTCCGCCCTCGCATTTGGAGCAGTAACGGAACTCCAGGTCGGGGTTGTCCGCCTGCGTCCTTCCGCAGATCGCGCATCTGTGGATCACCCGGTTCGTGCTCCCGCTGCTCCTGCCCGTGCTGGAGCCGCCGGCACGTCCTCTTCCTGTCCCGGCCTTACCGAAAGGCGGGGCTGCGTTCCTGAACATGTCCTGCATACCGCCCTTGCCGAAACCGCCGCGCATCCGCACCGGCGCCTTGAACCGCCAATACAGGAGCCCGATATTGAGGAAGGTGGCAAGGATCGCGAACCGCGTAGCTGTTGTAGCGATGATGAACTCATACAGCAGATAGGCGAGGTCCAGGAGCCCCAGCCACTTGACCTTGACCGGGATGATGAAGAACATCAGGACCATCGCGTCCGGGAATGTCAGCGCATAGGCAAAGAAAATGCCCATATTAATATAGTAGGTCGAGAACGCGAGCGAATAGTAGCCGAAATAATTCTGCGGTGTGATCTGCGAGAGCGCCCCTGTGAGATACGCGTACCCCATCCACACAAAAGCCGCCGCCACGGTCAGAAGGATGCCGGTAAATATGAACACATTGTACCGCCATGTCCCCCACACCCTCTCCAGGGAAGTCCCGATGCTGTAATAGAAGAACAGCATGATCGCCACGAAGAACAGGTTGCTGGTCTGCGGGGGGATCAGGAGCCAGGACACGATCCGCCAGATGTGTCCGTGGACGATCGCATAGGGATTTAACGACATATAATACAGGATCTGCGGGTTTATATAATAGATCGCGTAACCCGCCAGATACAGAATGATCAGTTTCAGTGACAGGTCTCTCACCGCGTATTTTCCGAATTTTCTTTCAAGGTCGCTCATATCTTACCTCTGTCCTTGCAAACATTTTCAAAACATTTTATCATTGGCGCTCCGAATTGTAAATGCCGCGGATCACAGCCCGGGCC
>CAMOXN010000243.1 GCA_946629175.1 uncultured Lachnospiraceae bacterium | reverse complement strand
GCCGGGGCGACAGCAGACGAGAGCTGGCAGAGTGATGCCGGAATTACTGATGACAGCAAATTTTTCTACATTCCCTACACGGGCCTGCCGGGCAGCTTTTATGACGGCGTGTCGATCGCCCGTCTGATCCGCGGCGAGATCCCGGCGGACTACTGGGCGGGCCGGATCGTCCTGATCGGGCCCTACGCGACGGCTCTGCAGGACGCTTACTTTACACCGATCGACAAGGGGACGCCGATGTACGGCGTGGAGATCCAGGCCAACATGATCCAGAGCTTTCTGGAGAACAATGTCAAAAAAGAGATCGCCCGCACTCCCCAGCTGATCGCGCTGTTCGTTCTCTGCGCGGCGGCAATGCTGCTGTTCCTGCGCATGGGCGTGCTGGAGGCAAGCCTGCTCGCCGGATCGCTCGCCGCGATGGGACCGGTCTGCACCCTGAACCTGTACAATGCGGGCTATGTCACACACCCTTTGTGGGTGATGAGCGGGGTGGCGGGGGTCTATATTTTGGCAATGGCGGCGCATTACAGGAGGACCGTGAGAGAGCGGCAGGCGCTCGCGCTCGAAAAAGAGCGCATCGGGGCGGAGCTGTCGCTTGCGGCGCGGATCCAGCACAGCGCGCTGCCCAAGGAATTCCCGGAGCGGAAGGAATTCGATCTTTTCGCTTCAATGACGCCGGCCAAGGAGGTCGGCGGCGACTTCTACGACTTCTTCATGATCGACGACGACCACCTGGGGCTGGTCATCGCGGACGTGTCCGGCAAGGGCGTGCCCGCGGCGCTGTTCATGATGCTGTCGTCCAACCTGATCCGGAACGCGGCGGCGGGCGAGAGCAGCCCGGCGAGCATACTGCAGAAGGTCAACGGCCAGATCTGCGCGCGCAACCCGGAAGAAATGTTCGTCACCGTGTGGCTGGGGATCCTGGAGATCTCCACGGGAAGGCTGACGGCCGCGAACGCGGGGCACGAGTACCCGATCCTGAAGCGGGCGGGGGAGAGCTTTGAGCTGTTCAAAGACCGCCACGGGCTGGTGGTAGGCGCCATGGACGGCGTTCGGTACAGGGAGTACGAGATCCTGATGGAGCCGGGCGCGAAGCTGTTCGTGTACACGGACGGCCTGGCGGAGGCGGTGAACGGCGAGACGGAGCAGTTCGGGGCGGAGCGCGCGATCGCGGCCCTGCGGGGACGGGAGGACGGTTCGCCGAAGGAGCTGCTCGGGGCGGTGAACGCCGCGGTGGCGGCGTTCGTCGGGGACGCGCCGCAGTTCGACGATCTGACGATGATGTGCGTGGAGTATCGAGGGGGTTAAGTATTTGTAGCGGGTGTGTGGTTGAAAAATGCCGCTTTCATGAATTATAGTTTCTGTTCGTGAACAAATAATCGAATGGAATCGCGAGGAATTCAGTAATATCTGCCGTAAATTAAGATAGTACGGTAATGGGGCCTGAAACGAACGCCCCGCGCCGTCAGGAAAGGCAGGTGAAGAACATGATGATGAAAATGAACGGCAAAAGGCGTACAGACAAAGAATTCACAATGCAGCCGGTGCAGAACACTCTCGATGTCATCATGAAGACCGGCCAGGGAACAGAGCTCGACGCTGAGGTGCTCGACGTGACTGACGAGAGCCTGAAGATGATCGAGAAGGAGAACGAGGAGCAGAACATCGGATATGATGAGCTGGACATCTCCGAAGGTGCCGGCATCGATGATCCTGTCCGCGCTTATTTTAAGTCCATCGGAAAGACGAGGCTTCTGAGCGCTGACGAGGAGATCGAGCTTGCTAAGCGCATCGCGAACGGCGATGAGGACGCGAAGAAGAGGCTGACAGAAGCGAACCTTCGTCTGGTGGTCAGCATTGCCAAACGCTATCCGGGCAGAGACTTGAATCTGCTCGACCTGATCCAGGAAGGAAACATCGGTCTGATGAAGGCCGTCGAGAGGTTCGACTACACCAAAGGATTCAAGTTCTCTACTTACGCCACATGGTGGATCCGCCAGGCGATCACGAGATCTATCGCCGATCAGGGCAGGACTATCAGGATCCCTGTTTACATGGTCGATACGATCAACAAGATGAACCGTGTCAAAAAACAGCTGCGTCTGGAACTGAACATGGAGCCCACTGCTGAGCAGATCGCAGACAGAATGGGAATTTCTGAAGAGAAGGTCTGTGAGATCATGATGGCAGCTCTTGATCCTGTCTCTCTGGAGACACCGGTCGGAGAGGAAGAGGACAGCAAGCTGGAGGATTTTGTCCAGGACAGCGCTCAGTCCGTTGAAAGAACAGTCATGCAGGCCCGCTTGAAAGAGCAGGTGGACGAGGCGCTCAGGAAGCTGCCCGAAAGAGAAGAGCAGGTCCTGAGGCTCCGCTTCGGACTGGACGACGGAAGGGAAAGGACGCTGGAGGAAGTCGGAAGAGAGTTCAACGTGACTCGCGAGAGGATCAGGCAGATCGAGGCGAAGGCGCTCAGGAGACTGAGGGGCAATCGCAGGGCTAAGATCCTCAGGGATTATACTGAAGTGTGA
>CAMOXN010000242.1 GCA_946629175.1 uncultured Lachnospiraceae bacterium | reverse complement strand
GGGACTTCGGCAAGGAGCGGCCCTGCCTCAACTTCCACATGGAGCGCTGCTGCGCGCCGTGCGCGGGGAACGTCCCGGAAGAGGAGTACAGGAAAAGAGTGGATATGGCGCTGGAGTTCCTCTCCGGCCGCTATGACCCGATCATCCGGGACCTGACGGAGAAGATGATGCAGGCCTCGGAGGCCATGGAATTCGAGAAGGCGATCCGTTTCCGGGACCTTCTGAGCGATGTGCAGCAGGTGGCCCAGAAGCAGAAGATGTCGGAGAACATCGGCGAGAACCGGGATATCCTCGGGATCGCCGTGGACAACGCGAGCCCCGACTCGGACGGCGTCGTGCAGGTGTTCTTCCTTCGCGACGGGAAGCTGATCGGGCGCGAGCACTTCTATATGACCCATGTAGCGGGCAGGAAGAAGGCGGAGATCCTCTCCGAGTTCATCAGGCAGTTCTACAGCGGAACGCCGTCGATCCCCAAGGAGATCATGCTGCCTTGCGAGCTCGTTGACAGGGAACTGCTCGAGCAGTGGCTGACTGCGGTCAAGGGAAGCAAAGTCACCCTCAAAGTGCCCGTAAAAGGACAGAAAGAGAAGCTCGTGGAGCTGGCGAATACGAACGCCGGGCTCATCCTCGACAAGGACCGCGAGAGGCTCAAGAGAGAAGAGGGCAGGACCATCGGGGCGGTGAAGGAGATCGAATCGCTTCTGGGGATCAGGAGCGCCGCGCGCATGGAGGCTTTTGACATTTCCAACATCAGCGGATTCGCCAACGTGGGCTCCATGGTGGTCTACGAGAAGGGAAAGCCCAAGCGCAGCGATTACCGCAAATTCAGGATCAAAACAGTGGCCGGGCCCAACGATTACGCCTGCATGAAGGAGGTGCTCACAAGGCGCTTCCGGCACGGCATGGACGAGCGAAGGGAACTCACTGAGAAGCAGATCGACAGCGAATTCGGGAGTTTTACCAGGTTCCCGGACCTTCTGCTCATGGACGGAGGCAGGGGGCAGGTGAACATCGCCCTTCAGGTGCTCGATGAACTGGGGATCTCGATCCCGGTCTGCGGAATGGTCAAGGATGACCGCCATAGAACGAGAGGATTGTATTATAATAATATTGAGATCCCGATCGACCGGTCCGGGGAAGCGTTCAAACTGATCACGCGCATCCAGGACGAGGCACACAGGTTCGCGATCGAATACCACCGGTCGCTCAGGGGGAAGGCGCAGACCGAATCGATCCTGGACCAGATCCCCGGGATCGGCCCCGCCAGAAGGAAAGCGCTGATGCGGGAGTTCGGCTCCATAGAGGAGATCATGGAGGCGGACGCGGAGCGGCTGGCGCAGGTGCCGGAGATCACGCAGGGCGCCGCGGAGGAGATCTGCAGGTATTTTCATAAAAATGGGGGGTAAAAATGGCTACTGTTCGATTAAATGAGGTGATCTCAAAGATGAACGTCGAGAACCTTACGCCGCAGATCGATGTGTCGAAGATCAGGATCAGGCAGCCGGACATCAACCGTCCCGCGCTGCAGCTGACGGGCTATTTTGAGCACTTCGCGGCGGGAAGGATCCAGATCATCGGTCTGGTGGAATACTCCTACATGCAGCAGATGAAATACGAGGACAAGGAGCGGATCTACAGGAAATTCCTCTCGCTGGACATTCCCTGCATCGTGTTCTGCAGGGAGCTGGAACCCGACGAGCTCTTTATCAGCATTGCGCTGGAGAACAGCGTCCCGGTCCTCATGACGAGGAACGCGACTTCGAATTTTACGTCGGAACTGATCCGCTGGCTCAATGTCCGCCTGGCGCCGTGCATTACGATCCACGGCGTGCTGATCGACGTCTACGGCGTAGGCGTCCTGATCACCGGCGAGAGCGGCATCGGTAAATCCGAGATGGCTCTGGAACTGATCAAGAGAGGCCACCGCCTCGTTTCCGACGACGTGGTGGAGATCCGCAAGGTGAGCGAGGAGACGCTGATCGGTACGGCGCCTGAGATCACGAAGCACCTGATCGAGCTGCGCGGCATCGGCATCATAGACGTCAAGACGCTGTTCGGCGTATCGAGCGTCCGCAACAGCCAGAATATTGACCTGGTCATCGAACTCGAGGAGTGGAGCAAAGAGAAGGATTTCGACCGTCTCGGCCTCGAAGAGCATTATATCGAGTACCTCGGCAACCGCGTGGTCTGCCACAAGATCCCCATCCGGCCGGGCCGGAACCTGGCGATCATCTGCGAGGCGGCAGCGGTGAACCACAGACAGAAAGCCATGGGCTACAATGCGGCCCAGGAGCTCTATAAGCGCGTCCAGGCGAACCTGATGGGCGGGCACAGAAATGATGAGGACGAATAAGTGATCACAGCGGAACAGATCAGCGAACTGAAAAAAATCACATCACCGGACAGAGTCAGGCAGAAAGAGATACTGGCGCACCACTGTTCCTTCAAGACCGGCGGACCGGCGGACCTGTTCATTCAGGTGTCCTCCGCGGACGAACTCACGCAGACGATGGAACTGCTCTCGTCCTGCGGCTGCGAGAC
>CAMOXN010000241.1 GCA_946629175.1 uncultured Lachnospiraceae bacterium | reverse complement strand
TACTGGCTTCCCAGAGGCTGGAAGAGCTACAACGCGCTCCTTGAATTCTGGAGAGGGATCCATGAGGTCCACGGCTACAACGAGATCTCCGGTCCGGTCCTGTCCAAAAAAGAGCTCTGGGTAACTTCCGGGCACTGGGGCCACTATATGGATGGCATGTTCATCATCCCGGGCGAGACGATCGACGACGACAGCACAATGGCCCTCAAGCCTATGAACTGCCCCAACGCGATCAAGGTCTATATGAACAAGCCGCGCTCCTATAAGGACCTCCCTCTCAGGATCAACCAGGTCGACGTGATCCACAGGAAAGAGAAGTCCGGCGAGCTGAACGGCCTCTTCCGTGTCCAGGAATTCCGCCAGGATGACGCGCACATCCTCGTGGCGGAGGAGCAGATCGCAGATGAGATCAAGGACATCATGGATATCGCGACGCAGATCTACGGCACTTTCGGTTTGACCTATGCTGCGGAGCTCTCCACAAGGCCCGATAATTACATGGGCGATATCGAAGTCTGGAACAAGGCGGAAGAAGACCTTAAGGAGATCCTGCTCGACGTATACGGTGAGGGCGGATTTGAGATCAACGAGGGAGACGGCGCTTTCTACGGCCCCAAGATCGACCTCAAGATGAAGGACGCGCTCGGCCGCGAGTGGCAGATGGGCACGATCCAGCTTGACTTCCAGCTTCCTCTGAATTTTGACATGAAGTACACCGCGCAGGACGGAACGCTCAAGAGGCCTGTCATGATCCACAGGGCTATCTTCGGATCCATCGAGCGCTTTATCGGCATCCTGATCGAGAACTTCAAGGGCTCATTCCCGTTCTGGCTCAGCCCTGTCCAGGTCGGCGTCGTCCCGATCCGCGAGGAGCATAACGCTTACGCGAAGGAAGTCATGGAGCTTCTCAGAAAGAACAGGGTACGCGCCGAAGCGGATTACAGCGACAAGAACATGAAAGTCAAGATCAAGGCTTTCAAGAACTACAAAGATCCCTATATCCTGGTGCTCGGAGACAAAGAGGCGCAGGAGAGGACCGTTTCCATCAATATGCGCGGCTCCAACAAGCAGATCCAGAATGTTCCGCTGGATAAGTTCATCGAAATTTGCGTTAAGATGAACAGTGAGTACGACCTGGAACTGATCGATCAGATGTAAGAGAGCTGCTGGACAATCTGTTTGTCCTGTGTTATATTAAGTAAGCGCCTTACGGCTGACAGTCATAAGGCGCTGAATAAGCACCCGTAGTCTAACGGATAGAACGTAGGCCTCCGACGCCTTTAATGCAGGTTCGATTCCTGTCGGGTGCATTGAAAGACTGATGTGAAAGCGGAAGATACCCGGCACATCAGTCTTTTTTAGTGCGGATTATGGTGTATAATGAAGGTGTTAAGATCAATAGAAAAGCGCAGTAAGCGCTGCGCAGGAAAGTGAGGAGCGGGATGTTCGGATTCGGCAAACTGAATGCAGCGGTGGTAGGGACCGGATACATGGCTTCAAGAATGTCGGAGGTGATAAGCTCATCCGGCGCGGTAAGGCCTTATGCGGTCGTTTCAAGGGACTTGGACAGAGCCCTTCAGTTCGGGAGAGAGAAGGGATATAAGAAGGCATACGATTCGATGGAAAAGATGCTGGACGACAAGAAAGTCGATCTGGTCTATATCGCGACGCCCGCCTCGGAACACGCGGAACAGGTGAGGATCTGCATCGAGAGAGGAAAGCCCGTGCTTTGCGAAACGCCGATCGCTCTTACTGCCGCTGATGCCGAGAGCCTGTTCTCTCTTGCGACATCGCTTGACGTCCTGGTCGTAGAAGCGGTCCATACCCGTTTTCTCCCTTTCTTTAAACAGATCGTAAGCGTCATTTCGAGCGGCGCGGTAGGCACGCCCGTTATGCTCACGGCGAATATCGCCGCGGATATGGAGGAACTCCCGAGGATGCAGCGCCCTTCTCTCGGCGGAGGAGCTCTTGGAGACCTGGGCTATTTTCTCCTGAATTTCTCCTCCATGATATTCGGGGACCAGGTCAAGAGGATCCAGTCGAGCTGCGTTTTTACTCCGACGAGGGTGGACCGCCAGCTCAGCGTCGTGCTGCAGTACAAGGATGACAGGATGGCTGTCCTGTCCTGCACGACGAGCGGGAACGGTGAGAGCAGGGCGGTGATCCAGGGTACAAAAGGATATATGGTCATCGACGACCTGAGGAATTTCTCTTCCGCGACGATCTATGACAGCAAGCGGAACAAAGCGGCGCAGTATAAGAGAGGCAGACAGAAGAGCGAGTTCGAGTATGAACTGGCGGCGTTCGTGGCAGCGAAGAAGTCTGGCTGGAAAGAGTGCCCTGAGATACCACACGCCCAGAGCATATCCATCATGCACATGATGGATTTCATCCGCAGGCAGCTGGGGATCTCCTATGAAGATATCCAGACTGCCCCCATCCCGGATCTGATCGGAAGCACTGCGCAGCCGGACGCGCAGCCTCAGGTAGAGGCGCATCCGCAGCCGGTCGCGATCGAAGCCGGGGAGGTGACGGAAGTACCCGGACAGCCGGAAAACGCGGCAGAGCCGGA
>CAMOXN010000240.1 GCA_946629175.1 uncultured Lachnospiraceae bacterium | reverse complement strand
TCGTACAGGATGACCGCCCCGTTCCGGTTCGCGTAGTCGACAAAGGACTGCAGGCGCTCCTTCGTGATCGCGGCGCCGGTCGGATTGTTGGGGAAGCAGAGATAAATGAGGTCCGGCGCTTCTTCCGGGCTCCCCGCCCGCTCCGGCGGAAGATCGGGCAGGTAGCTGTTCTCAGCTGTGCAGGGCATGTAGATCACCTTGCTGAACCTTCCCGTCGCCGGGTCATAATCACCGGCTCTTCCGGCCATGACGTTGGAATCCACGTAAACCGGATAGACCGGGTCGCAGACCGCGATCCGGCTGTCCGCGCTGAAGATCTCCTGGATGTTGGAGCAGTCGCACTTGGCGCCGTCCGACACGAAAATCTCGTCCGCGGAGATATCGCATCCACGTGCCTTAAAATCCTTTTCCGCAATCGCGCTGCGGAGGAACTCGTAGCCAAGGTCCGGAGCGTAGCCCCTGAATGTGTCCGCGCGTCCCATCTCGTCGACCGCTTTGTGCAGCGCGTCGATGACCGACGGGGCGATCGGCTGCGTCACGTCGCCGATGCCGAGGGAGATGACGTCCGCTTCCGGATGCCGTGCCTTGTATTCCCTGACCTTTCTCCCTATTTCCGTAAAGAGGTAGCTGCCGGGGAGTTTCAGATAGTCTTCATTTGCTCTTGCCATTTATGCCTCCTATGTTACACACGCGATCACAGCCCGGGCCTGCCGGTCGCGGATCACAGCCCGGGCCTGCCGGTCGCCTGCGCCTCCGCGCTGTCAATGATCTCCAGGGCGATCTCCTTTTTGCTGACGCATCTGTCCATCGCTTCGCGCTCCAGATAATAGTGCGCCTCTTCTTCGCTCATCGCTCTGTACTGGATCAACAGGCACTTCGCCCTCGTGATGTAGCCGATCTCGCTCAGCTTCCTGCGGAGCCGCATCACTTCCTCGTCGCTGTCGGCCATTCTCCTGCCGGACGCTATCATAAAGCGCACGGCCTCCGCCATGATCTGCACCTGCGCCGGCAGGGACAGCACGAAGATCGGAAGGCTGCGGCAGCGGTAAGAGATCTGCTCGTACGCGTCCCGGCGGACCATCAGGATCGCCTGCAGGCGGCTGCTCTTGGCCACCATGTCCAGGATCTGCTCTATGCCCGCCTCGTCCTCGAGGGGAAGCTTTATGATCAGGATATCCGGCGGTTCATTGCCGGAATACGGCAAAATCCTGTTCCTGACCTGTGAGATCGTCGTGGCCTTGGACACAGCGAGCTCCTCGCGGGGAGCCACTGTGCGCAGCGCTTTTACGATGGCGTCCGCACCGTCTTCGCTCTTCGCCGCTGCAAGCACGCGGCAGGTCTTATATTTCCTTTTCATTGATATAAGCCTCCAGACACGCCGCAGGCACAAACCGCCTTACGAAGTCGCTGCCCGCTGCGAGCTTCGCGGCCTCCTCCCTGGTCCCCGGAAGCTGCTCCAGTTTGTCTGTCACGGACCTGTCCGCCTTGTAGAGGTTGATCTCCATGGTTTCCGGCAGCTCGAGCTGCTCCGCGATCCCCTGCAGTCCCGCGTAGATGAGCAGGGCAAAAGACAGATAAGGGTTAGCGCCCGCGTCCGGAGACCTCAGTTCGATCCTGCGGTTCCCGGAAGGGTCCGCCGGAATGCGGATCAGATGGGAGCGGTTCTGGATTGCCCAGCTGACATAGCGCGGCGCCTCCATCTTCCCGAATCTCTCGTAGGAAGTCCGATGCGGATTGAGGAAAAGAGTGATCTCCCGGATATATCTCAGGATCCCCGCCATAAAGGCATCCGTGTGATCCTCCCCGTCCTCTTTCGAGCGGTTATGCACGGAAATATTCAGGTGCATGCCGCTGCCCGGCTTGTCCCTGAGCGGTTTGGGGGCAAAATCCGCATAGCACCCGCTGGAAGCGCAGATCGAGCGGATCGCCCACTTGACGGTGGAAGCGTTGTCCGCCGCCGTGATCGGATCGCTGTAGCGGAAATCGATCTCCATCTGCCCCGGCCCGCGCTCATGGTGGGAGGACTCCGGTGTGATTCCCATCTCCACCAGCGCGTAGCAGATATCCCTGCGCAGGTTCTCGCCGCCGTCAAGAGGCTCGACATCCATGTAGCCCGCTTCGTCGATAGGCTGATCCGTCACCTTCCCGTTCTCATCGCGGCGAAATACATAGAATTCCATCTCCGAGCCGAACTTGACGTCTATTCCGTATTTTGCCGCCGCCTGTACGGCGTCTTTCAGGAGCTTTCTCGTGTCATGCTCATAGGGCGTCCCATCCGGGTACACGATATCGCAGAAGACGCGGCATACCCTCCCGTCTGTCGGCCTCCACGGCACGATGGACAAAGTGGACGGATCCGGGCGCAGAAAGAGGTCGCTGCGGATGTCCGCGTCGAACCCGGCGATCGCGCTGCCGTCGATGGAGATCCCGTACCGCATCGCGCGCTCCAGTTCTCCGGCCATAATGGCTATGTTCTTCTGCCTCCCGAACACGTCAAAATAGGCCAGCCGGATAAACTCCACATTCTCTTCTTCTATGAATTCCATCAGCTCTTCGTAAGTTCTCATTCATACCTCCGAATCCGTC
>CAMOXN010000239.1 GCA_946629175.1 uncultured Lachnospiraceae bacterium | reverse complement strand
GCCGCTACTCAGCATGCGCCTCCAGCATCTCCGTCAGGAATGTCCTCTGGTAGATGTCCGTCAGCTGTCCGCCGAACTGAATGTCGCACTCGCCGAGGGACTCATCCTTGACGGCGATGCGCCTGTCGCTGGTCACTCTCACTTTTTTGCCGTATGTTTCCGTCGACAGAAGATTCCCCTCGTCGTCGTAAAAATCGAACAGGAACTCCAGCGTGTCGCCTGCTTCCAGCGTCTCCATGCCCTTGGCCATGAAGGCAAAGGGATTGTTGACGAGTTCATAGCCGGTGACGAACCCTTCCGCAGGCTGACCCGATTCCTCAGCGACCGGATCGCACTCGATGAAGAGCACGACCTCATGCCTGCCGTTGAGGAGCGCCCTCGTCGTCCCGGAGAAGACCGTGCCCTCCTCCGTCTCGCGCGGCATATCGGCTCTGTAGGAGATGAGGTTCCCGCCGATGTGCGGCCATGTGCCGTCCATTGCGACCATCGGATTTCCGTTCTCGTCCAGTGAGCCGATGTGGTCGCTTCCCATATAGAGGCGCCCCTTGTCGGTCCGAAGGTAAGCCATCGTCTGGCAGTCCACGATGCTCTTCCACGCCTTCCCCGGAAGCTCGATCTGATAACCTGCGCCCGTATCTTTCAGCGGGATGTCCACGAAGGCTTCCGCTGTGTCATAGTCCTCGAATCCCTTGACGTACCAGTCCTGCGTAGTGTAATCCGGCATCAGGGCATCCAGTAAGGTCCCTTCCCCGGCTTTCGCCTTCTGAGCCGCCATAATACTGAAGAAGTCGTCCGACATTGACTTTCTCGTCTGAAGATCAAGTGCCTGAAGCTGGTCGTGCGTCGGCTTGTAATAGTCGATCGCCTTGACCGGGAAGCAGAAGGCCATGCCGTTGACGCCTTTCGCGGAATTGGCGTTCCTGCAGACGACCGCTGCCCTGACTGCGTTTATCACGTCTTCCTTCTCCTGCTCGGTCCCGATCGCGTCTTCATAGTCCAGTTCCCGCAGCCGCTCCAGGTAATCGATCAGGTCGACCTGCGTACTACCCATGAACGTGTAGGCGCCGGTCGCGGCGATCGAGACATTGGCGTAGTTGTCCGTATCCTGAAGGATCGCTTCCTTCTCACGCGCATGCAGCTCGTCCAGCTTGTCGTGGGCGGATTTTACAAGCGTCAGGTCAACGAGAGACAGCGTGGACTCGGTATCCACGTTGCCTTCCCTGAGTTTTGTATTGTAGGGATCGAAGCTCGATATCATGTACGCGCCAAAATCCTCCGTCGCGATCCCCGGATCCTTCGCGAGTTCCGAGAACGCCAGCGTATAGTTCCAGCCGTATCCGCTCTCCGACTCCTCGGAAGCCAGGTAATAGTCCGCATAGGGCTCCAGCTTGTAGGCGAAGTCGATGTCCTGCATCAGGCAGGTGTCGAAACCGATCAGATCGAACTGCATGCCGGACTCTCTCACCGCGTTGACGAAGTCGCTGCATGGCATGGTCATTCCTTTGTCCGCCCTGCCATTGAGCTGGTCATAGCCGTATCCGCCGGAAAGCCCGCCGCCGTGGTCCCACAGCACGAGCATATAGCGGTCAGCGGGATAGTTCTCCTTGGCCCATCCGATAAACTCCGTGAGGGATCTCCCTTCTGTCATGCAGGTATTCGGGGGAAGATCCATGACCTTCTCTATTTTGCCATCCCGGACCGTGTACCTCGCATAGCCTCCATCCGCCATGCCGCCCGTATAGGCGTGCTCGGCAGCGCCGAACTGCACTACGAATGTCATGTCGGAGCCTTCCTTCGTGGCGTCCCTGATCTGCGCGAGATTGACCGAAGCCATGCCCCCGCGGGACTCAAGGTCGGTGCCGATCACATAATCCATGACGACGACGCTCTTGTCGGCCGAGTGATCCGGATAGTAATAGTCTCTGGACCGCTGCGCCAGAGCCGTCTCCATAGCGGCGGGATCCATCACGTCCTCGCGCTTTATGATCCCCCCCTGTTCCGTGATGCCGCTCGCGTTCCTGATGCCATCGTCAGCCAGGTACTGGGACAGGATCCTGGGCGGCCTCTCCCGTATGGACACAAATCCCAGGATCGCGACCAGGACAGCCATTTCCGCAAAAGAGATCACAAATACCAGCGCGCCTTTCAGGATCCGCACGATCTTCGGTGCGGTGTCGATCCTGAACGTGGGGCCTCCTTGGAACTCCGACTTGCCGTATCCCAGGATCATCAGGCACAGGAAGGGCGCGATAAAGGTCAAAATAGCGAACAGCACTTTTTTACCGAAGCTCCTGCCGATCCTCCAGTACATCCTGATCAGAAAGATCGAATAGACGAGCATTCCTGCCAGCAGAAAAAGGGTCCCGTACAGGGAATCCTCCCCCACATACTGAGCCGTCGCGTAAAAGAGCAGCGTCGCAAATGCCGGCTGGTAGAACGACCGCATGCTCGAAAAATATATGCGGGCCATCTTCCATTCCGCCACAAAGGGAAGCAGGGCGAACCTGCCGCCCAGCCCCATCTTTCGCATGATCCCGAAATAGGACAGCGCGTACAGCGCCCATACGATCGCCAGGACGATCGGCGTTTTCAGA
>CAMOXN010000238.1 GCA_946629175.1 uncultured Lachnospiraceae bacterium | reverse complement strand
TATGCGTGGATTTTGACCGCGGCGGATGTATATAATGACATAGAACGAAAAACAACGCGGGCCGCAGCGCCCGTTAGCACCGGCAAAAAAGGAGAAATACAATGAGCGATATGATGGAAAACAAACTGAACGCAGAGGAACTGGATACCGTATCCGGCGGCGCTTATCAGGCATATGACAGACCTGAACTCGAAGTGATCTCGATCACACCTTACTGGGTAAGAGTCACTTCCTCCAGCCTGAACTGCAGATACACCCCCAACGGCCCGATCATCAAGACATACGAGCACGGCCACAAGCTTAAAGTCGACGGCATCACCGGCGACGGCCAGTGGTACAGGCTTCTGGTCAACGATCCCCGCGGCGGCACGATCTACGGCTTCATCTTCAAGGAATATACCGAGAGGATCTGATGTGTGAAAGGGGGACCGTCCCCGTGTCACCTTAACAGAAGATCGAACGAAAAACTGCCCTGCAGTACCCTTACGGGAACTGCGGGGCAGTTCTTTGTATACATTATCACAGCGTCCTGACAAGCCCGAGCCAGAAGCCCAGCCCCAGCAGCAGCGCGGCCTTTAAGATGACCGGGACAGCCTCATGCTTCAGGAGCTTTCTGTCCCACCGCGTAAGGTTCCCCTTCGGGCAGATGCCGGCGCACTTCTCGCACGCGATGCACTCGCCGCCCCGGAATCCGTCTTTTTCCAGCTTGAGATCCACCGGGCAATTGTTCTTACAGGCCTGGCAGCCCCTGATGCAGTTCGCCTCGTCTCTCTGCAGCGCCGAGAACGGCAGCTGCGGCAAAAGAGCGAATACGGCCCCCATGGGGCACAGGAACTGACAGAAGAACCGCTCTTTCAGCGCCATTCCCGCAACGATCGCTGCCAGCAGGATCCCGCCGATCACATATCCGTTCAGTGTAAAGTTCAGGGATGTGAAGAAGGAGAAGACCGACCAGGGATTCCAGTTGTACTGATTCAGCCTGTTATATACGCCCAGACCGCAGGCCGAGACGATCACAGCGAGCAATCCGTATTTGATCATCTGCAGGGCCGGACAGAACTTCGCCGGTATCCCGATCTGCTTCTTTCTCCGGAAGATCTTTTTCTGGACAATACCGGACAGCCGGTACACAAGGTCTCCCATCGTGCCGAACGCGCACGCGAACCCGCAGAAGAACCGCCCGAACAGGATCGTGAAAATACCGAGTCCGAGCAAAGCCTTTACGAAACTTCCCATCTCCAGCGCGCTTCCGTCCGAAATTGCGAGGAAGATGCTCTTCACCCCCGAAAAAGCCGCCATGAAAGCGCCGGGCATCGTCACAAAGAATACCGCCTGAATGCATGCGCGCAGAAGCGCGTTCCGCTTCCGCCTCTGTTTCATTCGCTGCGCCGCGGTGGGCTGTTTTTTTACGGGCTTCGCCTGCCGGCCGGCTGTCGCGCTGACATCCCCGGCTTGCTGCGTCCGCAATGCTTCCGCGCTCATTTTCTCACCGCCTTGTCCAGGGCATTTTCGATCGCTTCCAGGATCCCGCGCGAACTGAATGACGCGCCCGCCACAACGTCCACGTCCGTCGTCTGCCCGCTGACCACCATGTCCACCAGTTTCTCCGCCTGTTCAAAATACGCCGGATCCTCCGCGTCATGGGAGATCACCTGTATATCCGTCAGGACATCATATTCTACAGTCACTAAGACCCTGACCGGCCCGCCGTATCCGCTGCCCTCTCCCTCGTAGGTCCCGTTTTCATAATAGAGGCTGGCCGCCTGTCTTTTGGCGTTTTCCAACTGGATCTGCCGGTTGTATTCCTCGACCTCCGCGATCTTCGCCTCGTTTTCCGCGACGACCGCGGCGCGGGCCGCTGCCACGGATTGATAGTGGCAAAGGCTCCCGGCGATGATGGCCGCAGTGAGGAGTTTCATGGCAAAATTCTGATACTTCAAGCTCCGTCACCTCCCTCATTCCCGGCGCCTGTGCCGGTCCCATCGGCCTCCGGCATCTGCTCTTCTTCGTCCCGGGTCTCTTCCTCTTCTGCCGGCGCGTCCGTATCCTCTTTGGCTGGCGCGTCCGCATCCTCTTCGCCCGCCGCGTCCGTATCCTCTTTGGCTGGCACGTCCGCATCCTCTTTAGCCGCTGCGTCTGCATCCTCTTTGGCCGCCGCGTCTCCGTTCTCTTCGCCCGGCGCGGTAACCTGTCCTTCCGCATTGTTCTCTGTCTGCGCCTCTTCTTCCCCGTTCCCGGCTTCCTCCCCCTCGATCACCGGTATTTCACTGATGATCTGCGCCGCAATGCTCCTGATCGTGCCGGAGGAGTATGTCGCGCCGGAAATAGTATCGACGTCCGCGCCCTGGCTGCTGACGATCTGCGCCGGCAGGCCGGGATAGAACTGTCCGGAGCGGGTCCTTCCGTTCACCGCCCAGCCCAGATAGAAATCATTGTCCTCGGGAGAATCCGACTCATCCTCTCCCTTGGAGACAGAGACCCTGCTGATCTTTCCTTCTTCGACCCGGATCGTCACATTGATCTCGTAATAGAATTCTTCACCGTCGTCGCACCAGCCGGAGCCTGTGTAAGTACCGTCCTCGAACCGCGCCGCGCCCGATTCGCCG
>CAMOXN010000237.1 GCA_946629175.1 uncultured Lachnospiraceae bacterium | reverse complement strand
AGCGCGTGAGCAGTCCCATGCAGCTCCGTCATAAGTATGGGAAAACCGGCTGTCCCCCTGAATAATACCGTCCCGATTATTGTATCACTTGACACGGCCTCTATCTATATACGAAATCGGACATGTTTGCTTGGCCCCGCGACCGCAAGGCCCGGGCTGCGGTCGGGTCATTTGACCCCAGAGGTCAAATGGCCCTTCTGCCCCCTACGGATGCCCGTACGGCCCCTGCCTTCCGTCGACAGGCGGATATGTCTGATGCGGCAGATGCTTCAAGTGCCTCTCCGCGATCGCGAATCGCGTCTTGCGCACGATATCCACCGTCCTGCAGACCATTTCGTCCGCGCCCCCGAAAGGATTTTCCAGCTCGAACCACTCGGTCTCCGTGAACTCGCCCTGGATAACGCCCTTTACATGGTGCGCCGTTACATGCAGCTGCCAGCACAGGACGCCGTCTTCCCTGAGCACGGCGTTCTCCGACGCGACTTCGACGGTAAGCTGCTCCGACCAGCTGTAATCAAAGAGGACCGTTTCCGCGCCTTCCTCTTTATCGGTCCGCACGATCCGCGCGCCGGACGCGCCGGCCTCGTCTTTACTCGTCAGCACAAACTCAAATCTGTCATTCTCGTATAGTTTTTCCACAATATCCTCCATCTGCCGCAGAACTGTGCCCGCTCTCCGCACCTACCGGGCTCGCCGACGTCCTCACCCACTCCCGCAGAGCCCGCACCTACCGGTCTCGCCTTCCGCACCTACCGGCGCACCGACGTCCCGGCCCGCTCCCGCAGAGCCCGCTCATCCTACCCGAAGAACGCGTTCTCCTTCCGCGAATCGCACGCCGCCCGCAGCTGCTCCGTCATCGCGCGCAGTCTCTCTTTTGGCACATGTCTGCATTCCGCCGGGCAATTCTTCACACATCGCATGCAGTTGATGCAAGCATTCTCGTCCGTCTTCCACCCCGGCGTCAAAATAGCGCCCACCGGACACTCCTTCGCGCAGACCCCGCAGTTCGTGCACATCGTCTGGTCCACCTCGATGGGCAGCGAAGACCCTCCCCACTCCTTGTAGGGTCGGTTTCCCGGCAGAGGGCGCAGAAGGCCCGCGTTCCCTTTCTTGATCTTCAGGGCTGTCTCAGCCGCGAACTGCACGATCTGCGCCTTGTCCTGTTTATCGGGCCGTCCCTTGCCGAACACATGCATGATGTTGTGTTCCGCGACTGCTGCGCACCCTGCGATGACAGTGAATCCGTTCTTCTCCACCAGATCCGCCAACTCCAGCAGCGCATCCTCATAGGCGCGGTTCCCGTATGTGACGCAAACGACCGCAGGTGTGCTGTTCCCGCGCACGCCGGAGAGCCTTTCCGCTGCTGTCCGCGGGATCCGCCCACCGTAGCAGGGCACCGAAAAAACGCAGACTGTTTCAGGACCGTAGGAGGCTTCTGTATTTTGACCGCACAGGTCTACGACCGGATACAGCTCCGCTTGCAGCGCCGCGTCCGCGTGCAGGTCCGCTGCAGCGCCCGGTTCGGCTTGTTCCGCCCCCGCAGCAGGACCAGGCGCCTTCGGCGAAAGCAGCTCCGCCATCGCGTCCGCGATCCTCCGGCCGACCGCCATGCTCGATCCGGTGGGACTGAACGTTACCAGGCTCACCTTGTCGACCTCTTTTCCATCGAACGGCGGCTTCCAGACATACAGCCCCTCGCCGGCCGCGATCTCCCTGACCAGGTCGAGCAGTTCCGCGTCCGGGTTGAAGATCGTCAGATTGGCGTCGTCCGGCTCCGACAGGATCATCGACTCATCCACTGTGATGTGGAGATACCGCTTCCGCATCTCCGCGGCCACCAGTTCCGGCGCCGGGTTGCTCTCTCCGCCGTCGATGGAGATCTTCCTGTAGCAGTTCAGCTTGAGCACCAGATTGATGTGCTTCTCTTTGATCGCCGCCAGCCGTTTCTCGTCAAGAAAGTATTTCTCGACGGCAAAATACTGCCCCGGCCCGTCCTTCGGCACCTGCGCAGGCAAAATATCGATCACCCAATACGATGTCTTCAGCAGTTCATCGATCGTCATTCCCATTTCCGCTTTCCTCCTTTCAGGACACCCGGCAGGCCATTTGACCTCTGGGGTCAAATGGCCGGTCAAATGCCCTGCACCTATTCTACCATATTCTGCCCTGCCGGCGGCATACACGCCGTTCACGACCGGCAAATTATGACATTACCGGGCCGCCCGGCTGAGCGGCCTGATCCATAAGTTCATAGGAAGGAGGCAGATATGGAAGACAGCAAGAAAATCTGCAGCGGCTGCGGCAAACCGCTTGAGACCAGACGAGCGATCGGGTTTACCGGCTCTGTGCTCATCTGCGAGGATTGCCTGCGGGCCGGGCTTAATATCATCGACCGGCTCAACAAGACCGAAGCCGCCAAATCTTCTGCAAAAATCGAAAAGAGCAATATTTTGATGATCGGCCCGACCGGCTCCGGCAAGACATACCTCGCGCGATCACTGGCCAAAATACTGGGCGTCCCGTTCGCGATCTCTGACGCGACGTCGCTGACACAGGCCGGCTATGTCGGCGAGGACGTTGAGAACGTGCGGCGGCGCATTCGCGGGCATCGAAAAAATGATCGGCAATGACAGTAAGACCG
>CAMOXN010000236.1 GCA_946629175.1 uncultured Lachnospiraceae bacterium | reverse complement strand
CGATCGATCCCGGGACCAGCAGGACCGTGCGGATCGCGAGGGAGTATCTGGCAGGTAAGAATATCGGCGGTGTAAGCGAATATGTGCAGACCTACGCATCGCTCATGGTGCATTACAGTCCTTCGGTCATCGGGTTCAGTGAGCTGGCGGCAAGGATCATCACAGAGCTGTCCGGCATGGAAGTCGGAAGCGGCAGCGAAGCGAAAAGGATCATCGAGATCCCGGTATGCTATGGCGGCGAATTCGGTCCGGACATGCCTGCGGTGTGCGAGCACACGGGGCTTTCCGAGGAGGAAGTGGTAAAAAGACACAGCGCGCCGGACTATCTGATCTATATGCTCGGATTTATGCCGGGCTTCGTCTATCTTGGCGGGATGGACCCTTCGATCAGCACGCCGCGCCTTAAGGCGCCGAGGGAGAGGCTGGAAAAAGGGTCTGTCGGGATCGCGGCGGACCAGACGGGGATGTATCCCCTTGTCTCTCCGGGAGGGTGGCAGATCATCGGCAGGACGCCGCTCGAACTGTATGACCAGGAAAGGGAGAAGCCGATCCTGTATGAAGCAGGAGAGTATATCCGCTTTATCCCCATTTCGGAGCAGGAGTTCTCAAAGATCCGGGAACAGGTCGAGGACCGGACCTACGAGTATAAATGGATTGTGGAGGGATGACAGCCATGGCAATGCATGTGATCTTTCCCGGCCCCCGCACGACGATCCAGGACAGAGGGAGGCTGGGCTATCAGAACAGCGGCTTTGCGCCGGGCGGTTTCATAGACAGAGCCGCGTCTGAAATGGCCAATTTACTGGTCGGCAATGATGCGTCCGAAGCCGTGCTTGAATTCTGCCTGATGGGGCCGACGCTGCAATTTGATGAAACAGTGAATATTGCCGTGTGCGGCGGTGATTTCGGGATCGTATTTGACGGAATGGCATTTCCTGCGGACAAGGCTGTGCGTGTGCCGGCAGGATCCACAGTAAAGATCAAGACGGGGAAGACCGGCATCTACGGCTCTATTGCCGTAGGCGGCGGCCTGGATCTTCCCGTCGTCATGGGGAGCCGCAGCACGAACCTCCGCTGCAGGATCGGAGGCTTTGAGGGAAGAGCGCTGCAGGCAGGCGATACGATCGGCCTGCGCGACCCGGGGAACGGCAAAAAAGACATGTCGTGGCGCTGGGTGCCTTCCAGAAAGCTGATCTCCCCGGATGACCATGAAGTAGCGAAAGTGCGTGTGATCGCGGGCCCCCAGGAGGAGATGTTCACGGAGGAGGGACTTCGTACGTTCTACGGGAGCGCATATGAGATCACCGCGCTCAGCGACCGGATGGGATACAGGCTGGAGGGGCCTAAGGTCGAGGCGGCGGACGGCTACGACATTCTCTCAGACGGCATCGTGAACGGGAGCGTCCAGATCTCCGGCAACGGCCAGCCGATCGTGATGATGGCGGACAGGCAGACGACCGGCGGATACGCCAAGATCGCTACCGTCATCAGCGCCGATATTCCGCTGTTCGCGCAGCTCCGCCCCGGGCAGAAAGTGCAGTTCGAAAAGACAACGGTGCGGAAGGCGCAGGAACTGATCCGGGAGTGGGACAAAATGTGGAGAGAGCACTGCCGGATGCTGGAGGAGAACGCCCCCGGCCAGGTCCGGATCCTCGGCCTGCGCGCACGGGCGGCGGGAGACGGCGGAAAGCGGAAAGGCGGTAAGGGGACTGCCGCACAGCCACGTTCCCACGGATGGAAACGGAAGGTATGGAAGCACCGGAAAGTGAGCCGGCAGCACAATAAATGATAAGCAGAAGAGCGTTTCGCGCAGAGCGCTCCGGAAGGGAAGGTAATATGATCAATGATTATAAAGATATGACACCTGTACAGATGCGGCATCTCATCCGCGAGGGGAAGTTCACGGAGCCGACGAGCGGCCTCTGCCCCGGTTACGCGCAGGCGAACCTGATCGTGCTCCCCAAAGAGCACGCGTATGATTTCCTGCTGTTCGCGCAGAGGAACCCGAAGGCCTGCCCCGTGCTCGAAGTCCTCGACACCGGAAGCCGCTTTACGAAGTTCGTGGCAAAAGACTGCGATATTGCCAAGGACTTCCCCAAGTACAGGATCTATGAAAAGGGCGTATGCACCGGGGAGTACACGGATGTAGAGAAGTTCTGGCGCGATGACCTGGTAGGCTTCCTCATCGGCTGCTCCTTCAGCTTCGAATCGGAGCTGGTCGAGGCCGGGATCGAGATGCGCCACAACACGATGGGCAGGAACGTTCCCATGTATATCACAGGGATCGACACGGTGCCGGCAGGCATTTTTTCGGGCAAGATGGTCGTCTCCATGCGGCCGGTGCCGCCTGAGCAGGTCGTGAAAGCTGTCACGGTATCGGCCACGCTCCCCAAAGTGCACGGAAGCCCGATCCACATCGGTGACCCTGCCGCGATCGGGATCAGGGATATCGATCATCCGGATTTTGGCGACCCTGTAGAGATCAAAGAGGGAGAAGTGACCATGTTCTGGCCCTGCGGCGTGACGCCGCAGTCGGTGGTCATGAACGTCAAGCCCGACTTCGCGATCACGCACGCGCCGGGGCACATGCTGATCCTGGATGTCAAGAACGTGGACTTGAAGGATTAAGGGGACCGGACAGAATA
>CAMOXN010000235.1 GCA_946629175.1 uncultured Lachnospiraceae bacterium | reverse complement strand
GAGGTCGTTTGACCCTGGCGGGTCATTGCGGGGGCCATTTGACCTCAGAGGTGAAATGCCCAAAAATGCTCGCATAACGAGGCCCGCATTTTTAGAAGACGCGCGGAGCGCGTCTTCAGGGGCAAAATAACGCCCCCACGAGGAGGAAATCATCATATGAGCGAAGCGTTCGTAAAGATCGATCTTCACGGGCTGAGGCAGGAAGAGGCAATCAGGGTCATCGATAAAGCAATTGCCAGTGCAGGTCCGTCTACCTATCACCTGCAGCTGATCCACGGCTATAACCGCGGGACCAGTCTCAGGTCCATGATCTACGACTGGTATCGGTATGACAAAAAGGTAAAGCGGATCATGCCGGGAGACAACCCTGGGATAACGGTGCTGGTGCTCAAGGAATTGTATTGAGAACAGGGAGATGCGGTCATTTGACCTCTGAGGTCAAATGACCGCATCAAATTGCTCAGTGCAGTACCATGTACAGGACCACCGACACGATCGTGCTTGTCAGACCGATCGCAGCTTCGTAGGGGATCAGCTTCATGCGGTCGCCGATGGACAGGCTGACTGCGCCGCCGGTGGCGTGGAAGAAGGAACCGTGAGGCAGGGAGTCGAGCACGGTCGCTCCTGCGTGGACCATTGCCGCTGCCGCAAGTCCGGATACGCCGTTGGCGATCAGCGTGGGGGCAAAAGTCTGTGCCGCCACAGTCGCGCCTGCAGTCGTGGAAGCGGTCGCCGCTGCCATCAGGATGCCTGCGAGAGGCGCAAGGATGAAAGCGGGCATGTTCATAGCTTCCAGCACATTTGTGACGTCGTACTGAAGGGCGGAAGCTTTGATGATCCCGGCGATCGTACCTGTTCCGATCAGCAGGATGGACACGCCGATGACCTTGCTGAGACCGAATTCCATATATTCAATGCAGTTCCGGATCTTGCCTGTTGCCAGCATGCTCACGAATCCGCCGACAGGAAGGGCGATCAGCGGGTCGATCGCGATCCCGGCGATGGGGCGGAGCGCCAGCATGATGATGACGACTACAGGGCCGAGGACTGCGGGACCGAAACCGGGAAGGTCTTTCTCTCCCGCGCTCTCCATGTCAGAGGCAGAGATGGCGTCGCCGCTCTTTTTGCACAGCATGGAAGCAAGTACGATCGCCATAACAAGCGCGAACAGGGCCGGAATGAAGTTCCTCATCATGACGGCTGTCAGGTCCTGGGAGAACGCCTCGGAGACAGCGATCGTGTTGGGGTTGGGCGAGATGATGTTCCCGGCTTTGCCGCCGCCGATCATCGCGATCAGAATACCGCTCTTGGAGAGGTTCGCCCTCTTGCCGATCGCAAGCGCGATGGGAGCCACAGTGATGACGGAGATATCGATGAATACGCCGACTGCGCAGATGATCATCGTCGCGATCGCGATCGCGGCGACGGCTCTCTTTTCACCGAGTTTCTCGACGATGGTCTCTGCGATCTTCTCCGCCGATCCCGTCTTGATCAGCGCACCGGCCAAAATACCGCTGGTCAGGATACGCAGGATCGACGACATCATGGATCCGGCGCCGCTCACCATCGTGTTGACGGTAGTTGTCAGGCCGCCGCCGCCGATCAGGCCGCCGACCAGCGCGCCGAGGATCAGACTGTACGCAGGCTGCACTTTCCTGATGATCAAAACAATTGCAATTACAAGTCCGATAATAGCTCCGAGTGTTGTGAATTGTGCTTCCATGTGTAATCCTTTCTGTGTGTAGTACCTTCTGATTCTTTCCTTAAGGATCGGAGAGGGCGCCTGGATCGACCTTTCGGGGGATCGATCATCTCTTTGATCTGTCTTAATGATACTGTTCACGGACGATTTCTGACAGGTCCCGGCATTATAAACAGTGCTCCATATTTGGTTGCGGGAACACAAAACGTATGTTCTGATCAACGCGCTTGACCTCCGAGGGGTGCATTTGACCTCAGAGGTGAAATGACCCCCGGATGGGGGCACCTGGGTCAAATGACCTCTGAGGTGAAATGGCCTAATCACACGATGAAGTGCTATAATAAAGAGCGCATGGCACCTGAACAATACAGAGTTGTACCACTCACTGCATTTCGATACGAAAGGTTAGAACAATGACTTTATATAACGGAAGACCGGAAGACACGACAGGAAGACTTCCGCGGGAAATTCGGACCTATGATTTTCTGGATTCTCTCGGGATCCCGTATCAGCGCACCGATCACGAGCGCGCCGACAACATGGAAGCCTGCAACGAGATCGACGCCGTTCTGGGCGTGATCATCTGCAAGAATCTCTTCCTCTGTAATCGGCAGAAGACAAGATTTTATCTGCTCATGATGCCGGGCGACAAGAAATTCAAGACCAAGGAGCTGTCTTCACAGATCAATTCGGCGAGGCTGTCTTTTGCCGGAGAGGACGCGATGCTGGAGTACCTTGACATCGAGCCGGGCGCCGTGAGCATTATGGGCCTCATGAACGATCAAGGGAATGCGGTCACACTCCTCATCGACGAAGACATCCTTGAGGACGAGTACATCGGCTGCCACCCCTGCGTGTGCACGAGCAGCCTCAAGATCCGGACCGCTGACGTGATCGGGAAGTTCCTGCCGGCGACCGGACACGGATACACGACCGTCCATCTTGTCGGGGAGGACTA
>CAMOXN010000234.1 GCA_946629175.1 uncultured Lachnospiraceae bacterium | reverse complement strand
AAAATCATGTATAATATGATTGTAGCTGACGATCGATTCTTACAGTTTGTGAACAGTAGGTAACGCAGAGCATGAGCGCACTGAATATTTCCCAGAACCTGAAGATCAAACAGACGCTCTCGCAGAAGATGATCCAGTCGGTCGGTCTTTTGCAGATGAATTCCCAGGAGCTGTCTGAATACATTTCCGAGCTGTCACTGGAAAACCCGATGGTGGAGCTTGAGAGCGAGGCTCCTGCCGATGAACAGGAAATGCGCATCAGGAAGCTCGAGTGGCTGGCCGGGCTGGACGAGCAGAACAGGGCTTACTACAATTACGACCGCGAAGACAGCGAGAACACCGGCTTTATGGAGAACATCAGCGGCCGCAGGACGGAAACGCTGTCGGATGTCCTGCGCCTTCAGCTTTTGAGCGGCCACTATTCACCGAAGGAGATGAAGATCTTTGATTACATGATCGCCTCGGTCGACAGCAAAGGGTATCTGTCGATGCCCGCGGAGCAAATCGCGGAAACTTTTCATATATCTTTGGAAGACGCGGAGTCTTATTTCAGGATCCTGCGGGACCTGGAGCCGGACGGGGTCTGCGCGGCGGGTCCCAGGGAATGCCTTCTCAAACAGATCGACAAAAGACAGACCTGTAAGAACGGAGACGAAGACTGGGATGTTGAGCGCGCCCTGATCAGTGAATGCATGGACCTGATCGCCCGCAACAGGCTCCCGGCAGCTGCCGAGAAACTCGGACAGCCGCTGGAGCGCATAATAGAAGCTCTCGAGCGGATCAGGGAACTGAATCCGATCCCGGCGCAGGGGTTCGATACGGAGACAGCCCTGCACTATGTGACGCCCGATATTACGATCGTCAAATTCGAGGACCACTTTGAGATACTCCTCAATGAATTTGCCTATCCGAAGATCCGCGTCAACAGGTATTACCTGAAACTCCTGCGTTCCGACTGCGACCGGGAGACGAAGAAGTACCTGTCGGATAAGCTCAAACAGATCGAAGAGACGCAGGGACACATCGAGCGCCGGGGCAATACGCTGATGGAGCTCGCGAAGTTCCTCTTAGAGCGGCAGAGGGATTTCTTTGAACACGGGGAGCAGGGGATCCGCCCGCTGAAGATGAAGGAAGCGGCAGCCGCCATGAATGTCCACGAGTCGACGATCAGCCGGGCTGTCCGCGACAAATACCTGCAGTGCCCCTGGGGGCTCTATCCACTGAGCTATTTCTTCTCGGCAGGACTCGCCGGGGAAGACGAAGAGGAGGTCTCCGCCCGCAGGATCAAGCTGGAGATCAGAAAACTCATCGATGAGGAGGATACGAAGAGACCACGGAGCGACCAGAAGCTGTGCGATCTCCTTCAGGAAAAAGGGATCGCGGTCTCCAGGCGCACGGTGGCAAAATACAGAGAAGAGATGGGCATCGGCAGCACAAGGGAGAGAAAGACATGGACGTAGGAAGCGCAAGAAAGAGAAAGGCATCGGCGCAGCCGGCACTCACGGGTGAGTACTTGTAAATAATTGTACAATTATGCTGAATTGCCTGTTTTTTTACTGCAGATAATGTGTGATAATTGAATATAAGAATGGGCTGTAACCGTTTGAAATTGTTGCTAAGTCAATCAAACATGTATTAGGGGAGGGAGAAAAAAGTGAGAGGTCTGTTAGTAATTTCTATAGCGCTCGCATTGTGCGCGCTCGCTTTCGCCTACACTCTGATCCGGAAAGTGCTGTCGTATGACGCCGGTACGGACAGGATGAAAGAGATCGCGGCGTTCATTCATGAGGGCGCAAGCGCGTTCCTGATGGCAGAGTACAGGATCCTGATCTTCTTTGTGGCGATCCTTTTTGTGCTCATCGGAGCCGGCATCAGCTGGGCTTCCGCAGTATGTTTCCTGATCGGCGCCGCGTTCTCGACGGCGGCCGGATACATCGGGATGAATGTCGCGACCAGGGCGAACGTGCGCACGGCGGCCGCGGCCAAGGACCACGGAATGAACGCCGCGCTTTCTGTGGCATTTTCGGGCGGCGCGGTCATGGGAATGTGCGTCGTCGGCTTCGGCCTTCTCGGCGCCAGCGCCATTTATCTGATCACCGGAAATCCGGATGTCCTGTCCGGCTTTTCGCTCGGCGCGTCCTCGATCGCCTTGTTCGCGCGTGTCGGCGGCGGTATCTACACGAAAGCTGCTGACGTCGGCGCGGACCTCGTAGGTAAGGTCGAGACCGGTATCCCGGAAGACGACCCCCGAAATCCCGCGACGATCGCGGATAACGTCGGTGACAACGTCGGTGACGTCGCAGGAATGGGCGCCGACCTGTTCGAGTCCTATGTCGGCTCCCTCGTCTCGGCGATCGCGCTGGGTGTCGCATTCTATGAGCTGAAGGGCGGTATTTTCCCGCTGATCATCGCTGCGCTCGGTATTGCCGCCGGCATAGCGGGATGCTTCTTCGTAAAAGGGGATGAGAATTCCAACCCTCACAAGGCGCTCAAGATGGGCAGTTATACGGCCGCCGCAGTCGTCGTAGTCGGCTCTGTCGTTCTGAGTTTTGTGTTCTTCGGCAATCTCCGCTCGGCCATCGCGATCATCTTCGGCCTGGTCGTCGGCCTGATCATCGGTATCGTCACGGAGATCTATACATCCGCTGACTATCCGTTCGTCAAGAAGATAGCGAAACAGTCCGAGAC
>CAMOXN010000233.1 GCA_946629175.1 uncultured Lachnospiraceae bacterium | reverse complement strand
TGATCGCTTTCTTGAGGTCCGCTGACAGCTCCTGCATGTTCTGGTAGCGCCTGTCCGGGCTCTTCTCACAGCACTTGAGCACGATCTGGTCGACGCTGTAGGGAACATCGGGATTGAGCTTTCTCGGCGAAGGCATCGCTTCCTGAATGTGTTTGATCGCGATCGCGACAGTAGAGTCGCCGTCAAAAGGCACCTCCCCGGTCAGCATTTCGTAGAGCGTTACGCCCAGAGAATAGACATCGCTCTTCTCGTCGCTGAAGCCTCCGCGCGCCTGTTCCGGTGATGTATAGTGGACCGATCCCATAACATTCGAGGTGATGGTATCACTGGTCGCCGCCTTGGCGATTCCGAAATCAGTGACCTTCACCTTGCCCTCGCGGGAAATTATGATGTTCTGGGGCTTGATATCCCTGTGGATGATATGGTTCCTGTGCGCCGCTTCGAGTCCCATAGAGACCTGGAGAGCGATCGTAACTGCCTCTTTGTAGCCCAGGCGCCCCCTCTTCGCTATATAATTCTTGAGCGTGATCCCGTCCACGAGTTCCATTACGATGTAGTAGATTCCCTTTTCCTCGCCTACATCGTAAACGTTAACGATATTGGGATGCATCAGGCCTGCCGCGGCCTGTGCCTCTACCCTGAATTTCGAGACAAAATTCGCGTTCTCCGAAAACTCCTGCTTGAGTACTTTTACCGCGACATAGCGGTTGAGTGTATGATCTTTTGACTTATATACGTCAGCCATACCGCCCGTGCCGACCTTTTCAAGGATCTCGTAGCGGTCTGCGATCAACATACCGATCTTAATCATAGTAATCCTCCACTCCCCTGGTGACCTCTCTTTTTTTCTGATGCCTGCCCGAGAAACAGGCACGCACCCGCTTATAACCGGGAAGTGTTAATCAAAATCACGGAAATATTGTCTTTGCCGCCCGCCTCGTTCGCGCGCGCGACCAATTCTGCTGCCTTTTCTTCGAGAGGGAGCTTCTTTATGAGCACCTTTTCGATCTCATCGTCGTCCACCATCGAATAGAGGCCGTCCGAGCACATGAGCACCAGGCCGCACTCGTCGATCGGGACCCGGAAAAAGTCCACTTTCAGCGAGTCTTCCGCGCCGATCGCCCTTGTGATCACATTCCTCTCGGGATGGATCCTGGCGAGCTTCCTGTCAAGTGTGCCGGCCCTGACCATTTCTTCCACAAGGGAGTGGTCCACCGTGACCTGACTGAGTTTATTATCCTTAAAAGTGTAGAGCCTGCTGTCGCCCACATTGGCGACAAGAAGGGTGTCTCCGCAGATCGTGCATCCGACCAGCGTCGTTCCCATTCCGTAGTACTCCCTGTGCCTTGCAGCCATCAGACGGATCTTTGAATTCGCGATGCGGAAGGCATCCCTTAAGAGCTCTTCCGGCTCGGTGTCCGTGGTCTGAGCTACGTGGTCCACAACAGCTTCCGCTGTATATTTTGACGCCAGTTCTCCGGCCTGGTGGCCCCCCATACCGTCGGCGACGAGATACAGGCACGACAAAGAACCCAGCGGAATGTCGCTGGAAAAAATATAGTCCTGATTCATTTCTCTTCGACGACCGATATCGGTAATAGAATACGACTGCGGCATATCTACTCCCCTATCCAAACTATGATCCTGCAAGTCCTTCATATTACGCGCCAGGTCATGCTTCCGGCGCTTTTCCGTGCCCGCTGCCCGTAAGATGTCTGTGCCGCAGCTGTCCGCAGGCACCGTCAATATCTCTGCCTAATACTCTCCTAATACTAACATTTATACCGCGTTTTTCAAGTTTTTTCTTGAACGCGAGCACCCCTGCCTCCCGCGTCTGCACGTACCCGCGCTCTTTCACGGGGTTGACCGGGATCAGGTTGATATGGGCCCCGAGCGGCTTCGCGAGCTCTGCCAGCATCTGCGCGTCCTCAGCCGAATCGTTGACATCGCGGATCAGGCTGTACTCGAACGTGACCTGCCTCCCCGTTCTGTCAAAATAGTACCTCCCCGCTTCCATCAGCTCCGCGATCGTGTACTTATTGGCGATGGGCATGATCTTCTTCCTCTTCTCGTCCGTGACAGCGTGGAGAGAGAGGGCAAGCGTGATGGACAGTCTCTCTTTTGCCAGGTCATAGATGCGCGGAACGATCCCGCAGGTGGAGACCGTCACGTTCCTCTGGCTGATATTGAGGCCGTTCTCATCCGTCAGAAGGCGCAGGAAGCGCACCAGGTTCTCATAGTTGTCGAGCGGCTCGCCGGTCCCCATGACCACGACGTGGGAGACGCGCTCGCCGGTGACCCGGGTGATCTCGTAGATCTGCTCGAGCATCTCGGAGGGCGCAAGGTTCCTGTACAGGCCGTCCAGCGTGGAAGCGCAGAACCTGCAGCCCATCCGGCATCCCACCTGGGAGGAGATGCAGACGCTGTTCCCGAATTTGTAGCGCATGAACACGCTCTCCACGAGCGAGTCGTCCTTCATCGCGAACAGGTATTTCTCCGTTCCGTCCAGCTTCGAGACCTGGCGGTCGATCATCCTCACCGTTGTCAGCGGATACTCCCTTTTGAGTTCCTCCGCCATCGCCTTCGGGATGTTGGTCATCTCGCCGTACTCCCTCGCGAGGCTCACGTGCATCCAGCGGTAGAACTGCCTGGCCCTGAAGGCGGGATAGCCCTTTTCCTTCATGGTGCCGGTAAGCTCCTCCA
>CAMOXN010000232.1 GCA_946629175.1 uncultured Lachnospiraceae bacterium | reverse complement strand
GGCCTGGATTCCACCGCTCTCGAGAGCTGGGACAGCGCGACGACAGGGACGTTCAGTTCTCTGGCAAGCGCTTTAAGGGAGCGGGAGATATCCGAGATCTCCTGCTGCCTGGACTCTCCGGAGCGGCCGTTCCCGCTCATCAGCTGAAGGTAATCGACGATGACCATCTCCAGACCGAATTCCATCTTGTATTTGCGGCACTTGGAGCGCATCTGCGGGACCGAGATCGCGGGGGTGTCGTCGATAATGAGCTTGCTCTCACCGATATTCCCGGCGCTCTCGATCAGGTCCGCCCACTCCTGCTCCGTGAGGTCTCCTGTGCGGATCTTCTGCGCGTCCACGTGGGATTCCATGGAGAACAGGCGGTTCGTCAGCTGTTCCTTGGACATTTCCAGGGAAAATATAGCCGTGCACCGGTTCTCCCTGAGCGTCATATGCTGCGCGATGTTGAGCACCAGCGCTGTCTTTCCCATAGAAGGCCTTGCCGCGATCAGGATCAGGTCAGACGGCTGGAAGCCCGCCGTGCGGTTGTCCAGGTCCGTAAAGCCCGTGGACAGTCCCGTGACGTTGCCCTTGATATGGCTGGCATACTCTATCTTGTCGATCGCGTTCAGAACGATCTGCCGGATCGGGACAAAGCCGTCGGCATCTCTTTTCTGAGAGATCTCGAAGATCTTCTTCTCCGCCTGGTTCAGGATCTCTTCAACGTCATCCTTCTGCGTATAGCAGGCCCCGGCGATCTCCTCATTCGCGCGGATCATCCTGCGCAGGAGCGACTTTTCGGCGACGATGCCCGCGTAGGTCTTGATGTTGGCGGAAGTGGGGACCTGTTCGATGAGTTCAAAGATCGCGCTGCTGCCGTATATTTCCGGCGGAAGGTTCTTCTCGCGCAGCCGGGTCTGGAGCGTGACCGGATCCACGGCCTCTCCCTTTGTATGCATCTCCAGGATCGCGGAAAAGAGCACCCCGTACTGGCGGGCATAGAAATCCTCTTCCCTGAGCATCTCTGAGGCGATCTCGATCGCTTCCGAATCCATCAGCATGGCGCCGATGACGGATTGCTCCGCTTCTATACTATGGGGCATTACCCTGCCCTTAACATCTTCTTCTGCCATTGTAGGTCCTTGTTCTGTTCCTGTGCCGGATTCTTATGCTTCCTGTACCACCACGTTCAGGGTGCCTGTTACCTGCGGATGGAGTTTGATCGGGATCTCAAAGCTGCCGAAGGACTTGATGGGATCCGCCACCTGGATCTTCTTCTTGTCCAGGTCAAGCCCGTGCTGCTCTTTGGCCGCCGCCGCGATCTCCTTGGCGGAAATAGAGCCGAACACTTTGCCGTTCTCTCCTGCCTTGATCTTGACCACGATCTTGCGTCCGGCCAGGTCCTCAGCCGTCGCCTTCGCCTCCGCGAGCTTCTGGGCCGCAAGCTTGTCTTCATGCGCCTTCTGGAGCCTTAACTCGTTCTTGTTCTTCTCCGTCGCTTCGACTCCGAGCTTTTTGGGGATCACAAAGTTGCGCGCGTAGCCGTCGCTCACCTTAACGATCTCGCCTTTTTTGCCGAGAGACTTGACATCCTGTAATAAAATGACCTGCATGGTTACCTCCGTTCCGGAGCGCTTCGCGCCCTTTATTCACATTTACCTCCAAGATCGATGGCCGGCCGGGCCTTCGCCCGCCTGCGCCTTCGATCACTCAAGCATGCCCTCGTCCGTCATCTCGCTGATGGTCGTCCTGAGCATTTCCATCGCTTTCTCTACGGACACATTTTCCAGCTGGCAGCCGGCCACGTTCAGGTGGCCTCCGCCTCCCATTCTCTCCATGATCAGCTGCACATTGACTTCGTCAATGGACCGGGCGCTGATATAGACCTTGCCCTGATAGCGGGTGAAGACGAAACTCGCCCTGACGCCCTTGATCCCGAGAAGGTCATTGGCTGCCTGCGCGCCGATCACAGTAGGGCTTGCGACCTCCTCCGACTCGCACTCGGAGATCGCGTAGACCTCCCTGAAGATCTGCGCCCGGGATACCGCGTCCGCTTTGGCCCTGTAGGCATCGACGTCCTCCCTGAACAGCTTGCGGACTCTTGTGACGTCCGCGCCGCAGCGCCGCAGGAACGCGGCTGCCTCGAAGGTGCGCACGCCCGCGCGGTTCGTGAAATTGATCGTATCCACCACGATGCCGCCGTAGATGGCGTCCGCCTCTTCCGGCCTCACCTTGATGTTCTCCCCGATGTACTGCAGGATCTCCGAGACCATCTCGCACGTAGAGGACGCATAGGGCTCAACATAGGAGAGCGTCGCGTTCTCGATCACTTCCTTGCCCTGCCGGTGATGGTCCAGGACTACGATGGACTTGCAATTCTTTAAGAGTTCCGGGCACTCCGTGAGGCTCGGTTTATTGACATCGACGACGACCAGCGCGGAATTGTCCGTGACTTCCTCGATCGCGGCGGAACTGTCGATGATCATATCCTTGGGATAGTTCTCGTTATTCTCAAACAGCCTGACGACCTGCTTGAGGGACACGGTCCTGTCGTTGATCACGATATGCGCCTTCTTGTTCATCGTCCTCGCGATCATATAAATGCCGAGCGATGCCCCGAAACTGTCGGGGTCTCCGAGGCGGTGCCCCATGATGAAGATCTTGTCCCTGGAATCTATGATCTCCTTGAGCGCCTGCGCCTTGACCCTCGCCTTGACGCGCGTGCTCTT
>CAMOXN010000231.1 GCA_946629175.1 uncultured Lachnospiraceae bacterium | reverse complement strand
GAACCGGTTTGTGTTACTATAATATCGACAATTAATGAATGCATAACGAAATCAATCGGAAAAGAATTACGATATGACTTTTAAAGAAATGTTGGAAAAAAGAGAGCAGCCATGACTTATTCAGACACCGGATCATCCAAGACAGAGACCTCCAAAACCGAGCGGCTTCTCACCGGCGAGCCCCTCCCTTCCCTGCTCCTGTTTTCTTTGCCTATCATTTGCGGCAATATATTCCTTCAGCTCTACAATATCGTCGACGCGATCGTCGTGGGCAGGTACCTGGGGAGCCTCTCCCTCGCGGGCATCAGCGTGGCAGCTCCGCTGATGGATGTTCTGTACGCCCTGATCCTGGGCGGCTGCATCGGGATCAGCGTGCTGACCGGCAGGGCATTCGGCGCGGGCGACCGGCAGCAGCTCCGGAACCTCCACACGACCGCTCTCACCGGCGGCGCAGCCGTAACGATCCTCCTCTCCGCAGCAGGGTTCGTTTTCAGCCGTCCCATCCTGCTGGCGCAGGGCGTATCCGAAGAGACCTGCGCGGAGGCGCTCAGCTATCTCAATATTATCCTCGCGGGACTGATTTTTTCTTTTCTCTATAACTACCTGTCCTCGCTCCTGCGCTCCTGCGGGGACTCGCGCAGCCCTTTTATAGTACTTTTGTGCTCTTCTACGCTGCACGCGCTGCTGGATGTACTGTTAGTCGGGAAAATGGGGCTGGGCATCCGGGGAGTCGCCTGTTCCACTGTATTTTCACAGTTCGTCTCCAGTGTCTGGCTGTTCCTCATCATTTACCAAAACAGTGACCGCCCGGACACCCTTGAGACCCTCAGGGTACCGCTCTCCGGTCTTCGTCCGGATCCGGCTGTCGGGCTTTCCATTCTCGCATTCTCATGGGCGTCCGCGCTGCAGCAGGCAGTGGTCTGCACGGGGCGCCTCCTGATCCAGGGCATGCTCACCGGGCTCGGGAACGAGGCGGTCTCCGGTTACAACATGGGGATGCGCGTCGAGCAGTTCCTTTTCTGCTTCTCGCAGGGGATCAGCGCCGCACTGGTGGTGGCCATTTCCCAGAATCTGGGCAGCGGCAATTACGACAGAGTGAAAAAGTTCTATTACAGCTCCCTTGTTTCGGGGATCAGCCTCAGCATTCTGATTGGAAGTATCTGCGTGCTCATACCTGACAGGATCATCGGTATTTTCTCCGGTGATCCCGCCGTTATCGCGGCAGGGGTCGTATACACAGGGACCATGGGCTTTGCCTATGTATTAGCCTACTATTTCGAACTCGTTCAGGGCTTTTTCCGCGGTCTTGGCAAGCTGAAGATCACAATGACGGCTTCCACCATCCAGATCATCCTGCGGGTCCTGCTCTCCGCATTTCTGGTCCCGCGCTATCAGATCCGGGGCATCTGCATCGCGGTCATCAGCGGGTGGGCTCTCCTCTGCCTGCTGGAGGGCGGATATTCCTTGCGCATCCTGCGCACGGAGTACGCCGACCGCAGGCCCGGGCTGTGATCTCATACCGCGACCGGAAGGCCCGGGCTGTGATCTCGCTTCGCGATCACAGCCCGGGCCTTCCGGTCGCTTATGGTCACACCCCCAGTCCTTTGCTGAGCGTCACGATGAAATCCTGCACGTTCGTGACGATCCCTTTCGCGGACAGGCTCCCCCTGTCGCTCAGCTTGTTGGCCGTAAATTCTGAAATATCCACACAGTAAAAATACACCTCCCGGATCTGTCCGTCCGGCATCACCCGATAAGAAGGCGTCATGTTTCCGACAGCTATGGAATGGAGTGTGGTGGCGAGACAGAGGACGGTCGTCGCGTCCCTGACCACATCGCGCATCCTGTCCTGCGCTTCGTAAGCATTTCCAATAACAGGCGGCAGCGGCCCGTCATCCCTGATGGATCCGGCGAGAACATAGGGAATGCTGTATTTTTCACAGCTGTAGATGATGCCGTTGTCGATCTTCTCCTGTTTAATAAAATCACCGATCCCGCCGCACTGCTTTACGCGGTTGATCGTGTCGAGATGGTTGTAGTGGCCGTTCGGCTGCAGCTCCGTCGTGTAAATATTCTGTCCGAGCGCCGTCCCGAGCCACGCCGCCTCCAGATCATGCGTCGCCAGCGCGTTGCCGGCCATCACCGCGTCGACGTAACCGTTCGCGATCAGCGCGGAAAAAGCTTCCCTGGCATCGTGATCGAAGGCAAAAGCCGGCCCCATCACCCATACGATCTTCCCGTGATCCCTGTCGTAACGGAGGATGTCGTACAGTTCGTCATAGTCTCTGGAAAAGGCCGTCTCGCGGGACCGCCCCGTCCGGAAGGCGAATACATCCGCCATCTGCTTCTCTCCGCAGAACCCGTTCGGATGGACATAGATCCCTTCGCTCCCGTCCTCCGTCCTTCCCAGAATGACCTGCTCGCCCTTGCGGAGCAGCCGGAATTCCTTGACAAGGATCTTCCCGCCGTCGTAGACCGGCACACAGTCCATGCGGCTCTCCTCCGCAAGCAGCCACTTCCCCCCGACCTTGAAATACTCGGGAAAAATACTCATCGCGTGAAATCCTGTCGGCGCGACAGCATCTGCAGGCGCGGGCGCCATCGCCGCGTCCGGCGCTGACAGGAAGCGCCGCTCCTCGAAATCCGGTCCTCTGTACTCTCTTAATGTGAATGCCATTGCTGTATTTCCCCCTTTTTACGGTATTAATCGATCCGCA
>CAMOXN010000230.1 GCA_946629175.1 uncultured Lachnospiraceae bacterium | reverse complement strand
AGACTCCCGCGGCGGACCAGCAAGCTCGGAGATTCAATCTCCGAGAAGCTGACTAGGTGAGAGTATGAGCAAAGGGTTCCGCTCACGGAGATCGTCTCTGTCTGAGGCTTCGTCTTTTGCAGATTCGATCACGTCGGGGCGAAGAGAGCTTACTCGGCGGGATGTTCAGCGGAGCTTACGCGAACAGCGCCCGGATGATGCCGGCGACGGATGAATACGAGCCTATCGAGGAGAAAGGCTTTCGGAACGTCGCAGACCAGATGACATCCACGTTCCGCATGACGACCAACACCGCGTCGGCGGGCATCCTGTTCAACCAGCTCAGGGAAGACCGCCGCATTGACCGGAGCATGGTCAGGATCGAGGAAATGCTGGCTTACTTCCGCTATAAGAGCGAACTGCCGGACGCGGACAAGTTCCGTATCTCCTGTGAACTCATGTCTGTGGCAGAGCGCAGGAAACTGCTTTATATCAACGTACAGGGGAAGGAAGAAGTAAAGCAGGGGCAAAATATCGTGCTCCTCCTGGATGTCTCCGGCAGCATGAGCTGCAACACCGTGCAGGTACAGGCAATGGTCGCGACGATCCTCAGTAAGCTCAAGGAAGGGGATAAATTGAGCCTTGTGACATACAGCACGCGCGACGAAGTGGTCTTGAACGGAATGGAGATCCGAAGCGAAGAGGACAGGATAAGGGCGCTTGAAGAGTTCCTGGGAGTTGAGATCTACGGCTATACCAACGGATCGGCCGGGAACGAAAAGGCCTATGAGATCGGCAGGGCCGAATTCATCGAAGGCGGGAACAACCAGGTGATCCTGATCACCGACGGCGATCTGAATTTTGGCATCACGGACAAGGGCGGATTGGCGGAACTGATCGAGGAGAAGAAAAAGAGCGATCTGTTCCTGAGCGTGATCGGCACCGGGCTTTACAACTACAAGGACGACAAGCTGGAGACTCTCTGCAAGCACGGGAACGGAGTATACCGCGTCGTCAACAATCTCGCGGACGTGAAGAAGAGCGTCAACGCCGGGTACGCTTCACTGGTCAATGTCATCGCGAAGGACGTCAAAGCCCAGGTCGAGTTCAATCCCGAGGTCGTGGAGTCCTTCCGTCTCCTCGGGTATGAGAACAGGGAGATCGGCCACGAGGACTTTGCGAACGACAAGGTGATCTCGGAGCCCTTCGGATCCGGCGGATACGGCGTCGCGCTCTATGAGCTCGTGCTCAGGGACGGCAGAGGGCCCGTGGAGAGCGGCTACAGGTATGCGAAAGTGGTCACGACCGGATCTGAGGAGCTCGGCACCGTGAAGGTCCGCTACAAGGAACCTCTCGAAGAGAGTTCGACGAAGATCGAGTACGTGATCAGTTCCGCGGACGACAGTTTTACGGACAACCTCAGGCTGGCATATGTGGTCTATGTGTGCGCGGAGAAGCTGCGCGGTTCCGATAAGATCGGGGATCCGGAGAAGGCGCTGGCCCGGAAGCTCTTAGATGAGACCGGCGCTGAGATCCGTGATATGAACAGGGATGATTTCTACAAGCTTCCGGAGATCCTGAAGAGGACGGAGGGAGAGCTGAATGTGGGGATCAGGTCCGGAAACAGGTTCAAGTGGTAGAACGGGCATCATTTACAGGCGGTAACAAGAGGGCCGGGGCAGTTCCCGGTCCTTATTTTTCCGGGCTATTCTCCGTGATCAGAGAGACCGGCCTCTTGCGCGGCAACTGCGGGAAGATTAATATAGAACTACGCTGTTACGGGATCAGCGGTATCAATCGGCAAGTGCAGGACTGCGTCCTGTATAAGACAAAGGTGATCATATGAACGAAGTCAGTAATACGGATAACACTCCCAACAATAGAAGATCGATCGTTATGATCGTCTCATCGATGCTGATCTTCGGTACGATCGGTATTTTCAGAAGGCACATACCGCTGCCGTCGGCCTTCCTTGCATTTGCGCGCGGGATCATGGGAAGCCTGTTCCTACTTGTCTTTATGAAGGTGGGAGGGAAGGGCGCCGGTGAAAAGCTGCCGGCCCGCAAGGCCGCACTGCTCGTGTTCACGGGGGCGCTGATCGGGATCAACTGGATGCTGCTGTTCGAGGCCTACAACTATACGACGGTCCCTATTGCGACATTGTGCTATTACATGGAGCCTACGATCGTGATGCTCCTGTCCCCGCTGCTCTTTAGAGAGAAGCTGACGGTCAGAAAGGTGATCTGCGCGGCAGCCGCTATCATCGGCATGGTGATGGTGTCCGGAGTGACCGGCGGCGGAGAAATGCCGGCAGGCAATCTGCGGGGCGTGCTGCTCGGACTTGGCGCCGCTGTTCTCTATTCGACCGTCGTGATCATGAACAAACGGCTCAGCGGGATCAACGCTTACCGAAAAACGACCATTCAGCTTCTGTCAGCCGGCCTTGTCATGATCCCCTACCTGATCCTGACAGGAGGGTTCGGCATCGGAGCGGGAAGGGGAGGGTTCAGTCCGGCAACGATCGCGCTTCTTCTCATCGTAGGCATTGTTCACACAGGTATCGCATATGTGCTGTATTTTGGCAGTATAGACGGGCTAAGGGCACAGTCCGTCGCGCTCCTGAGTTACATCGACCCGGTCTCGGCGCTGCTGTTCGCCGCACTGTTTTTGGGAGAGCCGCTGAGCTTTTGGGGGATCATCGGCGCGGTCATGATCATCGGGTCGGCGATCGCCGGAGAGATGTGAC
>CAMOXN010000229.1 GCA_946629175.1 uncultured Lachnospiraceae bacterium | reverse complement strand
GGCAAGGACAAGATGCAGGAAGCCGTGATGAACATGGTCATCCCGCGCCCGATGAGGAAGCTGGTCCCGAGGGGATATTTCATGTCCCGCATGGAGAAGATCAGCGACGAGGTCAAGAGAAGCTTTTACAAGAGCCTGGAAAACGACAAGAATGAAGAGATCACAGGGCGCCTTGTGGACGAGATCTCGCAGCAGATCGAACAGTGCCTCATGAGAATGGCGGAAGTCGTAGAGATCCCGCTGGGATAGAGCCCGCTGGGACCGGGAAGCCGGTCATAGGATCCGGTGAAGGACCCGAAACTTACAACTCAGAACTACCATTAAAGAATCTGATCAAGAACACCGATAAAGAAAGGAAGACTGTATGTACATCACCTGTCTGGACATGGAAGGAGTATTGGTACCGGAGATTTGGATCGCCTTCTCGGAGGTCAGCGGTATTCCGGAGCTGAGGCGTACGACCAGGGATGAACCGGATTACGACAAACTGATGAAGTGGAGGATCGGTATTTTGAAAGAGCACGGACTGGGGCTCAAGGAGATCCAGGACGTCATCGCGAAGATCGAGCCGCTTCCGGGCGCAAAGAAGTTCCTTGATGACCTGCGCTCTTTCACGCAGGTGATCATCGTCAGCGATACTTTCACCCAGTTCGCGATGCCCCTTATGGAGAAGCTCGGATATCCGACGCTGTTCTGCAATTCCCTGGAGGTGGCGCCGGACGGAGAGATCACGGGCTTTAAGATGCGGATCGAGAAGTCCAAGCTCAGCACAGTCAGGGCCCTGCAGTCCATCGGATTCGAGACGATAGCCGCAGGCGACAGCTACAACGATCTCGATATGATCCTTGCCAGTAAGGCCGGATATCTGTTCCGTACGACGGAAAAGATCAGGCAGGATTATCCGCAGCTACCCGCTTTTGAGGAGTTCGACGACCTGATGGCGGCGATCAAAAAAGAGATGGGGGTACAGTAACGGTTCACCGTTCATGTATTAATGGAATAAAAATAACAATGATTTTTAGCGCAGCCGGGCTTTTCGAAGCGTCATTTGGAGAGCCGGCTGTGTTTTTTTATGCAATTCATAAATACGGAGCTTGAAACAGAAGACCGGAATCGGTGAAATTGAACAAAATTTCAAAAAAAAACAGCTGTTAATGTTGCATATTCATTAATGCAGTGATATTATATATACAACTCAATCAAGCTTGCCTGGAGAGAAGAGAATGTGGCAATGGCAGATCGGGGAATGGGGTCCCCTGTTATTGTTGTCGTATTTTCTTTTTTTTATGCAAGCGAGGAACCAAATGAGAAGAGAATTTGTTGAAGTGATTGAAGCAGCACCTGTTATAGCCGCAGTCAAGGATGACGAAGGACTCAAGATCTGCCTGACATCGGAAGTGGATGCGGTGTTCATCCTGTACGGTGACATCTGTACCATCGCCGATATTGTCGCAAAGGTGAAGGATGCGGGAAAGATCGCCATGGTCCATATGGACCTGATCACCGGGCTCAGTTCCCGGGATATCTCTACTGATTTTATCCGCAAGTACACCAGGGCGGACGGCATCATAACGACGAAGGTGAATCTGATCGCACATGCTAAGGAGATCGGTCTCGCGACAGTGCTGCGGTACTTTGTACTCGACAGCATGGCGCTTGTGAACATCGAGAGACAGTCGCGTGTGAACCGGGACTCCCAGCCGGATATGATCGAGATCCTTCCGGGCGTCATTGTTCCCAAGATGATCAGAAAGATCTGCTCCATGAGCAGGGTGCCGGTCATCTGCGGAGGCCTGATCCAGGAGAAGGAAGACGTCATGAACGCGCTGAGTAGCGGAGCGGCTGCGATCTCAACGACAAGTTCCGAAGTTTGGTTCATGTAAAGGGGACATGCCGGCATACGGGGGTGTGACGGCAAAGTTAGAAGGAGGTATTTATATGGCAAAGTATGTAATGGCATTGGATGCAGGCACGACCAGCAACAGGTGTATCCTCTTCAACGAGAAGGGCGAGATCTGCAGCATGGCTCAGAAGGAGTTCACGCAGTACTATCCTCAGCCGGGCTGGGTAGAGCACGACGCAAACGAGATCTGGCAGACACAGCTCTCCGTCGCTCGCAAGGCTATGCAGAACGTTGGCGCTACATATGAAGACATCGCTGCGATCGGTATCACTAACCAGCGTGAGACCGTTATTCTGTGGGACCGCGCGACCGGACAGCCCGTCTATCACGCGATCGTGTGGCAGTGCCGCAGAACTGCTGACATGAAGGCAGAGCTGATGCAGAAGTATCCTGACATCGCAGACACCGCATATCATAAGACAGGTCTTGTATTTGACCCTTATTTCTCCGGCACGAAGCTTCGCTGGATCCTGAACAATGTTCCGGGCGTCCGCGAGAAAGCAGAGGCAGGCGAGCTCGCTTTCGGTACTGTCGACAGCTGGCTGATCTACAAACTGACCAAGGGCAAGGTACACGCGACCGACTATTCCAACGCTTCCAGAACCCTTCTGTTCAATATCAATACATGTGACTGGGACGATGAACTCTGCGAACAGCTGGAAGTTCCGAAGAGCGTTCTTCCCGAGGCGAAGCCCTCCAGCTACATCTACGGCGAATCCGATCCCGAGTTCTTCGGCGGCCCGATCAAGATCGCGGGCGTCGCGGGCGACCAGCAGGCAGCTCTGTTCGGACAGACCTGCTACACACCCGGCGAGGCTAAGAACAC
>CAMOXN010000228.1 GCA_946629175.1 uncultured Lachnospiraceae bacterium | reverse complement strand
TCTCGAAGACGGAACTTACACAGCGCTCTTTAACACGGACAGCAGCATGTTCCATGTGAATGAGGCGAACGAGGGAAAGGGCGTCCTGACCGTCGAGGGCGGACAGATGACCATCCATGTCAGCCTGGCATCCAAGGGCATCCTCCATCTCTTTGTCGGAACCGCAGAGGACGCGCAGAAGGAAGGCGCCGCTCTCTTAGATCCCACAACGGATACAGTGGAATACAAAGACGGAACATCGGAAGAGGTGTACGGATTCGACATTCCGGTGCCGGTCATCGGTGAGGAATTCGACTGTGCTCTGGTCGGCGAAAAGGGGACCTGGTATGACCACAAGGTCTCCGTCACAGAGCCTGTGAAGGAAGAGTGAAAAAGAGGCTCGCACAACGAGGCTCGCATCTTTAGAAGGGGCTGCTACACTGTGATATGCTGCTGTGTATTTTGCCCTTCGCTGTAATACCCGGGCAGGATCACTGCGCAAACGCCCTATATTGACTTTAGCTGCGTTTTGGGGCGTCAGGTTTTTTGGTGCTGACGCCCTAATTTGACGGATATGAGTTTTGGGGGAGTCAAGGAGACTGCCTGTTTTTCAGGAATGCTGCGATGAGGTAAGAAAGAAACGCCCTTTTTTTCAGGAATTCTGAATTTGAGGAGTCTCTTGATCTGAGATTTGCAATCATTTTCATTTTCTGCCGGTAATTGTCACTTCTCAAATGACAAGAATAGCTGATTTGGGGCGTCAGAGGCTGATTTTTTGACGCCTCAAATAAAGGAGATTTCTTATTTGAGGCGTTACACGCTGCGGAGCATCGTACAAAGGTATAATAATGGGAAAAACAGAAATATCGATACTGAGACCGGCGGAGATCGAAAGCGAAAGCTTCCGGATCATCGAGGAAGAACTGCGGCAGAAGGGGAGGAAGATCCCGGAAGATCATAAACACGTCCTGCTGCGGGTCATCCACACGACGGCGGATTTCGAGTATCTCGATACAATGGCTTTCAGCGAGGATGTGCTGGCGGCAGCCGAGGACGCCTTAAGGCGCGGCGCCCACATCGTCACGGACACGACCATGGCCATGGCGGGGATCAACAAGAGAAGACTGGCGCAGTTCGGCGGTGAAGTCCACTGCTTTATCGCAGACCCGGACGTCGCTGAAGCTGCCGGGGAAGCGGGGACGACCCGGTCGGCGGCAGCTGTGCACAAGGCAGTGCGCTTTTCAAGGGAGAACGGCATTCCCCTTATATTTGCGGTGGGGAACGCTCCGACAGCGCTCCTCGCGCTGGAAGAAGAGATCGGCGAGGGATACCGGCCGGAACTTGTTATCGCGGTCCCTGTCGGATTCGTCAATGTCGTCGAGGCCAAGGAGAGGATCATGGAAGCCGGCGCCCCTTATATCTGCAGCCGGGGAAGAAAAGGCGGCAGCAATGTGGCGGCTGCGATCGTGAACGCGATCCTGTATCATATGAAATAGCTTCTCTATAGCCTTTTCATTGATAAGTTTTGTTGGATGGGTTTTGTTTGATAAGTTTGTTTGATAGGCTTTGTTTGATAGGATTTCTATTTCCGGGACAGGAACATGCTGAACGAGTATCTGATGAAGGGCGGAGTGAAGCTCCGCCTCGGTTATACAACGGGAAGCTGCGCGGCAGCCGCTGCTAAGGCGGCTGCCTTTGTGCTATTGACCGGAAAAGAGATCCGCGAAGTGCGCCTGGTCACGCCCAAGGGGATCGCGCTTGATCTGGATGTGGAGGATCTTCAGATCCTGAACGGGGGAGGAGCGGTCTCATGCGCGGTCAGAAAAGACAGCGGCGATGATCCGGATGTCACGGACGGCGCGCTGATCTACGCGCGGGCGGCTCTCTCACAGAAGCCCGGAATCCGGATCGAGGGCGGAAAAGGCGTCGGCCGCGTGACAAGACCGGGTCTTGACCAGCCGGTCGGGGCGGCGGCGATCAACAGCACGCCGAGAAAAATGATCGCGGAAGCGGTCCGCGAGATGCTGGTGAAATACCGCGGAGCGGACAGTCTTTTGACCGGGCCCGGCATAGAGGTCACGATCTCGGTCCCGCAGGGAGAAGAGCTGGCGGCCAAGACATTCAATGGAAAGCTCGGGATCGAGGGAGGCATTTCGATCCTGGGGACCACCGGCATCGTCGAACCCATGAGCGAGCAGGCGCTGCTCGATACGATCAGGGCGGAGATCAGTGTGCGCAGGAGCGAAGGCCGCACTATTTTGTCGGCCGCGCCGGGCAATTACGGGAAGCAGTTCTTCCTGGAAAAATACGGCTTTCCGCTCGAGACAGCCGTGACGGCCTCCAACTATATCCGGGATACGATTCGGATGGCGCAGGACGCCGGCTTCCGGCGGCTCCTGTTCGTCGGCCACATCGGAAAACTGGTCAAGGTGGCGGGCGGCGTCCCCAATACACATTCGAAGTACGGCGACCGCAGGATGGAGATTCTTGGCCGGATCGCGGAGGATGTTTCCGGCTGTGAGCTTCCCGCGCTGCGGGCGGAGCTGGACGGATGCGTCTCCACCGATGAAGCTGTCCGCATCCTTAAGTTACGAGGGATGGATGCTCCTGTGATGGCAGAGATGACGCGCCGGATCCGGGATGTCATGGAGGGCTGGGCGGACGGAAAGATGCAGGTCGAAGTGATCGTGTTCTCCAATGTCCACGGAGAACTGGGCAAAACAGAGCAGGCGGAGCAGTTCCTGGAGGAACTGCGGGA
>CAMOXN010000227.1 GCA_946629175.1 uncultured Lachnospiraceae bacterium | reverse complement strand
GGGCCATTTGACCCCAGAGGTGAAATAGCCCATCAGGGGGGCAAAGGGGTCATTTGACCCCAGAGGTCAAATGACCGAGGAGACAAGATATGATCATCATGACGCTGGAAGGAATCGGCATATCCTTCGGAGATACAACGCTGCTGCAGAATGTGACGCAGGGAATAGAGGATTACGACCGGATCGGCGTTATCGGCATCAACGGGACGGGCAAGTCGACCCTTTTGGCGATCATTGCGGCCGCGCTGGAGCCAGACGAGGGGCAGATCATCACGCGGAACGGCCTGAAGGTCTCGTATCTGCCGCAGAATCCGGTCTTTGATCCAAAGCGCAGCGTGCTGGAAAATGTCGTGCAGAACATCTCGCAGGACCAGGAATTCTGGAACGTGCAGGGCGAGGCCGCGGCCATGCTGCTGAAGCTCGGGATCGAGGATCCTACTGCTATGCCGGAAACGCTGTCGGGCGGGCAGCGAAAGAGGGCGGCGCTGGCAGCGGCACTTTTGACGCCGGGCGATATTTTGATCCTGGATGAGCCGACCAACCACCTGGACCACGAGATGATCGAGTGGCTGCAGGAGCAGCTGGCGGCCTACAAGGGCGCGATCGTCATGGTCACGCACGACCGTTATTTCCTGGACGAAGTGACGAACACGATCTGGGAGATCGACCGGGCGAACGTGTACAGCTATCCCGGGAATTACGAGAAGTACCTGCAGACCAAGCAGGAGCGGCTGGACTTCGCGCTGGCAGCAGAGCGGAAGATGGCTGCCCTCTACAAGCAGGACCTCGCGTGGATGATGCGCGGCGCGAGGGCCCGCTCGACCAAGCAGAAGGCGCACATCCGGCGCTTTGAGGCGCTCCGCGACAGGGAGAAGATCGCCGAGGAGCGGAACGTGCTGCTCGAGTCGCTGCCGTCCCGGATGGGGAACAAGACCATCGAGGTGCGGCATCTCGCCAAGAGCTACGGGGACAAGTGCCTGTTCCGGGACTTCACCTATACTTTCCTTAAGAACGACAGGATCGGGATCATCGGGCCCAACGGCTGCGGGAAATCCACCCTGCTCAAAATACTGATCGGCGAGATCCCGCCCGATGAAGGCGTGGTGGAGAAGGGGCAGACGATCAGGATGGCATATTTTGGCCAGGAGAATGAGGAGCTGCCGGAAACCGGCACCGTGATCGAGATGGTGAAGGACCACGGGGAGTACGTGCGCACGGCGGACGGGCTGATCACGGCGTCGGCCATGTGCGAGCGGTTCCTGTTCGTGAAGAGCAAGCAGTACACGCCCATCGCGAAGCTGTCGGGCGGGGAGAAGCGGCGGCTGTACCTGCTGCGCGTGCTGATGGAGGCGCCGAACGTGCTGATCCTGGACGAGCCGACCAACGACCTGGACATCCAGACGCTGCAGATCCTGGAGGATTATCTGGATCACTTCGCGGGAATCGTGATCGCGGTGTCGCATGACAGGTATTTTCTGGACAGGGTGGTCAACCGGATCTTCAGTTTCGAGGGGGACGGGCTGCTGCATCAGAGCGAGGGCGGGTACGAGGAGTACCTGGCGCATAAGGAGGCGGCGGATGATGAGTTGGGCGCCGGGGACGGCACAGGGGCGGGCTTTGGGCGGAACGCCGGGGACGGCACAGGGGTGAGCTTTGGGCGGAACGCCGGGACTGGCGCCGGGGCGTTCGGTTCGGGATCTGAGACGCCTGAGTCATCCGATCCGCCTCAGAAGGGTAAGAAGTACAGGGCACCCGAGACCCGCAAGCGGCTGACTTTTTCGCAGCAGAGGGAATACGACACGATCGAGGAAGTGATCGACGAGCTGACGGCTCGGTCGAAGAAGCTGGAAGAGGAGATGGCCGGGATCACTTCGGATTATGTGAAGCTGCAGGCGCTTTCGGAAGAGAAACAGAAGGTCGATGAGGAGCTGGAAGAGAAGATCGAGCGGTATATCGAGCTGCAGGAGATAGTGGAGGGGTGAGCCCGGAGGGGCAAATGGGTCATTTGACCTCAGAGGTGAAATGACCCACAGCGGGGGCAAAGGGGTCAAATGACCCCAGAGGTGAAATGACCCCAGAGGTGAAACGACCACCGGAAAGGAAAGATCATGGAATTCCTTAAGAAGAACAGCAATCGGATCTATATTGTGATCACGGTCGTCGCGATCATTGCCGCGGTCATCCTGTGCGTCGACTACGCTGCCAGGAAGGACGCCGAGAAGAACGAGGCGGCCGAGACCGTGACGATGAAGACGGAAAAAGAGAAGAAGGACAAGGTCGTCATAACCGTCAATACCGACACGATCCGCGACGGCCTTGCCGGCATGGGCGTGCTGATCACGCAGGAGTACTATTTTACCCAGGTGGAGAAGTACACCAAGGAGAAGACATTTCTCAAGTTCATCACGACCCAGTCGGAGTTCACCTACAGCTACGACGGTTATGTGATGGCGGGGGTGGATTTTGACAAAATAGCGATCGCCGCGGACGAAGACCGAAAGGCCATCACTGTTGAAATGCCGGAGTCGGAGATCCGCGCGGTCGTGATCGACAAGGACACCTTCAAGATCTATTCGGAGAAGGACTCGCTGTGGAACCCGCTCAAGCTGGAGGACTATAATATCTCGCTCGTCGAGTTCGAGACGGCAGCCAAGGAGAAGGCCCTTGCGAGCGGCATCCTCGAGCGGTCCGACGAACAGGCGGAGAAACTTGTGCGGGAGTTCATAGGAAGCCTTCCGAACATGTCGGGATA
>CAMOXN010000226.1 GCA_946629175.1 uncultured Lachnospiraceae bacterium | reverse complement strand
GGCAATTCCTCTCGGCAATTGAATTACCGAGAATCCTTGCCGGGAAAATCTTGAAGAAAGCGCAGATAAGGTTCTTGATCTTGAGACATTTTTGGGCATCGGCGCCGATGCCGATCCGGTCCTCTGCGGCGCTGATGCCGGGGCAGCATATCCGAAACTCCGCGGTACAGGATCATCGTCATGATCCGCGCATCCTCTTCCCAAAAGCTCCTCATAAAGCCGGTCGATCCTTACAGCGCCGCGTCTTCTTCTATGTCCGAAAGTGAACAGCGCAAGGACCGCCGCTGTACGCTCGTCATAGCCGAGGCTGAGGTAATAGTCGTGCAATTCCCTCTTCTCCTCGGAATACATGGACCAGTTGATCTCTCTTTTACTATCCTTCATCATGAAAACCTCCTTTGACAGTCCTCTTCATTACTCTTTATTACGATCACCGATATATCATCTGTAATCATATTACAATAACCGGGATCGCAGAAGGTCGTCCGGCAGACGACCTTGTTCATAAACGGGCCGGTCCGTTCACAGGCATAAACGGCCGGGAAAGGCAGTGCCTGCGGGCATCTTCTTCCGCATCATCGTACCGCTGATGCGGCCTGCGGTTGCCACCGTCGGCATCTATACGCTCCTGCAGTGCTGGAACGAGCTGATGTTCGCCAATATTTTCATCAGCAAGTCCGCTCTGCGCACACTGCCTGTAGGCGTGCAGGCGCTCTCCGGACAGTACACGACCGAATGGGGCCCGATCGGCGCCGCGCTGGTGCTGGCCACCTTCCCGACACTGTTCGTCTATATCCTGCTGAGCAAGAGGATACAGGAGAGCTTTATCGCGGGGGCGATCAAAGGATAATAATGGATTTATAGAAGGGGCTGCCGCACTTGTGTGGCGGTCCTTTTTGATCGGAGGGATAGAAGGGCCCGAATTCTTAGTGTAACCCGACAGAAATAGCGCCCTTCTTTCAGTCTTCCCACAGCAAAAAAAGGAGGCCGCCGTACCAAAATGGAGCAAGAACATACCCCAAGTACAGCAGCCTCTTTTAGCTCAACCTTCTATAATGTGATAGGGAACTGCCCCGTCACACTCTGTTACCCTTCCACGAACGCCTTCACCTGCTTGTACACGCCTTCTCCGTCCAGCATATACTTGTGCAGCAGCTCCGCAGCGGATGCGGACTCGCCGAACTTGTCGCGAACGCCGATCCTGTACATCCTGGTCGGGCACTTCTCAGCCAAGCACTCCGCGACTGCGCCGCCGAGGCCGCCGATGATGTTGTGCTCTTCCGCCGTCACGACCTTGCCGGTCTTCACGTTCAGGTGAGGGTAGCCGATGGAGTTGCGGACCTGCTCGAAAGCACGGCCTGCAGCGAACATCGCGAATGTGCTGGCGAAGGGGACCATGCCCGCTGCCGCAAGGCCTGCCGCGATGGACATCATGTTGCTCTCCGCGATACCGCAGTCGATATGCCTGTCCGGATATGCCTTCTTGAATACGCCTGTCTTGGTGGCGCCTGCAAGGTCCGCGTCCAGAACGACGAGGTTGGGCATCTCGGCTCCCAGTTCCACAAGAGTCTTTCCATAAGTTTCGCGTGTCGCGATCTTCTTTACATCACTCATAACGCCTCACCAATCCTTTCCAGATCCGCCATGGCGATCTTGTACTGCTCCTCGTTAGGAGCCTTGCCGTGCCAGTCGACGCTGTTCTCCATGAAGGAGACGTCCTTGCCCTTCGTTGTCTTGCAGATGATCGCTGTGGGCATTCCCTTAACAGCTCTCGCCTCCGCGAACGCTGCTGCCAGCTGTTCGAAGTCATGGCCGTTCTCCACGTTGATCACATGGAAGTTAAAAGCCTCGAATTTCCTGTCGATCGGATAAGGATTGTTGACTTCCACGATCGTTCCGTCGATCTGCAGGTTGTTGTTGTCCACGATCACGCAGAGGTTGTCGAGCTTCTTCGCGCCCGCGAACATGGAAGCTTCCCATACCTGGCCTTCCTCCAGCTCGCCGTCGCCGAGCAGTGTGTAAACGCGGTAATCCTTCTTCTGCAGCTTCGCCGCAAGTGCCATGCCGACCGCGCAGGAGATGCCCTGTCCGAGGGATCCGGAGCTCATGTCGATGCCGGGCAGATAGTGCATGGACGGATGTCCCTGAAGGCGCGCGCCGAGGTGACGGAACGTCTTCAGTTCTTCTCTGTCAAAATATCCCTTCTCCGCCATCACGCCGTAAAGGCCGGGGCATGTGTGTCCCTTGGAGAGGACGAATCTGTCCCTGTCGGGATCCGTGGGCTTCGCGGGATCCACGTTCATCTCTTCCATGTAGAGATATGTGTAGATCTCTGCCGCGGAAAGGGACCCGCCGGGGTGTCCCGCCTTGGCGTAGAAAACTTCGGTAACGATATTCTTACGAACCTGGTTGGCGACTTTCTTCAGTTCCTGTACATTCATTTGGCACCTCCCTGGCCATAGTAAGCATTGGCTCCGTGCTTTATGTAATAGTGCTTGTCCTGAAGCTCCTGAGGGGCGGGCTGTACCTTGGGGTTGATGAGCTCTGTCCTGAAGGCCATCTTGGCGACCTCTTCCAGAACGACCGCGCAGTGCACGGCGTCTTCAGGGTCCTTGCCCCAGGCGAAGGGTCCGTGGTTCTTGCAGATGACCGCGGAGACCGCCTCGGGATCCTTGCCCATGCGCTCGAACTCATCGACGATCAGTTTGCCTGTGTTGAGTTCGTACGCGTCCTCGATCTCTTCCGCTGTCAGGCAGCGGAGG
>CAMOXN010000225.1 GCA_946629175.1 uncultured Lachnospiraceae bacterium | reverse complement strand
CTGATCCTTTATTCCGGCATCCTGCTGTATATCGAGCAGCGGCAATACAATGACATCGTCATGAAGGACAGCGTGTACAAGACGGAACTGGTCCGCAGACGGAAATATCACCGGGGAACGTTACGGCGACAGCGGCATGGTGGTCCTTGTCCGTGACGGAAAGATCGAACTGCCTTCCGAAGCGGAAGGCTTTTTCAGCGCGCTCACGCCGGAAATGATCACCAGTGAGTACGCGCACACGAGGACGGCGATGAATACGGCATCCGGCGCGCTGTCCCTGCTCCGGCTGCAGGCTGAGAAAGCGGAGAATGAAGAATATTACGAGGACGTGCCGGAGACAGAGAGGTATGAGCACTTAGGCAGAACTCATATCAGGTCGGTGATTTTATCCAGGTCGGCGATTTCAAGGGAAGAGTGATGGAGATCGGCGTCAGGTCGACCAGGATCATCAACGGCAGCAACGATGTGAAGACGATCAGCAATCACGAGATCAGCAACGTGATCAATTTCAGCCGGAAGACATCCGTATGCATGGTCAAGATCAGAGTTCCGGTCACTGTTTCCATAGACGAGATGAAGGAACTCTTTGAGAAGGAGCTGCCGATGGTCGGCAAGATCAATCCTCATATCATCAGCGGACCGAAATTTGAGGGCATTCTCGATTTTGACAATGACAGGATGATCATCGGTGTTTCCGCAGAAGGACCGGAAGAGTATATTCACAGGATCAGGCTGGACCTGAACCGGGCGCTGCAGTCAATGGCGGAGCGCCAGCTCCTGCAGTACGCGCAGTCGAACATCACGATCAAAGTGGAAAACAACCAAGGCGGAGGATCAGGCAGATGAAAGGCTTTATTGATGGTACTAAAGAGTGGTTCATGACGGTCATGAGGCCATTCGGGCTCATGAAGAAGAATTTCGGCAACCTGGTCGCGTTTGAGGTGAACTTCAGGCTCTTCACTTTTTTCGTGCTGTTCCCGATCATGACATGCGTAGAGAGGCTGTGGCTGATCGGGAATAAGACGACGGTCATCACCTGGAACAATCTGATCCCGATCCTGGGGAATCCGCTCACATGGATCGTGCTCATCCTTCTGGGGATCCTTCTGGTCGCAGGGACGATGTTCGAGCAGTTCGCGCTCTATGACACACTACATGCGTGCAAATGCGGGCAGCAGAGAACGCTGAGACAGATCTTCTCAGCGGGCTTCGACCTGTGGGCGGAACGCCTGAAGCTCAGGAACTGGGGACTCATTCCCTACGCGATCCTGGTGATACGCTTCGGGACCCTGACCGGGGATGTGTCCAGCGTCATTTCGGTGCTCAGGATCCCCGGATTCATTCTGGAGGATTTCAGCAAGCACAATTGGGAGAAGGCTGCTTTTCTGTGCTTCCAGGTGATCGCGATCTATTTCTTCCTTCGCTGGATCTACGCGATCCCGGTCATGATGGAGCGGGACGAGACGAGTTTCAAGGCCGCCTGCCAAAAGAGCGCCGCGATGACAAAAGGAAGGCACGTCATCAAGGTCGGTTTTATCGCGCTCGGATGGCTGGCGCTGGTCATTCTTCTGTATTATCTGGGTACAGCCGTGATCGTCACGGGATGGTTCCTCCTGTCCAAGTGGCTGATGCCCGGAGAGACGCCGGGCTTCAATGCGTTCTTCGCGGACAGGTTCACACCGACCGGCACGATCTTCTACCTGTTCTTTTTGTGGATCATCACGCCGATCATAGCGTCTTCCTTCATGTGCGCCTATTACAAGAGAAAAGAAGAGCTGGGAGAGGACCTGATCGATTATACGGAGCCGCCTCACTTTATCAGACGGTATCCCGTCCTGAAATGGGCGATCATTGCGGTCTGCGCGGTCACTCTGTTCATCTCGGGGCCGAAGAGGTTCGCGCAGATCAGGTGGATGCTCAACACGGACTGCGGAGTTCCCATGATCATGGCGCACCGCGGCTACTCCGCAAAGGCGCCCGAGAATACGCTGCCCGCTTTTAAGATGTGCATGGACGAGGGCTTTACGGCCGCCGAACTGGACGTGCAGATGCTGGCGGACGGAACGATCGTCGTTATGCACGACGACAACTTAAAGAGGACCACCGGCGTCAATAAGAATGTCTGGGAAGTGACCTATGACGAGATCAAAGATCTGGACAACGGGTCCTTCTTCAGTAAGGATTTCGCGGGGACGAAGATCCCGACGCTGGACGAGGTCTTAAAGCTCTGCGGGAGCGGGGACAACAAGCTCTATCTCAACATCGAGATCAAGCGCAACGGCCACGACGAGGGCATCACGGAGAAAGTGGTGGATATCATCCTTGCCAATGATTACCTGAATAACTGTGATATAACTTCTCAGGACTATGAGACGCTCGAAGAGGTGCGCAGGATCAATCCGTATGTGCTCACGGCGTACACATCCGTGATCGGGATGGGAGAGCTCGAGACGCTCGACGCGGCCGACATCATCAGCATCCAGGAGACTTTTGCCACTTTCGAGAACGTGGAGCGGCTCCACCGCGCGGGCAAGCGCGTCTTCGTCTGGACGGTCAACGAGAGGGAGACGATGAAGGAACTGGTGAGCCTCAACGTGGACGCGATCCTGACCAACGATCCGGCGCTGTGCAAGACGGTCATCGATCAGTACGGCTCGGATATGATGAATATGGTGCAGAGGGTAAGGTCGGCATTCTCGTTCCTGTAAGAATCCTTTTTGAAGGACGACAAGGAGCTGGCGCACGGCGGAGCCTGAGCACAGTGGGG
>CAMOXN010000224.1 GCA_946629175.1 uncultured Lachnospiraceae bacterium | reverse complement strand
GCATAGTATTAGATTCTCCCTCTTCAAGATGATAATGCAGGGACCGGTCTTCATAAACCCGGTCCCTTCACATCATTTTATAGACCTGCCATCGCCTGTGGTCAATCCAGAAAGATCTTCTGCAGGAAATTGTAGTGGCCCAGCGACCAGAATTCTCCGTCGTGGCCGTATCCTTCCACCAGGTCGTTCTGGTTGGGAATGCCGTTCTTGTCCATCACTTCGCCGTAATAGGCGGTGACATCGACGTTCCAGGGGTCTTCCGTACCGACGGTCAGATAGATATAGCGGGGCATCGTCTCCGGCGATTCGATGGTAAAATCGTCAAAGATCGGCCAGTTCCAGTAGGTTCCCGCGTAGTAAGGAGTGGGAATGACGCCCGGGTCGGGAGCGAGGCTTGCGATATACGCTATTTTGGACTGCCACTTGAAACCGGTGGCAAGGGATGTCGTCGCGCCCTGGGAAACGCCCGTGACCGCTGTATTCAGGCGGCCGGTCTTCACACTGTACTTCTCTTCGATGAAAGGCATCAGGTCCAGGCCAATGTCGTCGACCGTCTTGTCATAGGAGAGGCGCATCTCTTCCTCGGACTTGGAATCCTTGTCTGCAAGAGGATCCGTGTACATGTCGACGCCGACAATGATCATAGGAACGGCGAGCCCCTCACTCAGCATGTTGCCGTAGAGGATCTGCAGGTCAGAACCGTCATAGACGTGGGAGTCGTACGAACCGCCCCACCCGTGGATCATGTAGAGCACAGGATACTCCTGCGACTCGTCATAGCCTGCGGGGAGAAGAACGTTGCAGTATTTGTTGTCGCCGGCAGTCGCGGAATAGTATTCCACGTCCTCATCGATCGTGCCGTAATCCACGTCGTCGTGCCATTCAAGAAGTTCTTCGGGGACAGTATCGTATGTCTCCATGGCGTAGAGATCGCGGAGGCCCTCATCGGCTGCTGCAGCTGCGGCAGTAGTCGCCGATGCGGAATTTTCCTGCGCGGGTGCTTCGGCAGCATCCTGCTCCGCGTTCTCCTGCGCGGACACCTCTGCGGCATCCTGCGCTTCATTTTCCTGCGCGGGTGCCTCGACAGCTTCCTGTGCCGCGCTTTCCTGCGCAGGCGCCGCAGAAGATGCGGCTCCGCAGGAGGAAAGAAGCACTGCGCTGATCAGAAGTATGCTTATCGTTCTTGTATAAACTGTTCTCATTTTCTTATGATTCTCCAATTCATGTCCATCCGGACTGCGTCTTTATTTCAGGTATTCCGTAAAGAAATCCTGAAGCTTGTTGAACGGGATCGCGTCCTTGCCGCCGCCGTCATACAGATCAGTGTGAGAAGCGCCCGGGATGATCAGCAGCTCCTTGTTGTCTGTATATTTGCTGTCCTTCACCATATCCGCATAGGCGTCCTTGCCGAAGTAGCAGGAATGTGCCTTGTCTCCGTGCATGATCAGGACCGCGGAGCGGATCTCGTTCGTATACATGAGGATCGGCTGGTTGATGAAGCTCTCACATCCGATGACGTTCCAGCCGCCGTTGGAGTTGAGGGATCTCTTGTGATAACCGCGGTCCGTCTTGTAGTAGTCGTAATAGTCCTTTACGAAGTAAGGCGCATCCTCCGGAAGCGGATCGACCACACCGCCGCCGAGGGTATATTCACCCGCCTTAAGATCTGCAAGTCTCTGTGCGCACATAGCCGCTCTCTTCTGATAGCGGGCCTCCTCGCTGTCCTCACTGTCGAAGTAACCCTTGGCATTTACGCGGGTCATGTCATACATGGTGGATACCACAGTGGCCTTGATGCGGGTGTCAAGCGCTGCCGTGTTGAGCGCCATACCACCCCAGCCGCAGATTCCGATGATGCCGATCCGCTCCGGGTCGACCTTATCACACAGTGACAGGAAATCGACCGCTGCCATGAAATCCTCGGTATTGATGTCAGGGGAAGCCATGTAACGGACATTGCCGCCGCTCTCGCCGGTGAAAGACGGATCAAAGGCAATCGCGAGGAACCCTCTTTCCGCCATAGTCTGCGCATACAGGCCGCTGCACTGTTCTTTGACGGCTCCGAAAGGACCGCTGACAGCGATCGCGGGAAGCTTCCCTTCCGCATCCTTCGGAACGTACATATCCGCTGCCAGAGTAATGCCGTAGCGGTTCACGAAAGTCACCTTGCAGTGGTCAACCTTATCGCTCTTAGGGAAGGTCTTATCCCAATCCTGTGTCAATATCAGTTCTTCCTTTTTTATCATGGTCCCTGTCCTCGCTTTCTTTTAATTTATCCGTTTTTCCTGATTCCGGATCAGAAAATCCATGCGGTCTACCCTGCGCTGGCTCTCATGCATCTGATCGACAAGCACACAGCGCTGTTTCTTCATCTGGTGCAGCATCTCGTCGTAGCTGCCGGTCTCAAAGAGAGCACCGATCTTTCGTGCAGCCTCCGCGCTGCATCCCGCATCGGAAAGTCCCTGTATCAATTGTTCTTTTACACTCATGCCTGTAGGACCCTTTCTGAATTCCGCTTTACTTACGTTTTACCGGATGATCTGTTCTCTTCCGACAAGGCAATCATAACCGCTTGCGGACCATTGCGCTAATAGTTATAATTTATTTCATGATATTCTTTATATGAATATCATGACAATGATTCGATAGGGAGGCTTCCAAATGGAGATCAGGACTTTGAGGTATTTCCTGGCAGTGGCCAGAGAAGAGAACATGACCCGGGCGGCAGAGACCCTGCACGTCACACAGCCGACCTTATCCAAGGCGCTCAGATCCCT
>CAMOXN010000223.1 GCA_946629175.1 uncultured Lachnospiraceae bacterium | reverse complement strand
ATTTTGAACAACAGACCGGTACTGTGGATCATCATACCGTGCTATAACGAGCAGGAAGTCCTGCCTGTGACGGCGCCGCTGTTTATTGAAAAGCTGCAGGCCCTCACGGAGAGCGGAAAGATCAGCGGGGAGAGCAGGATCCTGTTCGTCGACGACGGCTCCCGGGACAGGACCTGGGAGATCATAGAGCAGCTGTCCGCGGACGACCCCCGCGTTCTGGGCATCCGCCAGAGCCGCAACAGGGGACATCAGAACGCGCTCGTGGCGGGCATGATGGAGGCCAAAGACAGCTGTGACATCACGATCACGATCGACTGCGACGGACAGGATGACCCGGATGCCATGGACGAGATGGTGGACGCCTATCTGGACGGGTGCGAGATCGTGTACGGAGTGCGGGCGGACAGGGAGGCGGACACCTGGTTCAAGCGGACGACGGCCCAGGGCTACTACAAAGTGCTGGGCGTCCTCGGCGCGGACGTGGTCTACAACCATGCGGATTACCGCCTTGTCTCATCGAGGGTCCTGAGGGAATTTGAGAATTTTAAGGAAGTGAACCTGTATCTGCGCGGTATGTTCCCGCTGATCGGGTTTAAGAGCACATGCGTCAGTTACAGAAGAAAAGAGCGGATCGCAGGAAAAAGCCATTATTCGCTTAGGAAGATGACTGCGCTCGCGTTCGACGGGATCACGAGCCTCAGCATAGGGCCCATCCATCTGATCACAGGGATCGGAATGGTCGTCGCGTTCATCAGTTTTATCGGTGTACTGTGGTCGGTGATCGCGCACATAGCAGGCCAGACGGTGCCCGGCTGGGCCAGTATGACATGTATCATCTGCTTTCTGGGCGGCATACAGCTCCTCAGCCTCGGTGTGATCGGCGAGTATGTGGGGAAGACCTACATGGAGACCAAACAGAGACCGCGCTATATCATCAGTGAGCGGACGCGGCAAAATACGGATGACCTGCAGGAAAGTTCCGGGGACACAGGAACTGACACAACGCTTCAACATGGAGGAAAGACTTGAAATGGATTATATGATCAGAGCGACGGCCGCGAACGCGCAGATCCGCGCGTTTGCGGTGACGTCGAGGGACCTTGTGGAATACGCGCGGGAAGCGCATGACCTGACGCCGGTCGCGACAGCCGCGCTGGGACGTACAATGAGCGCGGCGCTGATGATCGCGGACATGCTGAAGGGGCCGCAGGACCTTCTGACGATCAGGATCGACGGCGACGGCCCGCTGGGCGGCATTCTCGTCACAGCTGACAATCAGGGCGGCGTAAAGGGATATGTGGAGCACCCGGAGGCGGAACTTCCCAACAACGCGATGGGACATCTGGATGTAGGCGGAGCCGTAGGCCGCGGCACACTGACAGTGATCCGCGACATGGGCATGAAGGACCCCTACGTGGGGCAGACGGCTATACAGACAGGCGAGATCGCGGAGGACATTACTTACTATTTTGCCGTTTCCGAGCAGATCCCGTCTTCCGTGGGACTCGGCGTCCTCGTGAACCGCTCTCAGAAAAAAGTCCTTCAGGCAGGCGGCTTTATCGTGCAGCTGATGCCTTTTGCGGAGGAGGAGACGATCTCCAAACTGGAGGAGAACCTCAAAGGGATCGATCCTGTGACGAAGATGCTCTCCGCCGGCGATACGCCCGAGCAGATGCTTGAGAAGGTCCTTCAGGGGCTGGATCCCGTGATCACGGACAAAATACCGACGGCCTTCCGCTGTAATTGCGGGAAGGAGCGGTACGAGAGGGCGCTGGTCCTTCTCGGCAGGGACGAGGTGCAGAAGATCGTCGATGACGGGAAGCCCGTAGAGATCAGGTGCCAGTTCTGCGGGAAAAAATACACATTCTCCACAGAAGAAATGCAGGCGGTACTTGAAAAATCACAAAAAAAATCGTGAGAATCGCCCGGTTCATGGTACAATACTGGATTAAGGGAATGGCGAGGCCCCTTCCCTGACGAAGATCTTTCGTGACAGAAGACTTATAAGAAAGAAGGGATCATTATGGTTGACCGAGAGTCCGCCCGGAAGAGCGGGAAGTCCGACAATTCAGCGGACGCCTATGAAGCCCCGATCGGGATCAGCAAAAAGACCGTCGTTTATCTTGCGATCATGGTTCTGATCGCTGTTCTATGCTTCGCGTACGTCACTCAGCTCAGAAAAGCGGGGAGGAGCGGCGGCACCGCGAATGAAACAGTGACCGTATCCGATACAGCGTCCACGGCGGCTGCGGAAACGGCTTCCACGGAGGCGCCTGCAGCAGAGGCACCTGCAGCGGATAAGCCCGCGGCGGAGGAGCCCGCAGCAGAAGAGCCCGCGGAGGAAGCGGACAAGAATTAAGCGATGCCTCCGGCATAGCTTCAGCGCGGGCTGCCGCCCGCGGCAAAAATACAGATAAAGGAGAAACAGTATAGTTATGCAGCGTGAAAGTTTGGGAAGCCGTCTCGGGTTTATTCTTTTAAGCGCGGGATGCGCGATCGGAATCGGCAATGTTTGGAAATTTCCGTATCTCTGCGGACAGAGCGGCGGAGGGATCTTCGTCCTGGTGTATCTGTTCTTTCTGGTCATTCTGGGACTGCCGGCCATGACGATGGAATTCGCGATGGGCCGCGCCTCCGGAAAGAGCCCGGTCAAGATGTACCAGGAACTGGAACCGGAAGGCTCCAAATGGCATCTTCACGGTTATGTGTGCATGGCGGGCAACTATCTCCTGATGATGTATTACACGACGGTAGCCGGCTGGATGCTTCAGTATTTTGCCAG
>CAMOXN010000222.1 GCA_946629175.1 uncultured Lachnospiraceae bacterium | reverse complement strand
CTGGTGCTCGACTGGACGCCCAACACCAATCATACCGGGTTCTACGTGGCCCAGGCGCAGGGGTATTTTGCCGAAGCAGGACTGAAAGTGAACATCATCCAACCGCCGGAAGACGGCGCCGTCATGATGGTCGCGTCCGGGAACGCGGAGTTCTGCATTGATTTCCAGGATTACCTGGCGCCGGTATTCGCCTCCAAAGACACCTATCCGGTCACTGCCGTCGCGGCCCTGATCCAGCACAATACGTCCGGGATCATCTCGCTGAAAGAAGACGGCATCGATACGCCGAAGGGACTTGAGGGCAAGAACTACGCGACATGGGAGCTTCCGGTCGAACAGGCGATGCTCAAGAACATCGTGGAAGCGGACGGCGGCGACTTCTCCAAGGTCAACCTGATCCCGGAATACATCACGGATGTAGTGAGCGCACTGAAGCAAAATATCGACGCCGTCTGGATCTACTATGCCTGGGACGGCATTGCAGCCGAGCGAGCCGGCCTCGATACCAATATGATCTATTTCAAGGACATCACTCCTGAGTTTGATTACTACAGCCCGGTGATCGTGGCAAATACGGATTTTCTGGCCAAAGACCCCGAGACGGCCAAGGCGTTTCTCGCGGCCGCAGCGAAGGGCTACGAATTTGCCATCAATGATCCGGAAGCAGCGGCGAAGATCCTCTGCGAGCAGGTCCCGGAACTGGATCCGGAAATGGTCACCGAGAGCCAGCAGTGGCTCGCCGACCAGTATATTGCTGATGCCGCCAGGTGGGGATATATCGACCCCGCGCGCTGGGACGCATTCTATGCCTGGCTGTACAATAACAAACTGTCGGACGAGATCCCGGCAGGCACCGGATTCACCAATGACTATCTTCCGGAGTAGACCTGACCAATGGATATACTGCACGCGAATCATATCTCAAAATCATATGGGGATAAGGAGATCCTGGGAGACATCCACCTGCGTCTGGCGGACGGAGAACTGGTATCCATTCTGGGCGTGAGCGGTGTCGGTAAGACCACGCTGTTCAACGTCCTGTCCGGTCTTCTCCTGCCGGACTCCGGGAACGTGGAGCTTCTGGACGAGAACGGCGTGTTCAGAGATATTTCGGGGGAAACAGGACATCTGAGCTATATGCTTCAGAAGGATATGCTGCTCCCGCATAAGACGATCCTGAACAATGTGGCCCTGCCTCTCGTTCTGAAAGGAATGAAGGCGAAGGAGGCAGGAAAGATCGCGCGTCCCTATTTTGCCCAATTCGGACTGGAGGGGACGGAAGACAAATACCCCGCGCAGCTCTCCGGTGGCATGCGGCAGAGAGCCGCGCTGCTGCGGACCTGGCTGTGCCGGAACCGCGTGGCCCTTCTGGACGAGCCTTTCAGCGCGCTGGATACGCTGACGCGCGCGGCGCTCCAGGAGTGGTATCTTGGGGTGATGGAGGAGATCCGCCTGTCGACCCTCTTCATCACGCATGATATCGATGAAGCGGTCTTCCTCTCTGACCGGATCTATATCATGAAGGGAAGGCCTGCCGTGCTCTCCGATGAGATCATCATCGAGACCAAACGGCCGCGGGACAGGGATTATATGCTGTCCGAAGAATTCCTGGCCTATAAGAGGCAGATCCGGGAGATCATAAGCTGACCCGGGCGCGCGACCGGCAGGCCCGGGCTGTGATCGTGCCTCGCGACCGGAAGGCCCGGGCTGTGATCGCGAACGAAAGGTACCGTGTACTTTGAGAAGTTCTCTGCAAAGTACACGGTACCTTTTACACTGTCATCTGCACAGCACTCTTCAGACCGTCATCTCCCCGCGCAGCGGCTGCCCCATCTTCCGCTTCACTTCCTCTTTGCTGTATCCGCAGCTGAAGAGATAGTACAGCTTGGCCACTGCAGCTTCCGTCGTCATATCCAGTCCGCTCACGGCTCCCGCCTTCTTAAGGGCGCTGCTGGACTCATATGCGCCCAGGGACACAGCTCCCTGCGGACACTGGGAGCACACTGTCAGCACTGTTCCGTTGGCAAACGCGCGCCTGATGATGGGCAGCAGCGCGCTCCCGTCTCCGGGGATATTCCCGGCGCCGAAAGTCTCGATGACGATCCCCCGCAGTTTCTCCGTCATGATCGACTCGAAGAGTGAGAACTGTATTCCCGGGAAGACCTTGATGACGCCGATTGGGACATTCTCAAGATGCTGTACCCTCAGCTCTCCTTCCGGTGGCGGCAGCAGCTCGCTCTCGCGGTAGCGAATGGAGATGCCAGCTTCTGCCAGCGCCGGGCAATTCGGTGAGACGAAGGCGATGAGCCCGTCGGCGGAGTATTTTGTCGCACGATTGCCTCGCAGCAAAGTCCCGCCAAAATACAGACACACCTCACGAACATGCGCCTGCGCCGCGATCAGCATCGCGGTGATAATGTTATCCCGTCCGTCACTCCTGACCTCGCACAGCGGGATCTGCGAACCGGTGAGCACCACAGGCTTGTTCAGGTTCTCCAGCATGAAGGATAGCGCGGACGCGGTGTAAGCCATCGTGTCCGTGCCGTGCAGCACGACAAAGCCGTCATATCGCGCGTAGTTCTCCTCGATGATCTTCGCGATCCGGTTCCACTCGAACACGGTCATGTCCGAGGAATCCAGGAGCGGCGACATCTCGTAAAGCTCCCAGCCCGGCATCTCCTCAGCATGCATTGAGAGGACCGTATTGAGTTCCGCGCGGAAGTATCCTTCCTTGGGCGCGTAGCCGTTCGGCGTGCGCACCATGCCGATCGTTCCGCCTGTATAGATGATAAG
>CAMOXN010000221.1 GCA_946629175.1 uncultured Lachnospiraceae bacterium | reverse complement strand
GCGCTGTGCCATCGGGATCAGCGGGCTCTTCCGCCGCTTCCGGATCTTCCTGCGCACTGCCGATGACCGGCTCTGTACCGTCCTGCGTTTCATCTCCCGGAAGACCGTCTTCTTCATTGTCTTCCGCTATGACCGCTTCCTCTTCAGCCTCCCCGGCATCCGCTTCAGCGGTGTCCGCGCTCAAAGCGCCGGCATCCTGCCCCTCTTCTTCAGGCGCCTCGCTCCCTGCGTCCTCCGCGGGCTCTTCCGCTGCGAAGGTCTCCTCCGCATCGGTGCTTCCGCCCCCGGAGACATCCGCGGCGAGGACAGCACCCATATTGGAGAATGCAAGCACACCCGCCAGTAAAACTGCCAAAAACCTCCTCTTCATCGCACACTCCATTCCTGAACGCCGCCTTCTCCTACAGCAGTCCGCCCGCCGCGTTCCCTCACGGACAGCTCTGTTTTTTCCTTTGTGATCCTCGCTGTGTGATCCTTCACGTGTGATCTTCCCGCCTTTGTGCAGCGCAGCTTTAAAGCCCGCCGCACACAAAGATCCACACTTCTAGAATACCATTTGGCGCATAAAAAAAGGTGTGCAACTTGCACACCTCATAAAAAATACTGTTCAGATTTAAACGGTTCAGCAACACCGGACGTGCTGTTCCTTAACGGCACCGAACGGCAGCGGAGAGGCTCCCCTTTACTTGAACAGGCCCTCCATGTCCTCGTGGCAGATCGGCCGGATGCCGTTCTGCGTCAGGACCTTGATCGCCTTGTCATTGTCCGCGACGCGCAGGATCATAAAGGCGCTGTTCGCTTTTTTGGCAAGGAACGCGTAGGAATACTCCAGGTTGACATTGTTGTCTCCGAGGACATTGAGCATCTTCACGAGTGATCCCGGTTTATCCGCGATCTCCACTGCGATGACCTTGGTCACAGAGCAGATATAGCCTTCCTCCTTGAGGATCCGGATCGTCTTGTAGGGGTCGTCCACAATGACGCGGACGATGCCGAAGTCCTCGCTCTCCGCCAGGGAAAGCGCCCTCAGGTCAATGCTGCTCATCTCCAGGATCCTGGTAAACTCCGCCAGCGCGCCGGGCCTGTTCTCCAAAAACACAGAAATCTGTTTGACTGTCATTTGCGCTCCTTTCTCCTCCGCGCTCTCTCCTCTTTAAAGGAAGGAATGATAACTGCAGCCGCTCCTTTTTAATGGTTCTCTTGTTGATCTCTACCGGCTTTCCCGCGGATCAGCCCTGATAAAGGTTCCTCTTGTCAATGACCCTCTTGGCCTTGCCCTCGCTTCTCGTGATCGACTTGGGCGCCACGAGTTTCACGACACAGTAGATGCCGAGCATCGCCTTAAGCGCGGAGACGAGCTGTTTCTCTCTGCCCGCGACCTCTGTCAGCGAGTCTGAGAACATCTCCGGCGTCATCTCGACCTGCACTTCGATCCGGTCGCTGCTTCCCACTCTTGTGACGACGATCTGGTAATTGGCCGGATAGCCGCAGTTCATGAGGACCGTCTCGATCTGGGACGGGAATACGTTGACACCCTTGACGATCAGCATGTCGTCGCTTCTTCCCATAGGCTTGGACATCCTCACGTGCGTCCTTCCGCAGGGACAGGGCTCATCGTACAGGACGCCGATATCCTTGGTCCTGTAGCGGATGAGAGGGAAAGCTTCCTTGGTAAGGCTCGTGAAGACAAGTTCTCCCTTCTGCCCGTGCGGTACAGGCTCGCCCGTATCGGGATTGATGGTCTCCACGATGAAATGGTCCTCGTTGACGTGCATGCCGTTCTGCCGGCTGCACTCGAACGCCACACCGGGCCCGGAGATCTCTGTAAGGCCGTAAATATCGTAAGCCTTGATGCCGAGACCTTCCTCGATGCTGCGGCGCATCTCTTCCGTCCACGCCTCCGCGCCGAAAATGCCTGCCTTGAGCCTGATCCGGTCCCTGAGGCCTCTCTCGTTCACGCATTCCGTCAGATAGGCGGCGTAGGAAGGCGTACAGCACAGGACCGTCGTCTGAAGGTCCGTCATGAACTGGAGCTGCCGGTCTGTATTTCCCGATGACATGGGCAGTGTCAGGCTCCCCAGCTTATGGGAGCCGCCATGCAGACCCGCGCCGCCGGTAAAGAGGCCGTAGCCGTAGCAGACCTGTACCACGTCGTCTTTGGTCGCGCCGGCTGCCGCCAGCGCCCTTGCGCAGCACTCCTCCCAGAGATCGACGTCGTGCTGCGTGTAGAACGCGACGACCCTTCTCCCCGTCGTTCCGCTGGTCGAGTGGATCCTTACACAGTCAGAGAGCGGCGCCGCCATGAGCCCGTAGGGATACTGGTCCCTGAGGTCGTCCTTGGTGAGGGTCGGCAGGAGGTGCAGATCCTCTATCCCGTGGATGTCCTCCGGGCGCACACCTTTTTCGTCCATCTTCTTTCTATAATAAGGGACTGCGTTGTAGACTCTCTCCACCTGCTTCACGAGCCGCTCATTCTGCCATGCCGTGATCTTATCCCGTGAGGCGCACTCCACCTCCGGATCAAAATAGTGCTCTTCCATTCTTTTCTCCTTGTGAAAACCTCAGTTGTCTCGCAATAGGGCCGTATCTTTACCGCGCCAGATTCGCGAATTTCGTCAGCGCCGGCTGCCAGCTCAGTTCTACGGTCCCGATCGGGCCGTTCCTCTGCTTGGCTATAATGATCTCCGCGACTCCCTTCTTCTCCGAATCCGGATTGTAGTAGTCGTCGCGGTAGATGAACATAACGACATCCGCGTCCTGCTCGATCGCGCCGGATTCGCGCAGGTCCGAGAGCATCGGCCTGTGGTT
>CAMOXN010000220.1 GCA_946629175.1 uncultured Lachnospiraceae bacterium | reverse complement strand
ATGATGCTGACTGAGCGCAGCATATCGAGGAAGATCTGCACCCGGTCGGGCGTGTCGCACATCTGGATGGTCATCATTGTCTTGGAGATGTCCACTATTTTGGCATCCATGATCTCGCAGTTCTCCATGATGTCCTTGCGGTTCGTGCGGTTGTAGCGCACTTTGACCAGCATCAGTTCCCTGTTGATGCTCTCTGTCTCGTCGAAGGTCTTGACCTTGATGACGTCAAGTTTCTTGTTGAGCTGCTTCTCGATCTGTTCGAGCGTCCTGCGGTCGCCGGTCGAGACGATGATCATGTTCGAGACATTCTTGTCCTCGGTCTCTCCGACCGCCAGCGAGTCGATATTAAAGCATCTGCGCCAAAACAGTCCTGCCACCTTGCAGAGCACACCGGAGCGGTTCTCCACCAGCACAGAATAGATTCTTCTCATAACATGTTCCCTCTCTATCGCTTAGACCACGAGCTTCGGATCGATGATGACCTCAAGGAGCGCGGCTTCCTGGTCCGCGAGAAGCTCCTCAATGCCGCTGTCCATGTCCTCTACCGCCGCGATCTGCTGGTAGCGGATCCCGTATGCTTCAGCGATCTTCTTGAAATCCGGGATGGAGTCGCCCAGATCGATCACGGAAAAGCGGTCCTGATAAGTGAAGTGCTGATACTGGCGGACAAGGCCGAGCACGTTGTTGCGAAGGACAACGATCTTCACAGGGACGTTGTACTGCTTCATCGTCGCGAGTTCCATCATGGTCATCTGGAAACCGCCGTCGCCGCAGACAGCGACGACCTGTTTCTCGGGAGCGCCCAGTTTGGCGCCGATCGCTGCAGGCACGGCATAGCCCATTGTTCCCATTCCGCCGCTGGTCAGAAGGCGTCCCTCGCGGATCACGCAGTTCGCGCAGGACCACAGCTGGTTCTGTCCGACGTCTGCCACGTAAACAGCGTCTTTTTCCATTGCCCTGGAAAGGCGCTTGATGAAGATCTCGGGATTGACCATGAGAGCGTTGATCTCCTCCTCCGTCAATGTGGAGGAGAACATGTGCCTCTTTCTGCGCGACGCGTTCTGCGTGTCGTCCTTATAGCCGTCAAGCTTGTCGATCCACAGGGAATAGTCCGCCGTGATCGCCGCCTTATTGAATTCTTCAAATACGTGCCTGATATCGCCGACAAGAGGGATTGTGGGACCGGCATTCTTTCCGATCTCCGCCGGGTCCACGTCGATATGCACGAGCACCTTGTTCTCCACGATCAGGTCCGGCTGGCTTATGGAGCGGTCCGCCACTCGCGCGCCGACCATGATGATCATGTCTGCATCGTTCATCGCTCTGTTCCCGTAGGCCTGGCCGTTGTTGCCGACCATTCCGTAGAACAGGAAGTGGTCTGTAGGCAGGACGCCCAGTCCCATCATCGTACAGACGACGGGAATGTCGTTCTTCTCGACGAACGCGCGGAGCTCTTCCTTGGCGCCGCTGAGGTGGACACCGCCGCCGGCGCAGATGATCGGCCGCTTGGCCCGCTGAAGCTCCCTGATCACTCTTTTGATCTGTACGGCGTGACCGGCCACAGTGGGCTTATAGGTGCGGATATTGACCGTCTCGGGGTACTCGAACTTGCGGATATCCGAATTCTGGACATCAATGGGCAGATCAATGAGCACGGGACCTTTGCGTCCTGTGTTCGCGATGTGGAACGCCTCTTTCACGATCCTCGGAATATCCGCCGCTTTGCGGACTATGTAGCTGTATTTGACGAAGGATTCGCACGCGCCGGAGACGTCGACCTCCTGGAAGACGTCGCTGCCCATCATGCTGCTGTCGACCTGGCCTGTGATGCAGACGAGCGGGATGCTGTCCGCGAAAGCGGTCGCGATCCCGGTGATCAGGTTGGTCGCGCCGGGGCCGCTCGTCACGACTGCGACGCCGACCTTGCCGGTGATCCGGGCATAGCCGCTCGCCTCGTGGGCGGCGTTCTGCTCCTGCCTTACGAGGATCGTCTTAATGTCTGTATCCAGAATACTGTTAAAAAAGGGAGTGATCGCTACTCCGGGATAACCGAAGACATATTCAACGCCCTCTTTCTCCAGGCATTTCACGATTGCATCCGCTCCTATCATCTCGAGTTCCTCCTAAACGTGACAGGGGGACAGCCCCCTGTCACAGATTTCAGCTTTTGATCAGTTTATAATTCTTCTTGCCGCGCTTTACGAGCTTGCCGTCCTTGAGGGCATCCTTCGTGTAGACAGCCTTGAAATCGGTGACCTTCTCGCCGTCGACGGTGATACCGCCCTGGGTCACGTCGCGCCTCGCGTCGCCCCTGGATTTCTCCAGGCCCGCCTTCACGAGGATAGTCAGGATATCCACCGTCCCGTCTTCGCCAAAATCTTCCGCAGCCAGTGTCACTGTCGGCACATTGTCCATATTGCCGGGCGTCGCCGCGCTGAACAGCGCCTCCGCGCCTGCCTTGGCCTTGGCCGCTTCGTCGCTTCCGTGCACGAGCGTCGTCAGCTCGGTCGCAAGGATCTCTTTAGCGGTGTTGAGCTGCGCGCCTTCCCACTTGTCCATCTCGTCGATCTGCTCGAGCGGAAGGAATGTCATCATGCGCAGGCACTTGAGGACATCCGCGTCGCCGATATTGCGCCAGTACTGGTAGAAGTCGTAAGGGGAGGTCTTGTCGGGATCGAGCCAGACTGCGCCCTTGGCCGTCTTGCCCATCTTCTTGCCCTCGGAATTGAGGAGCAGCGTGATGGTCATAGCGTACGCGTCCTTGCCGAGTTTCTTGCGGATCAGCTCGGTGCCGGCAAGCATGTTGCTCCACTGGTC
>CAMOXN010000219.1 GCA_946629175.1 uncultured Lachnospiraceae bacterium | reverse complement strand
GCGGAAAGGTTCGTGGAGTTCAGCGATATGCGGAATGTCAGGACCTGCCTGGAGCGGTCGGGCGGGGCAGACCTGGTGCTGGAAATGGTCGGAGACGGAGAGTTTGCAGTGATATGAACATAGAATTACTCAGCATACAGACGCTGGTGTGCAGTATAGCGTATTTTTTCGCGGGAATCGTCGATTCGATTACGGGAGGCGGCGGGCTCATCACGCTGGCCGTCATGCTCACCGCCGGCATTCCCGTCCACAACATCATCGCGACGAACCAGTGCGCCGCCTTTATCGGCACGGGCGTCGGGGCATATAAATTCCTGAGAAGCGGCAAAATACACCGCTCTTCAGCGCTGATCACACTTCCGTTCGCGGTCATCGGGTCGTACTGCGGCGCCAGGCTGAATCTGCTCGTCCCGGATTACTTCCTGAAGGTCTTCCTGCTGGTCGCGGTTCCGATCATCGCGGTCTTCGTCATCACGAATAAGAGCCTTGGTGAAGTCGACCGGATCGATGAACAGTCGGGGCTTTCCATAGCTGTGTGGTCCGCGGCCATCGGGCTGGTACTCGGGGGATATCAGGGTTTTTACGGAGCGGGATCAGGGGTGTTCTTTATGATCGCTTATGCGGCGCTCCTGAAGCTGGACCTCGTGCGGGCCACCGGAAATACAAGATTTGTCCTGGCGGTCGCTTCGATCACATCGGTCATTACTTATACCGCGTCGGGCGCGGTCATCTGGGCAATTGCACTGCCTTCTGCGGTCCTTTATTCTCTGGGCTCGTATCTGGGAGCGACGCTTGCCATTAAAAAAGGAGCCGGATTCATCCGGCCGGTCATGATCTGCGTTGTGATACTGCTGATCGTAAAGCTGGTTTATGATATTGTGTAGGGGGGCAAGAGGGTCATTTGACCTCAGAGGTCAAATGACCTTGGGGAAAGGAGCAGTATGAAAAGAAGACTAGAAAAGGTTGTTTCTGTGGTTTTGGCGGTGGTCATTGCTGTCGGACTGGCTGCGTGTAATACGAACAGCGGCGCAGGCGCGGGAAATCCGGCGACGGTCCAGGCCGCGACGACCGACCAGGCGGACCAGGTAGACAAGGCGGAAGCCGGCCAGACAGAGGCGGCGGATCAGGCGACAAACGGAAAGAGGGTGTATTTTGCCGCACCTTTGTTCAATGAAGCCGAAAGAGAGTACAACCTCAAGATCGTGAGCATTCTCGAAGCCCACGGCTACGAGGTGTTCCTGCCGCAGCGCGACGGCTTCCTGGCGCCGGAGCTTGAAGGCAAGACGGAAGAAGAGAAGACCGAGATGATCTTCGCGAAAGACCGGGACGAAGTGCTGAAGGCAGATATCCTGTTCATGATGCTGGACGGCAGGGTGCCGGATGAAGGCGCCTGCGTGGAGCTGGGAATCGCCTATGCGAGCGGCAAAAGATGCTACGGCCTCAAGGGCGACGCGAGATCTGTCGAGCTGGACATGGACCTTAATCCGATGATAACCGGGTGCTTCATTAAGCTCTTTTACAATTTGGACGAGGAAGAACTGATCAAGTCGCTGGAGGAGTATCTGGAACAGAATGAACTGTAAGCGCGGAGGGATCCGCGGCCTGTTTCTCGGAGAATAAGATATGGCGATGCACAGCAATTGGAATCCCTGGCACGGCTGCGTGAAATGCAGCGAAGGCTGCCGGCACTGCTATGTGTATTACCTCGACGCGATGAGAGGTAAGAGCGGCGCGGATATTTATAAGACGAAGACCGGTTTCAAGTATCCTCTGTCAAAAGACAGAACAGGCAGGTACAAGATCCGGAGCGGCGAGATGATCAGCGTCTGCATGACGTCTGATTTCTTCCTGATGGAAGCTGATGAGTGGCGCGGCGAAGCGTGGGATATCATGAGAAAAAGAAGCGATGTGGTATTTTTACTGCTGACCAAAAGGCCGGAGAGGATCCGCGAATGTCTTCCCGATGACTGGGGAGACGGCTGGGACAACATATTCCTGAATGTGACTTGTGAGAACCAGGAAAGGGCCGACGAGAGGATCCCTCTGCTGCTGGAACTGCCGTTTAAGCACAAGGGGCTGCACTGCGCGCCGCTTTTGGGGCCGCTGAGCATTGGCAGGTACCTGGACAGCGGACAGATCGAGCAGGTCACGTGCGGCGGCGAAAACTACGGGGGCAGCAGGCCGTGCGATTTTGACTGGGTACGGGAGCTGAGAGAGGAATGTGTATCCAGGGACATAACATTCTGCTTTATGGAGACGGGCACGACATTCATCAAAGACGGCAAGACGTACAGGATCAGAAGCAAGCAGGAGCAGAACCGGCAGGCGTACAGATCCGGGATGACGTATCAGGGGAAGGCGATGCGTTTTGAACTCAAAGACAGCGCCGGGATGCCGATTCCGGCGGAGGACCTGTATGTGCCGCATTTCGTGCAGAAATGCGAGGAATGCTCGTTCAGGATTTTATGCAACGGATGCTTTGACTGCGGCGGATGCTAGGAGGCAAAGGGGTCATTTGACCTCAGGGGTCGCGTGACCCCGGTGAGGTCGCGCGCGACCGCAGCCCGGGCCTGCCGGTCGGGGCGATCACAGCCCGGGCCTGCGGTCGTGCCAAGAGACTGTAAAAAGGAGCGCATATGGGAATACTGGAAGCTTATGACAAAGACGGAACGCCGGTGATCACACCGGACAAGGTCTACGACACGAAGATCAGGCACGCCGACACTTGCATTGTTACTTTCTCACACACCGTGCTGGAGAAGGTCCTGGAAGAATTCAGATATGAAGTGGCCGGGCAGTTCGGGTCCGCCAACGGCATGT
>CAMOXN010000218.1 GCA_946629175.1 uncultured Lachnospiraceae bacterium | reverse complement strand
CCGCCCTGGCGGATCCCCGCCTGGCGGACCTCAAACAGGATGCACAGCTCCCCTTCCTGCTCGATCAGAGGGATCAGGACCGCGTTCCTGCGCCTCACCGGGCGGATCTCCTCGAAGCTCCGTCCGGCTGTATTTTCGCGAATTTGCTCCAGTCTTGTCATGCTGATCCTCATTCGGAGATATTTTCAGACGCAGCCGGGAGACCTTCGGCCTGCAGCCGCGTGATTTCCTCTTGAAGCTTCGATCTATGCGCAGGGCATTCGGAAGAGGTCTGCTCCGGCGCAAGCTTCCCCTGCGCAAGCTTCTCCTGCTCAGGCTGCCCCTTCGCAGGTCTCTCCGACGCCTGTTCAATGGCCGCTTCCTCTTCTGCCATCGCCTGTTCAAGGGCGATCTGTTTTCTTTCGATCTGGTCTCCGCGCTTCGCCGCCCACCGTCTGACGAACTCCGGCATGCTGCCCCCGGCGTTCTCAACAGCCTCGTAGAATGTCTTCTCTCCGCTCCTGAAGAGCTGCGTGAGCACCTGTGTGATCTCTTTCTGCTCGTCTTTGGGCAGTCTTCTGGCGATCTGGATCGCCTCCAGGACCTCCTTGAAGTTCGCGGTCCTGATATCCTTCATGGTGTAGGCGCCTGTTGACTGCAGAACACCGAAGATCTGGTCCACAAAGATCTTACGGGAGTCATCGTCTACCTTGCTCAGCCAGTCGGTCACTACTTTCTGCACGAACAGGCTGTCATCCGAGCGCTCCGTCCTCACGAACCTGTTCCCCATGACCTGCCAGGTCAGCGCGTCATGCTGCATGATGCCGGTTGCAGAGCTCTTGATCACGACCGGCTCAAGGCCGGTGCCGAAGAGCACCCCGATCACCGAATCCTCGGGAATAATACTGGTCGTCCTGGGAAGGATCTTCCTGTATTCGTCGGTCTCTGTGACCTCCTCACGGAACCCCGGTGCGTCGCACGCATAGATCTCACTGATCTGCCTCTCCACTTCGGGCCCCGAAAAAGCGGATGCGTAGATGGCAAAATTGCCGCCCTTGGAGTGTCCGCCCACTCTAAGCCTGAGATTGGTGTCCCGGAAATGGAACCTCATGTATTCTACAGCGAGCCGCTGTCCTTCCGTCTGCGGCATAAAACTCAGGTTGAAGTCTTCCTTCCATCCGACCAGGGTCTCATCCGTGCCCCTGAAAGCGACATAGATCGTCCCGTCCTCCAGCTCGAACTGGACGGCCGACATCTGCGCCTCAGCGCTCTTACTGACATAGTTGACATAACCGGTGAGCGTCATCCTGCGGAACCGTCTGCTCTTGGCGACCGGCTCCAAAAGAAGGGGGGACATCCTGACAAAGCTCCCTCTGCTCTTGATCTCTGCCACCGTATGCAGTTCCCAATACAGACGGGCAACATCGCTGATCGCTATTTTCTTCTCGCGGTCTTCCGGGACGATCTCGTCATAGTCCACATAGGCCATCTGCGCCAGGATCAGTTTGTCCACCTCATTGAAGGGATCCTGTTCGAAAGTCAGGTCACCCCTCCAGCTGAGATACTCGTACATCGTATTGTTCACCGTATTGTTCGCCGGCATATCGCTTCCTTTCCGATACCTGCACGGCACCGGTCATTCCGGTCCCGGATCTTCCGTCCCTGGCTCAGTCGCTGCTGTTCCTTATTTGATGATGCGCACCCTGTAGACGTCGGGCACCTTCGCGATCTTATCCGCAAGTTCCTGCGTGGCAGCAGTATCGAGGTCGAACATCGTATACTCCACGTCTCCCTTGGACTTACTGGCCATCTCGGAGATGTTCATCCCGCTTCCGCTGATCAGCGTCGTCAGCCGGTTGATCATATTCACCTTGTTCTCGTGGAAAATAGCGATGCGGCTCGTGGTCCTGCAAACGCCCATGTTGCAGGCGGGATAATTGACGCTGTTCCTAATATTCCCGTTCTCGAGGTAGTCCATCAGCTCCTCGACCGCCATCACCGCGCAGTTGTCCTCGGCTTCTTCGGTGGAAGCGCCGAGATGCGGCGTCGTGATGCAGCCCTTCTTCCCGGCCACGACCGGATTGGGGAAATCGGAGACATAGCGGCGGATCTTGCCGGCCTCGATTGCTTTTATGACAGCTTCCTCATCGACCAGCACGTCCCTTGCCATGTTGATGAGGATCACGCCCTTCTTCATCTTCTTCACGGCTTCCTTGTCGATCATTCCCTTCGTAGAGGGGAGCGCCGGCACATGGACCGTGATAAAGTCGCAGCGGTCATAGATCTCATTCAGGTCAAAGACATGCGTGATCTTTCTGTTCAGGTGCCATGCGGCGTCGACGGACACATAGGGATCATAGCCAAAGACCTCCATGCCCAGTTCTACCGCCATGTTCGCCACGCGGACGCCGATCGCGCCGAGTCCGATGATGCCCAGTCTCTTGCCTGCGAGCTCCGTGCCCGCGAATTTCTTCTTCTCCTTCTCCGCCGCCTTGGCGATGTCCTTATTATCCATATTGGAGCGGACCCATTCGACTCCCTCCGCAATATCCCTTGAGGCGAGGAGCATCCCCGCAAGGACCATCTCCTTCACGCCGTTCGCGTTGGCGCCGGGCGTATTGAAGACGACGATCCCTTCCTTCGCGCAGCGGTCGATCGGAATATTGTTGACGCCGGCACCGGCTCTCGCGATCGCAAGAAGTTCCGGCGAGAACGACATATCGTGCATCGCCGCGCTGCGCACCAGGATCCCCTGTGCCGCCGCGAGGTCGTCTGTCTTTTCATAAGAGGGCGTGAAGTTTTCCAGTCCCTTCTCGGATATATTGTTAAGGCATGCGTATTTGAACATTTTTCCTCCTTGTCGAAACGC
>CAMOXN010000217.1 GCA_946629175.1 uncultured Lachnospiraceae bacterium | reverse complement strand
GGCGCGGTCATAATGAACGCGGGCGCGTACGGCGGCGAGATGAAAGATGTCGTCAGGTCGGTGGATGTCCTCTATCCGGGGACCGGCATCAGGCGGCTCAGCGCGCAGGAACTGGAATTCGGCTACAGGACGAGCCGTGTCAAGCATGAGCACGCGATCGTGCTCGGCGCGGAACTGGAGCTGACGCCGGGAGACATTGACGGGATCAGCAGCAGGATCGCGGAACTCGCTCGGCAGCGCAGGGAAAAACAGCCGCTGGAGTTCGCCAGCGCGGGCAGCACGTTCAAGCGGCCGGAGGGCTATTTTGCCGGAAAACTGATCCAGGATGCGGGTCTTAAGGGCTACCGCGTCGGAGAGGCGCAGGTGTCGGAGAAGCACGCGGGATTTGTCATCAACCGGGGCGGGGCGAGCGCCGCGCAGATCAGGCAGCTGATCGAGGATGTGCAGAGGATCGTCCTTGAGAATTCGGGCGTGAAGCTGGAGCGGGAAGTGATCTTTTTAGGAGAGTTCTGAGTATGAGATTTGTGGTGGTCACCGGAATGAGCGGAGGCGGAAAGCTGACAGCGATCCGCTTTCTGGAAGATATGGGCTATTATTGCGTGGACAACCTCCCGGTGCGTCTGATCGACCCCTTTATGGAACTGGTGTCGGCGCCGGGGAACGAGATCAGCAAGGTGGTGCTCGGGCTGGACGTCCGGGCCGACAAGTCTTTTGACAATGTGGAGCAGGTGCTCACTGCCCTCAAGAAGAAGGGCTATCAGTATGAGATCCTGTTCATGGATGCCAGCGACGAAGTCCTGATCAAAAGATACAAGGAGACAAGGCGGGCCCACCCCGTCAGTCCGACAGGGCGCGTCGAGGACGGGATCGCCCGGGAGCGGGAGATCCTGAAGCAGATCAAATCGGATGCTGATTACGTGATCGACACATCCAGGCTCCTGACGAGGGTGCTCAAGGAGGAGCTCATCCGGATCTTTGTCGAAGACAAGAAGTACAATTCCCTCATGATCTCCCTGATGTCCTTCGGCTTCAAACGCGGGATCCCGTCCGACGCGGATCTCGTCTTTGACGTGCGCTTCCTGCCCAACCCTTTTTATATCGACAGCCTGAAGCACCTGACGGGGAACGACAAGCCCGTGCGGGACTACGTCATGTCTTTCCCGGAGGCGGAGCAGTTCATGGACAAACTGGTGGACCTTATCACTTTTCTGATCCCCGGATATATCAAAGAGGGCAAGAACCAGCTGGTGATCGCGATCGGCTGCACCGGCGGGCAGCACCGGAGCGTTACGATAGCGAACGCGCTCGCGGATAGGCTCGCGGGCGGCGATTACGGCCTGAACATCATCCACCGGGACGCGAAGCGCTGACGAAGGCCATGTATATTCCGGGACAGCGATTACCGGTACGCAAAGCGCTGAAGGAGGCCGGCCATGTCTTTTTCATCTGATGTCAAGGCGGAGATCGCAGGAAATATACCGTCGTCAAAACACTGCAGGACCGCTTCATTAGCGGCACTGCTCAGCTGTACGGGCAGATTTGAGGGCGGTCCCGAAGATGACTATGTACTTTTTTTGTATACGGACAACAGTGAAGCGGTCAGAAAATGCTTTACTTTGCTATCAAAAACTATTAACATAGGAACCGTATCGTGCGTTCCGGCAGGTGAAGGCCGCCGGGAGCAGCGGGGATGGATGCGGACAGAGCTTCCGTCGGACACAGTCAGGGAACTTGCGCAGAAGATACGGGTGTGTGACAGCTCCGGGAATCTGCGCGGAGACAGGGACCGGAAAGCGGCACCGGAACTCCTTGAGAGGAGATGCTGCAGGCGGAACTATCTCGGTGATCTCTTTCTGTGCTGCGGATCGATCAGCGATCCCCGCAAAGAGTATCATCTGGAGTGGGGCTGTTCCTCAATGGAGCAGGCTTCGCAGCTGCAGGAAGTGATCCTGAGTTTCGGAATAGAAGCTAAGGTCGTTCTTCGAAAGAAGCTGTATGTTGTGTACGTGAAGGATTCCAACGGGATCGTCGATCTTCTGAACCTGATGGGGGCGCCCGTCAGCATGATGGAGATGGAGAACCGGAGGATCCTGAAGGAACTGCGGAATTCCGTCAACCGCCGCGTGAACTGCGAGGCGGCCAACATCGGAAAAACAGTGAGCGCATCGGGCAAACAGATAAGTGACATCCGATTCCTTGAAGAGAAGGGCGTTCTTAAGACACTGCCGGAAAGCCTTCGGAAGATGGCGGATCTCCGGCTTCAGTATCCGGATACGCCGCTCAGGGAGCTGGGGGAACTGGCTGTTCCGCCGATCGGCAAGTCAGGCGTCAACCACCGGCTGCGCAGGCTGTCGATGATCGCTGAGAAGTACAGAACAGATCCACGGAACGCGGATCTTTGAATCCCGTATTATTTGATACGGGGTACGGGGGAAGCGGATACCGGCGGTACAGATCTTGGAAGGATCGGCATAGTACAGGGGACCGTCTTAGGATTCGACCGCGCAGCAGTGTCAAGGAGAAAGTGTAATGATTAAGAAGTCAATTAAGATTTCCTGCCCCAAGGGGCTGGAGCCCAGACCCATTGCCGAACTGGTACAGGTGGCAAGCAAGTATGAGAGCAAGATCTATTTGGAGACTGATACCAAACGGGTGAACGCAAAGAGCATCATGGGTATGATGTCCCTCAATCTTGCGAACGGCGATCTGCTCACTGTAACAACGGAAGGGAAAGACGAGGAAGGCGCGATGGACGAGATTCTCAGCGCTTTGAAAGATAAACTCAATCTGATGGACTGAATTATGAACGGCATGTGCTGCCGCGCCGGGAAAGATCTGGATGGTCTTCCGGCGCGGCAGTATTTTT
>CAMOXN010000216.1 GCA_946629175.1 uncultured Lachnospiraceae bacterium | reverse complement strand
TCATCCTGTTGAGCAGCGCGCAGGTCTGCAGGAGCATCTGTTTCCAGCTGTCCACGACATATTTCTGCCCGTACAGGGAGAAAGCGGACGGCTTCTTGTTCGTGAGCACGGTCGCGAGGCTGTAAGGCACCGTCTCGTCCACGCGGAAAGCGTCGTAGTCGATCTTCTCCCGCGCGCCGCGCTCCTTCTCCTCTTTAAGGATCCTCTGCTCCTCGCTGAACTGCTGCAAGCAGGATTCCGCGCTCTCGAGCTCCCTGCGCACGCTCCTGTAGAGCCGGCGGTATTCCCTGATCCGGTCCGGATCCTTGTCCTTTCGGTATTTTTCCTTCTCGATCTCCATCATCAGGGCGGCGCCGGTCTCCTCGAGGAGCCCTGACAACCGCTCTAACTCCTTAGAGAGCTTCTCGGCGTTCCTGGGAAATTCCCGGTACAGATCAGAAGCTATGCGTTCCAGTTCCATCCTATCCCTCATCGCATCCCGCAACCGGAACTATCGCGCCGGCAGGGACCTTTCCTTTCGCAGCAAGCCTTCGCTCCCTCAGCCGTCGCCATGACGCCGGCAGGGGGGTCATTCCTTCATTGCAACAAGCTCTCCCACGCCTGTAAAAGGCTGCAGGAGAGCTTTCTTCCCTGTCAAAACACAGACCGACCCGGATCTCAGCTCTTCGCGCGGAGACGCTGGACCGCCTGATTAAGCACCTTGATATTGAGCGGCTTGGGGATATGCGCGTCCAATCCGCACGCGTAGAAGCGCTCCACGTCCTCTTCCGCCGTGTCCGCGGTCATCGCAAGGATCGGCAGGCCTGCGTCCTCCCTCGGGAGTTTCCGGATCTCGGCCGTCGCTTCACAGCCGTCCATCAGCGGCATCCTGATGTCCATCAGGATCATATCGTAATAGCCCGGCCTGGAATTCCTGAACATCGCGACCGCAGCCTTGCCGTTTCCGGCTATCTCGCACCTTGCGCCTTCTTCCTCCAAAAGCTCCTTGAGGACGTCGGCGTTGATCGCGTTGTCCTCCGCGACCAGGAACCGGAGTCCCGACAGCGGATTGGAACCGGAAGATCCCGCGCCGGTCCCGCTTTCTTCTTCGACCGGTCCCAGTTCCTCCACTATATCGCGGAATGTGGAGAAAAAGAACGGCTTGGGCATGATCGCGGTGATCCCCTCTTTATGCACATGCTTCGTAAAATGCTCTGCCTTGTCCGACATCAGGATGACGGGAGGGATCCTGACCCATGGCATCTCGCGGATCTCTCTCGCGATCTCCATATACCCCTTGTCCTGGATGTCCCGGTCAATGAGCAGGAGGTCGAATCCGTTTTCTTCCAGATTGGACTGGTCGATCAGCTGAAGCGCGCCGTAACCGCTCGCCGTATACTCCGTATTGATCCCTGAGTTGTTGAGAAGGTCACAGATCCTGGCGGCTTCATTCATGTTCTCACCGATCACGAGGATCCTGTGTACACCGTGCTCTCCCCAGAAGCTGTCCGCCGCGACGCCCGCGGTCCGTAGCCGGAGTGTGACAAAGAACGTCGTGCCCTGTCCCAGCGTGCTCTGCACGGAGATCGTCCCGCCCATCTGTTCGACGAATTTCCTTGTCATGGCGATGCCGACGCCGGATCCCTGCATTTCGGAGAGGGAACTGAAACCGCCCGCATTGTCAAAGAGCCGCTTCTGCAGCTCGCTGCTCATGCCGATCCCGTTGTCACATATTTCAAAGGAGATCTCCTGGTATTCGGGTTCTCCGTCCTGTCTTCCGATCACCGTGAGCGAGATCTCCCCGCCTTCAGGTGTATATTGGACCGCGTTGTTGAGAAGGTTCATCAGGACTTCCGTGATCCTTGCCCTGTCACCGATAAAAATATCGTGTTCGATGCCGTTCGTACGCACTTCGAAGCTCTGGTGCATGATCTGCGCTTTGTTGCGGATCACGTCCGTGATCTCCTCAATGGTCTTGCCCAGCGCGAATTCGCGGTTGCATACTTCCTGGCCTCCCATCTGCAGTCCGCTCAGGTCCATGATCTGGTTGATCATGACGAGGAGGTCCTGGCTCGACATTCCGATCTTATGCGCGTACTCCTGCACTTTGGCGGGATCCTCCGCGTTCTTCAGAAGAAGAATAACGAAACCGGCAATGGAATTGAGCGGCGTCCGCAGGTCATGCGACATTCCCTTGAGCATCCTGGTGTTGGCGGCGATCACGCCGTCGTAGAGGATCTCGTGCAGGCGGCTGTTGTCCGCCGTACCGCTCTCCGCATCGAGAAAAACAGTCAGGTAGCGGTCTATACCGTCGATCCCTTCGATCCTTGTCACGCTCCTGTGGAACGCCTTGGGCTTGCCCGTCCTGCGGTCGATGCATTCCACATCCGAACGGATGAGATGTTCATTCTCGCCGACAGATGCAAAAATCTCCCTGCAGGGAATATCTCCCGACTTAGGTCCCAGTTCGCGGATATCGCTCATGACCAGCTCCCTCGGCAGTCCGAGCACCTCTTCCACATTCGGGGAGACGTACACTGCGCTGCGGAGCCCTGCGTCCGTAAGGATCAGAAGATTTTTCGTGCCGGCGACCATCATATCATAGAGCTTTCCGGTCGCGTCCAGCTCTTTTCTCGCAGCGGCGATATCCTTCTTTAATTGTTCATTCTCTCGAAGAATTTCCTGGATCTCAATGTCTGTAAATTGCATTTGAAAAACACCTTTGCAACACAACATGGTCTACAATCTTCAATATTGTATACCATAATTCGCCCGAATACAATCTTGCCTCTTCAATTATTCGCAGACAACTGGTCAATTATCGACTCAATTCCGCGCATTATTGCCTGCGTTTTCACGCATCCCTGCGCTGTGAGAGCTGCCGCGCAGCGCCGCACTGTC
>CAMOXN010000215.1 GCA_946629175.1 uncultured Lachnospiraceae bacterium | reverse complement strand
CCTGGTCCCAAACCAGGCGCTCTAGCCAAGCTGAGCCACACCCCGGAGACCAACCCAAATGCAAGAGTAATTATATGTTGAACTGAGGATAATGTCAACTGTTTTTTTAAATATCTTTAAATTCTGTCAAAAGAGCTTCGGGACTTCACATTTCCGGGTCCAGGTAACGGATCTCACAGGAATCGATCTTACCGCCGATGAGCTCGAGAACGATATAACTTGGCCTGCGTCCCTCCTGCCTGGGCCAGGCGAGGCTTCCCGGATTCAGGAGGAGGATGCCGCGCTTTACTTCGGCGACGGGATAGTGGGAATGACCGTAGACGGCGATCTGCGCGTGCCTGCGGGCAGCTTCCCGCAGGATCCCCTCGTTGGTCTCGAAGACATTGTAGCGGTGTCCGTGCGTCATGTAGATCCTGCAGGATTCAAGCTCGATCACGCGCTCGAACGGCGCTTCCGTGAAAAAGTCGTTGTTGCCCGCAACATAATAAAAAGGAGTACCGCTGAGCTCTCTGTAGACCATCTCACTCCCCTCGAAGTCGCCGGTATGCAGGAGAACGTCGAATGCATTCGCGCCGTTTCCGAAACGGAGAGCATCGGAGATGTTCGCGCCGTCTCCGGAACGGAGAGCGTCGGAACCGCGCTCTTTTGACAGTACGCGCAGGAATATGTCGTCCTGCGCGTGGGTATCACCGATGATCAGGATCCTCATAAGACCGCTCCTTAGTCAATGCTGTTCCGACGGCGCCACTCGTCGAATAGCGCGATCATGGAGCGCAGCGCCTTGCCGCGGTGGCTGATCGCGTTTTTCTCCTCTTCGGTGATCTCAGCGCTGGTCTTGCCGTACTCCGGCAGATAGAAGAAGGGATCGTAGCCGAAGCCGTTGAGTCCGTAGATGCCGTGCGCGATCACGCCTTCCATGGCGCCTGTGACGACGTGTTCGGAGCCGTCCGGGAAGACTGCGCCGACAGCGGCGACGAATCTCGCCGTGCGCTCGGGATCGGGCACATTCTCCATGCGCTTCATGATCTGCTCCATCTTGTAATTGTAGTCGGTATCATAGCCCAGGTACCGCGCCGAGTAGATCCCCGGCTCGCCTCCGAGCGCGTCAATGACCAGGCCCGAGTCGTCCGACATGACCGTGACCTGTGTGTCTTCGGTGTCAAAAGACAGCGTGCCCTCATTCTTTTGGCGCCGGATCAGTTCCGCGACCGCTCTTGCCTTGATCAGCGCATTCTCTTCAAAAGATGCGCCGTTTTCGTCCGGGTCGGCTTCGACGCCTGCTTCTTTCATGGAGAGGACCTCGGTGTCGGGATCGGTGATGATGTCCCGGATCTCCCGGATCTTTCCCTTGTTGCCGGTTGCGAATATGATCAGCTGTTTCATGAATATAACCTCGTAGGATTGCCTGTGTCTTTGGTGGGCTGATGCCTCTGTGCGCGGATCGGTGCTTCTGCACGCGACACGGTGCCTCTGCGGCCGCTGCGCGCGGGGGAGGGCTCTCTTTTGCCGTGTCAGCCCTGCTTCTTCGGGGGCTTCGGGCCCGGGAACATGTAAAAATAGGTCTTGAGCATGCCGTTGTAGATCTTGCGGTTCTTAGCGGCCTTGAGGCCCATTGCCTCCTCGCAGCCGGCCATGGACGTGATCACGTACATGGACCAGGTATCAAGCTTTCTGTAGGCGTCTCCGAGCTCCCTGTACAGCTTTCTGAGCGAGTCCTCCTCGGCGCCCGTCAAACGCTCGCCGTAAGGCGGATTGGTGATCAGGAAACCGTATTTGCGGGGGTGGGAGAGCGCGCTGACCGGCCTCGTCTGGAAGTGGATCAGGTGGTCCACGCCGGCGAGCTTCGCGTTTGCTCTCGCGGCGGCGATCGCGTCGGGATCGATGTCATAGCCCTGCAGGTCTGTCTCGATGTCCGGCGTCTCCAGATCGAGCGCCTCGTCCCTGCTTTCCTTCCAGATGGAAGGGGGTATGATGTGCTTCCAGGTCTCAGCGGTAAAGTTGCGGCTCACGCCGGGCGCGATGTTCGCTGCGATCATGGCGGCTTCGATGGGGAATGTGCCGCTCCCGCAGAAGGGGTCCACGAGGATCCTGCCGGGCCTCCAGGGCGTGAGGGCGATCAGGCCCGCGGCGAGGTTCTCGGCGATGGGGGCGGTGACCTTGTATTTGCGGTAGCCGCGCTTATGGAGGGACTCACCGGTTGTGTCGATGGCAGCCGTCACGACGTCTTTCATTAAGAAGACGCGAACCGGATAGGAGTCGCCGGTCTCGGGGAAATCGGACCTGCCGTAACCGGTCTTCATTCTCTCGACCATCGCTTTTTTCATCACGGACTGGATGTCGGAAGGGGAGAAGAGTTTACTCTTGACACTCGCCGCTTTCGTCACCCAGAAACGGGCGTCAGCGGGAAGGAATTCCTCCCAGGGGAGAGAAAGGGTGCCCTGAAAGAGCTCCTCAAAGGTCTCGGCCCGGAAAGAACCCACCTTTAAGAGGACCCGTTCTCCGGTCCTTAAAAAGATATTCGCCCGCGCGATGGCTTCCTCGTCTCCGAGGAAAGTCACGCGGCCGTCGCTGACTTCCGTGATCTCGTATCCGATGTCGTATATTTCGTTCTTTAAGACGCTCTCCATGCCGAAGTGGCAGGGAACGATCAGTTCGTATCGGGCCATTTTGGTCCTCCGTCATAGGATGAAAGGAGCAGTGTGCGCTCCGCCTTCCGCTGTCTGTCGCGGGAACTGCGTCAGCAACTGCGGTCCTTCTTGTTTTTGCTAGGAACATCATACCTGCGGAGACGGTTTTGCGCAAGGGTGATTCTGAGCCGGTGACGGCCCTCCGGTAGGGAATTAATGGTATAGAGAAAGGCCGGCTGTATGTATGGCGGAGAGCATTAGGAACGTGAGCC
>CAMOXN010000214.1 GCA_946629175.1 uncultured Lachnospiraceae bacterium | reverse complement strand
CTCAGCCGCGCGGCAGATTCATGGCTCTCTCCTGCAGCTGCTTTTCCTCTTCGCTCTCCGCTTCGATCACGATCCCATGCGGCTGCGCCTTGCCGTTCTCATCCACATTCACATAGGAAATGAAGCCTTCGATCAGCTTTTCTTCCCCTACTTTGGCACAGATATAAGTAAAAATACTGGAACGGCCGGCGTAGACCGGCGTCGCCTCGAAGCGGGCGATCTCGCCGAGCCTGATCGGGCGGGTGAAGGTCATTCCGTGGAGCTTCACGCATACGATATTGTCAGCCGGAAGGAACAATGAGACTGCCATGAGGCCGGATTCCACGAACCATTCCGCGGCCCGCCCGGCAAAAAGAGTGCCGTGGTGGTTGAGGTCTTCCCCTTTTACGAACCGGTTCGTCACAAGTGTCTGAAAACGCATCTTTCCCCTCCGTTTCTTTATGATCTGGAATTTCCGCAAGATCCCCGGAAGTACATGCGCCGGCCGGGGGATATCGTCACTGATTTCACATATTGCAATAATATCATGGAAATACAGGTGAGACAAACGTGACGGGTCAAATGACCCCAGAGGTCAAATGCCCCGGTCTGCGTTCCTCTTTTCCATGTAATCTGATATGATATTACTGATGCTGAGCATCCCAATATTGGTCTGTTAAAAGGAGGAATATTCTATGAAACATAAAATGACCGGAAACAGGGCAGCGATGCGCAGAGCGTTCAGCTTCCTGCTGGCGACCGTTCTTGTCATGTCCGTGCTCGCGGGCTGCGGGCACGCGGAACCCATGACGGAAGCGCCGCCGGAAACAGCGGAAGACCTTGCGCAGGACGCCCTGCTCGCCGGGGCAGGCAGCACGGCGGACGCTGCCGCGATCGGCGCAACTGCCGGCGGATCGGAACATGCCGCGGAAACTGAGCCGGACCCGAATATCGATTATACGACGGGAACGCCCTGGCTCTGCAGTTTTTTGGACGGCAACGTGACAGCGGACACGCCGTCGCCGGACCTCAAAGACGATTTCTTTCTTGCCGTCAAGAAGGATGATCTCGCTTCGCTTCAGATCCCGGAGGGCTATAGCATCTGCGGCACAATGCACGACGTTGACAGGCAGGCGGACAATGACATCAAAGAACTGTTCACGGACAATTCGGAGACGGACGACCACGACGCGCAGCTGGCGCTCAATCTGTATTCGCTCTACATGGATTGGGATACACGAAACGAGATCGGCGTCACGCCGCTGAAGGAAGGAGTGGATGAGGTCGAAGCGATCGATTCGATCGACGCGCTGACGGAATATCTGGGCAGGACGCCGTTCGAGGACCAGATCGGCGCTCTTTACAGTGTCGGGACGATGAGCGATCTGGATGACTCAGCGGTCCACGTCCTGTATGTCTCGCAAGGCTCTGTGCTGCTGGATGACCCGGCGGAATACAGGGAGCTGACGGCGTACGGCGCTGCCATTAAAGAGGCCAGGACGAAACTCGCGGACAGGATGCTGCAGAAACTCGGATACTCCGAAGAAGAAGCCGCGGGCAAAATAGAGAACTGCCTGGCTTTTGAGACGGAGCTGGCCGAGGCGATGATGACCAGGGAGGAGCAGGGAAGACCCGATTACGTCGAGAAGATCAACAACCGCTATACCCGCGATGAACTCGAAGAAGCGCAGGGAGGCCTGCCGGTCCTTGCAACGCTGGAGGAGGCCATGGGTTATCCGCAGGCGGATGTCTATATTTTGTTCCAGCCGGAGTGGCTCGCGAAACTGAACGAACTCTATACGGAGGAGAACCTTGTGAAGATCAGGGATTCCATGATCGTCAAGGCGGCGATCTCTTCGGCGGGTTCGCTGGACAGGGAATGCTACGAGTGGTCCGTGGAGTGCAGCAACGCGATCAGCGGGTCAAACGGCATGCTTCCGGATGAGACGGTCTTCTCCTCGAAAGTCGCAAACGCGCTGCCTTGGCCGGTATCACGGCTCTACACGGAAAAGTATCTGAGCCAGGAGGACAAGGACAGGATCTCCGGGATGATCGATGAGATCATCGAAGAGTATCACGGCATTATTGAGGAGGCGGATTTTCTCTCCGATGAGACCAAGGAAGCCGCAGCCGGGAAGCTGGATGCGATGGGCAAAGGCGTACTGTGGCCGGACGATTGGTCCGCTTATGACAGCGAGGGGCTGGAGATCGATTCCGCTGAGGACGGCGGCAGCCTTTGGGACGCATTTAAGGCGGTCAGCCGCTTCGCCATTTCGAAAGACATAAAAGAATACCCGGAGCCCGTGGACAAAGATAGATGGTTGTATCCTCCGACCGCAGTCAATTGTTACTATAATCCTCAGGCAAATAATATCGTGATCCTGGGCGCCTTTGCCCGGGGCAGGCTGTACGATCCGGAGATGAGCGACGAGGAGCTGTATGCCAAACTCGGCACAGTGATCGGACACGAGATCTCCCATGCTTTTGATTCCACAGGCGCGCAGTTCGACAAGGACGGCAATATGAATCAGTGGTGGACGGAGGACGACCTGAGCGCCTTCAAGGAGCGCAACGACAAGCTGGTGGCCTATTTTGATAAGATCCATCCCTGGGAGGGACAGGATTACATGGCGTCCATCAAGTCAGGCGAGGCCTGTGCCGATATGGGCGGCATAAAGTGCATGCTCCGCATCGCGGCGAAGAAAGATGACTTCGATTACGACGAATTCTTCAGGGCTTATGCGGATCTGTGGGCCGCAAAGGGAACACTGGGTACCGCGCAGGCCTATATCAGGGACTCGCATCCTTTCTCCTATCTGCGCGTCAACTGCACACTGCAGCAGTACGACGAGTTCCTTGACTTCTACGGGATCGAGGAGGGAGACGGCATGTACCTGGCGCCTGAGGACAGGGTGAATATCTGGTAAA
>CAMOXN010000213.1 GCA_946629175.1 uncultured Lachnospiraceae bacterium | reverse complement strand
AGATTGAGGACAGGCATATGGCGAACAAGGTAAACACCAATACACTGATGAGACGGCTGTTCAAGGCAAACGATCTCGATGCTTATATGAAAGGGAACGAGAGCCAGTTCGGGGCTCCTGACTTCCATGCGCTGCTGGGCGATCTCTGTGAGGAACGCGGTCTTCTTCCCGCGCGTGTCATCGAGCAGTCCCAGATCGAAAGGACCTACGGGCACCAGCTGTTCAACGGGACCAGGCGGCCTTCCCGCGACAAGGTCCTGCAGCTGGCGATCGGGATGGGCCTTAACGTGGAGGAGACGCAGAAGCTTCTTCGGGCGGCGGGCAAAAGCCCGCTCTATCCCAGGCTCCGGCGCGACGCGGTGATCCTTTTCGGGATCCAGAAAAGCTTTTCCATCATAGATGTGCAGGAAGCTCTTGCAAAATACAGACTGACAACACTGGGAGGGCAGAGAGATGGAGGAGAATAAAAAGAAAGTGGAGATCCCCGACCTGCCCGATGAGTCGGAATATCCGCGGGAGCTGACCGCGAAGTATGAGCTAATGGAGTGTCTGGCCGATAAAGCGGAGACGAGGACTCTTTTGGCAGTGGACAGGGAGGACGGGAGCAAATGCGTGGTCAAGTGTTATCTGCGCGGGAGCGCGCTGTATGACAGGACCGAGCCGGAAGTGCTGCGGAAGGTGCTGTGGAAGCCGGAAGAAGGACCGAGTCCCCGCTTTATCGCGGAGTACCGGAACGGGGAGATGCGCTGCGTGCTGCGGGAATATGTCCCCGGGGATACGCTCAGCGAGCTGGCGGAACAGCGGTCTTTTTCGGAGAAGGAAGTGCTGGAGATCGGTCTGCAGCTATGTGACCAGCTGGATGTGCTGCACAGCATGGATCCGCCGGTCATCCACAGGGATATCAAGCCGCAGAACGTCGTGATCCGGCCGGACGGCAAGGCTGTCCTCATCGATTACGGGATCGCCAGGGTGCGATCGGACAACGAGACGGATACGGTCGCATTCGGGACACAGGGGTTCGCGCCGCCCGAGCAATATGGGTATTCCCAAACGGACGCGCGGTCGGACATCTATTCCCTGGGCGTTCTGCTCAATTGGCTGTTGTACCGGGACACGAAGATCGCGGGCAGAGGTGCTTCCGCGCTTGACAAAGTGATCGCGCGCTGCGCTGCCTTTGATCCGCAGAAGCGCTATGGGAATGTCAGCCAGGTGAAGAGGGCGCTCGTCGCCGCGAGGCCGGAGGAAAGAGGAAAGAGGGGCGTTCTCTATTTTGCCGCGGCAGTGCTGGCGGCGGTGCTCGCTGTGGCGGGACTCACTGCTGCAGTCAGGGGCAGGCGGGCGCGCGTCAGCTTTCAGGAGCCTCTGGTGGAACAGGCGGTCCGAATGAACCTCGGACTGGAAGAGCAGACGCCGGTCACGCAGGACATGCTGGCACAGGTCACAGGGATCTACATTGTGGCGGATGCCGCATATCCGGACGCGGATGAGTTCTATCCCGCGATCGGCCGCTGGTACGCGGAGGGGAACAAGGTCCACGGGACGCTCCGGACGCTTGAAGACCTGGCCGGGATGCCGGAGCTCGCGCAGGTGTGCGTCGTGGCAGAGGAACTGAAAAGCCTCGCGCCGCTGGAGGGCTTAGGGAAACTCAATAAAGTGGAGTGCAAACACAATTATATTACGGACATCTCCGTGCTGGCAGGGATGGACAGGCTGACTTCCGTCGGGATCAACGACAATCCGGTGGAGGATCTGTCGCCGCTCACGAAGTGCCCCAATCTCGCCTTCCTTGATCTGTGCGGTGTGCGGAATTATGATCCGGCGGTCATTGAGAAGCTGGGAAATTTTGACCTCCTTGACATTTCCAATCCGACGAGCAGTTATGAGCATCTGGCCGGCAAGAGGATCCTGGATCTTCGCGTTGCATGGACGGGGCTGCGCGACCTGCACGTGCTGGATGACGTGTCACATCTGGAGCGGCTGGAGATCGATCACACAGACGTGACGGACCTCTCGCCGCTGGCCGTCCACACAGGGCTGAAGGTGCTCAAGATCTCGGAGCTTCCGGTCACGGATCTGTCGGTGCTTTTGCAGCTGCCGCAGCTGGAGGAAGTGATCGTCAGTGAGGATATGAAGCCGGCGGCGGAGGCGCTGGGAGACGTGCCGTTTACGGTGAGAGTGGAGTGAACGCGCCGTTTACTGTAAGAGCGGAATGTGCCGGAGAGGTGCGCTTCAGCGGCATGCGGTAAGATTGGAACTGGGAAAACGGAACAGAGTTGTTAGTGAAAGGACAAGTAAAAAATGAGCAGATTAAAAGAACTGAGGCGCTATGTGGACACAGAGCTGAACCGCATGGAAGACGCAGACAAACGGATCAGCGCGGTCAACCACCTGTACGGGGTGTCCCTCGCGGCGACGATGATCGCCAAAAAGCGCGGCATGGATCCCGAGATCGCGGCCATGGCTGCTATGATGCACGATCTTGCCGCGTACAAGTCGGGCTCCTATGATGACCACGCTCACAAGGGAGCAGAGCTGGCGAGGGGGATCCTCACTGAGCTTGCCCTGACGGACGAGCAGGAGACGGAGATGATCTGCTCGGCTATTTACCATCATGACGACAAGCTCATCGTGGACGGCCCGATGGACGAAGTCCTCAAGGACGCCGATGTGATCCATCACTGCATGAACGACCTGTCCAAGAGCGTGAAGGACAAAGAGAAGGCGCGCTTTGAGGCCTTGTGCCGGGAATTCGGGATGGAGTAAAAATACAGATTCGGGAAACTGTATAAAAAAGAAGTTGTATTTTGGCGGCAAATACAGTATTATATGTATTGTCGTCACGGGGGCGTAGCTCAGTTGGGAGAGCGCGACACTGGCAGTGTTGAGGTCATGAGTTCGAGTCTCACCGTCTCCA
>CAMOXN010000212.1 GCA_946629175.1 uncultured Lachnospiraceae bacterium | reverse complement strand
AAATGACCATGAGAGGTCAAATGACCATGTAGCGCAGGTTTTCCGAGTGAGGAACGGTGAGATGACTGTGTATAAGAATCTCTTTTTTGACCTTTACGGCACGCTCGTCGATATCAGGACAGACGAACTAAAGCCCTCACTATGGCGCGGCGCGGCGGAGTTTTACTCGCTCTGCGGGGCACCGTACGCTGCCGCGGAGATCCGGACGCGCTATCTGGCGCTATGCGCCGAAGAGACCCAAATGCTCGCCGAGGCCCATCCGGCCCTTGGCGCAGAAGGCGTGGAAATCGAGCTCCGAAATGTCTTCCGGCGCCTGTTTGAGGAGAAGGATGTTCCCGTTACCGCGACGCAGGTCGAGGATACGGCAGTGCTGTTCCGCCTGCTATCCTTCTGCCGCAGGCCGCGTCTGATGAAAGGCGCGAAAAGAACGCTGAGCGGGCTGCGCCGGCAAGGGGCACGCATGTACCTGCTGTCCAATGCCCAAAGCTGTTTCACCATACCGGAACTAAGGCGGCTTGGGCTGTTGGACGGAGTTTTTGACGGGATTTTCCTCTCCTCCGACTTCGGCTCCAAAAAGCCTGCACCCGCTTTCTTCAATGCGGCGCTCGCGCAGGCCGGGCTTACGGCTTCCGAAGTGCTGATGGTCGGCAACGACCCGGTCGCGGATATCCGTGGGGCTGATTCCGTCGGTATGGAAAGCCGCTATCTCCATAGCTGGCAGTCCCCGCCGCGCGGCTTTCGCTTGCCGGAAAGCTGCCGGGAGATCATGTCACTTGAGGAGCTGCTGGAGGGTCATTTGACCTCTGAGCTCAAATGACCCTTTTGCCCCCGGCAAAGGCCACACCATCGGACATTTGGCCCCCTGATGCTGTTCCTGACGACGTACCTGCCTTGAACGTCAGCTCGGACGATAAAAGGCAGCCGACTTAACTTAACGGTAATTGAGGGAGATCTTCACCGTAAACATTAAAAGAAAAGGAATAATATGAGAGTAGCAACTATAATCTTCCGGCTGCATGCGCCGTGGGTGCACAGCCTTAAAGGAAAAAGAGCGATCGTCAAGAGCCTTATCGCTAAGCTGCAGAACAAATTCCATGTATCGGCAGCGGAGATTGACGAACAGGACACGCATCAGACCATCGTGATCGGCGTGGCAGCGGTCGTGCCGCACAATGCCATGGCGGACAGCCTGATGGAGGAGATTTCGCGGTTCGTAGAAGAGAATTGCGAAGCGGAGATCGTTGATGAGGAGCGGGAGATACTGTGAGAAAATGATATAGTCGGCATTTGCCGGTGGCGCCCCTGGCGTGGGGTGCCAGGGTCATTTGACCTCTGAGGTCATTTGACCCATTTGCCCCCTGAAAGGGACACAGCGGAGGTCATTTCACCTCAGAGGTCAAATGACCGAAGAACTCCCAGTGTTTTCGGAGAAAATGAAATGGTCATTAGAAAAATCAAAGAAGACGACGTCGAGAACTTCTACCGGATGATGTGTCTGCTTGACGAAGAAACGGATTACATGCTGTACGAGCCCGGCGAGCGTCAGGTCAGGACAACAGATCTGACCCGCTTGAAGGCAACTGTCAAGGAGGCTGCTTCTGGTCAGGACCTCCTATTGGCTGCAGAAAGTGACAGCGGGGAAATCGTAGGATATATCTGGGCAGAACGGGGAAGACTGAACCGCATTAAGCATACGGCATACATTGTTGTCGGCATACGCCGGGCATATCAGCACCAAGGAATCGGAACGGAATTCTTTCGTCTCCTGGAAAACTGGGCCAAAGAAAATGGCATAGTACGTCTGGAACTGACGGTCGAGTGCGAGAATACCGGCGCAAAGAGTTTATATGAGAAGTACGGATTTGTTATAGAAGGACGGCGGCCAAAATCAATGAAGGTGGATGGCAGATTCATCGATGAATACTATATGGGAAGGGTCATTTAGGTCATTTCACCCCAGGGGTCGAAGGAAGGCATAAATAATGAGCATTCAAAAAAAGAGACAGCACAAGCTCGTTGAAAAGGCACCTGTAGTTGCGGCACTATTGATGTGCGTTCTGTGGAGCGTTCTGCAGCAGATAATCGAGCTCGTTGTCAATTATCCGCTCTCGCTGGTGATCAGCGGAAATGATCATATAAGCGGCCCCATCGGGCTCATTGTCAGCATTGCAGTTATGATGCTGGTGTATAAGTGGTGGTTCAGGCCGGAGTTTGAAGGAATGCTGAAAGGGGATCTGCCGAAGGGATTTCTCCTGGGCCTTTTTGAATTGGGGTTTGTTATACTCTCTTTTCTCTTTAGCGCGCTGGCGGGATATCAGATCGCCCCTAAACCGCTGTCAGCACAGATCATATCCGTTTCGCTGGCAGCCGGAATGTCAGAGGAACTGGTATTCCGGGGCGTGATCCTGAGTACTTTGATGAGGCAGTGGAAGGATCAGAAAAAATACAGGACCGCCGCACTTGTCTCGGGAATCATTTTCGGGCTGGTCCATGCGATGAACATTTTTTCCGGCGCTGATCCGCTGGGGACACTGTTCCAGGTGATCGCGGCTGTCGGTATCGGAGTTATTTTTTCTGCTGTTTACCTGCGGACAGGGAGTATTTTGCCGTGCATGTTCTATCATACGGTGCATGATGTTATTGCTATCGCAGGTTCGTCGGGAGTAACTGATAGTGGTATTATTACTGCTTCCGGCTTTGACCGGGAGGATATGATAAATCTTGTATTAACAGCAGTATTGGCCGCGATCGCGTTCTACATGCTCCGGGATGCCAAAAATGAGGAGATGCGGGCGATCTGGAACAGAAAGTGGAAGCCGGCGGATGATGCTGAGGAGATGAATGCGGGAGAGATGAAGGCGAGCGAAGTGACCTCAGGGGTCAAATGATCGGTGAGATGACCGGCGATGGGGGCAACGGGGTCATTTCACCTCTGAGGTCAAATGAC
>CAMOXN010000211.1 GCA_946629175.1 uncultured Lachnospiraceae bacterium | reverse complement strand
GCCGATCCCTTCCCGGAGGCCGGGATTCCCTTCACATAGCGGCTGTCCGCCTTGATGCCGTACACCATGACATCCTCTGATTTATAAGGCCCGTCGACAGGCCTCCGCAGCGTATAGACGCTGAACTTTTCCGCTGTCTCGTTCTCCGTTTCAACGCCGGAAGCGAACTCCATCATTTTGAGCGCGCCTCTCAGCTTGTGATCCTCATCCATCGCGTCGATCGGGATATCAAGAATATACTGGCGCTCCGCCAGCATATTATCCTCTAACACCTCCTGATAGTGTTCGAGCGCCTGCGGGAGCGCGAGCCCGAAGATCAGCAGGATATTCGCGAAGAAAATCCCCATGAGCAGGATCAGGTAATTGGGGAGGTTCTGCGCGATCACGCGGATCCGGAACCTGTCAAAGAAAGGGATCCGGGGACTTAGCGGGAACACTCTTTTGACCTTTCTGCGGCGCAGGTCTCTCCTCAGGAACTGAAGCGGCGTAAGGCCAAGGGAGTAGCGCAGGATCGCCCAGGTGATCACCGCCATGATCAGAACGGGAATCACAGTCGTCAGGACAAAAGCCTCCGCGCTCCAGATCGTCACGTAGGTCGGGAGGCTGTAGCTGTTGTAGTACATGGCTGCGCACACTTCTTTGAATACCGTATAGCCGAGAATGTTGCCGATCAGAGCGCTGACCAGCGTCACGAGCAGCGGCATCGCCATGTAATGCCGCACGAGTTCTCCCTTCGAGAACCCCATCGCGCGGAGCGTGCCGATGACCGGCGCCTCCTTGCTGATCGTGTTGCTGATCGTGATCCCGAACACAAAGGCGATGATCCCGATCATGATATACAGGAGCAGCTGCATCATCGCGCGGTCGCTTCCCATATCCTCTCCCGTAAAGCGGATCGCCTGATTGGCGTACCTGGGGATGTAATCCTCCAGCTTTACCTCTTTGCTGAGGTCCTTCATGAGGTCCTCGCCGCGGTCGTTCTCTTCCTCCTCCGTCGCCGGCGGGTCGTCATACTTCCAAGCGTAGCCAAAATACAGCTCTTTCTCGGGATATCCCCCGAACTCCTCTTCGCAGACGACCGCGACGCCGAACTTCAGCGCGTCGAACATCGTGTCGTTGTTGTCTGAGAACATCGTGCTGTAGTCGGAGAGCGCCACCAGACCTGTGATGAGCCAGCCGTCCTGCGCTGCAGCCGCTGCGGACACATCCGATCCGACGCCGTCCTGCGCGGCCGGGCGGATCCGGTCGCCCACTTTCAGCCCGTTGTTGTCGGCGTACATTCTGTCGACAGCGATCTCACCGGGCGCTGATGGAAATTCTCCTTCCATCAGGCAGGCGAGGTCGACCTTGTCTCTATTTTGAAAAATGCGCAGTGTACTGCCGTTCTCCAGGCGGACTTCCCTGTAAAAATTCTCATACAGAGATAAGCCCAGCCCCTCTACGGATTTCCACTGCGCCCTGTTCAACTTCTTCTGAGTCCGGAAGTTCCCGTCCTCCACGTTATATTTGGTGAAGCTCTCATTATAAGCCTTGATCATGCTGCCGTCGGCCACCATAAAGCCGGATACAAATCCGATCGTAAGGATCAAAAGAAGAGCGATCACCACATACTTGCCCAGGTCGTCCCTGAGATCACGGACGAACCTGCTGTTCAGCGGATTTTTCTTCATTTCTTTCCATTCCTGTACGGGAGCAGGCGCGCGGGCGCCGGTCCCGTTATCCCTGAAGTCCATGCATTGACGGTCCCGTTCTTACCACTCGAGTTCTTCCGCGCTCACGCGCTCCGAGTTGTGTACCGTGTCGCGGATCTGCCCGTCCCTGAGGCGCACCACCGTATCCGCCATGTATTTGATGGCGTCGTTGTGCGTGACCATGATGACCGTATTCCCGTAGGTCCTGTTCACCTGCTCGATCAGTTTAAGGATCTCCTTGGACGTCTTGTAATCCAGCGCTCCGGTCGGCTCGTCGCAGAGCAGGATATCGGGATTCTTGACGACTGCGCGGCCGATCGCCGTTCTCTGCTGCTGGCCGCCCGAGAGCTGGCTCGGCACCTTGCCCCGATGCTCCCAAAGTCCCAGGAGTTTCAGCAGTTCATCCACATCCAGGGGCCTGTCGCTCAGATACGCGCCGACCTCTATATTTTCGCGGACTGTAAGGTTCGGGATCAGGTTGTACATCTGAAAAATATACCCCAGATGCCTTCTGCGGTACATTGTCAGCTGTCTTTCCCTCATATGGGACATGGGCTCGCCATCGATAACGATTTCGCCCGTGTCCGCGCTGTCTATGCCTCCGATAATGTTGAGAAGGGTGGACTTGCCGGAGCCCGACGGCCCGAGGAGCACACACATCTCTCCCTTGTTCAGAGAGAGGTCGATGCCCCGGAGCACCTCCACGCGGTTGTCACCCTGTCCGAAGGCTTTCCTGATCTGTTTGATTTCCAGAAACATTATGCTTTTCCCTGTAAGTATTTCGTTTTGCTATGCCGGCCTGTTTTGTTTCCCGCAGGATGCTTGGTTTCCTGCAGGATGCTTGGTTTCCGTCAGCACGATCATTCCACGCCGGCTGCTTTGTTCTGCCTGCGGTAATCGCTTGGGGAAACTCCATACTCCCCCTTGAACGCTGCGGCAAATTTACTGCAGTTCTCATACCCGCACATTCCGGCGATCTCCATGATAGACAGTTCGCCTCCTGCCAGCTCGTCTGCAGCCTTTTCCAGTTTTCTGGAGCGGGCATATTTGTATACGGAATTTCCAAAGTAGCTGCGGAAGCTGTTCTTGAGCTGTGTCTGGGACACGTGAAGCCGGCTCGACAATTCCCTGATCGTGACATGTCTGTCCATATGTTCCAGCAGATACTTGTTCGCCTGCTTTGCCAGATCCATCTGGGATCTGGAGCAATTACTTGTCATAACTTCACTCATTTGCTCTCTCCGGGTGGTGTCGTCAG
>CAMOXN010000210.1 GCA_946629175.1 uncultured Lachnospiraceae bacterium | reverse complement strand
TCCCATGTCATCCAGAACGCCATAAGCGACTGCTGTGAGGCGTGGGATGGATACTTCGAGAGCAGGAAAGCTTATACTGATGCGTCCGGCCATACAGGGAAGCCGAGGATCCCGGGATACAGGAAGTCCGGGGGAAAGAGCACCGCTGTCTTTTCAAACCTGGCCTGCAGCATTAAGGACGGGAGACTTTTCTTCCCTTACGCCGTTGTTGAAGAAGGGAAGAAAAGGGTGCGCCCCGGCCTTGATGTTTCAAGGCTCCCGCATGCTTCAAAGGCAGAACGCGGATCAGGAGAGAAACTCATCGAGGTGCGGGCCGTCCCATACTTCGGCGCATATCAGGTCCAGATCGTCACGGATGACGGTATCCTGGAAGATGACCTGCTCCCGAAGGAAAAAGATATCATCGGTGCTGACGGAGAGCCTGCTGGAGTGATGATGCTGGACCCGGGCCTTGACAACTTCGCATCCATGGCAGACAACAAGGGGAATACACCCATTGTTGTCAAGGGCGGAGCGATAAAGGCCTGCAACCAGTCCTTCGTGCAGGTCCCCTTTGCGAGGTTCCGCCGTATCCTGCAGACGGTCTGTGTGCGGTACGGGATCCGGGGCATCCTCCAGGAAGAGAGCTATACCTCCAAAGCCTGTTTCGGAAACAGGGACTATATCCCGACATACGGAACCGGAGATGCGGAAAGCACATCCTTCACAGGAAAGAGGATGAAGAGGGGACTGTACCTTCAGGATGACGGAAAGGTCATGAACGCCGATATCAATGGAGCCGCCAATACCGGAAGGAAATATGACAAACGGATCTTCCCGGAAGGAATGGACTGCGGGTATCTGTATGGAACAGTGAAGGCTGTGACCTATAAGGATATCCTGTGTGCCAGCCGCAGAAGAAAGAAAAGTAATCCCGGTCAAACGGGACAGCGGGCAGGTGTCTGCCCTGTGACCGCGTAAGCGGCACGAAGCCCCCGCCTCTTAGCATTATGCGTAGGCGCTGGGTAGTTCACACTACATTAAGAAAATATCACCTGCCCGGCGGGGGCACAATCAACCGCTAGTATAAAGGGAGGGGGCTGATCCCCGGGAGAGAATATATGATCATCATGACGCTGGAAGGAATCGGCATTTCCTTCGGAGATACAGTGCTGCTGCAGAATGTGACGCAGGGAATAGAGGATTACGACCGGATCGGCGTGATCGGCATCAACGGGACGGGAAAGTCGACGCTGCTGGCGATCATCGCGGGCGCGCTGCAGCCGGACGAGGGAAAGATCATCAGCCGGAACGGGCTGAAGATCTCGTATCTGCCGCAGAATCCGGTTTTTGATGCAAAACATAGCGTACTCGAGAATGTCGTTCAAAATATATCGCAGGACCAGGAATTCTGGAATGTGCAGGGCGAAGCGGCGGCAACACTGTTGAAGCTAGGAATCGAGGACCCTTCAGTCATGCCGGACACTCTGTCAGGCGGGCAGAGGAAGAGAGCAGCGCTGGCAGCGGCTTTGCTGACGCCGGCCGATATTTTGATTCTTGATGAGCCCACCAACCATTTGGATCACGAGATGATCGAGTGGCTGCAGGAGCAGCTGGCGAGTTACAAGGGCGCGATCGTGATGGTCACGCATGACCGTTATTTCCTGGACGAGGTGACGAATACGATTTGGGAGATCGATCGGGCAAACGTTTACAGTTATCCGGGAAATTATGAAAAGTATCTGCAGACCAAGCAGGAGCGGCTGGATTTCGCGCTGGCTGCGGAGCGGAAGATGGCGGCGCTGTACAAGCAGGATCTCGCGTGGATGATGCGCGGGGCGCGGGCCAGGTCGACCAAGCAGAAGGCGCACATTCGGCGCTTTGAGGCGCTGCGGGATCGGGAGAAGATCGCCGAGGAGAGGAATGTGCTTCTGGAGTCGCTTCCATCCAGGATGGGAAACAAGACGATTGAGGTGAGCCATCTTTCTAAAAGCTATGGCGACAAGTGTCTGTTCCGGGATTTCTCTTATACTTTCCTGAAGAATGACAGAATTGGGATCATCGGGCCGAACGGGTGCGGGAAGTCGACGCTGCTCAAGATTTTGACAGGGGAGACCTCGCCGGATTCGGGCTCCGTGGAGACGGGACAGACTATTCGGATGAGCTATTTTGGCCAGGAAAATGAGGAACTGCCGGACTCGGGGACTGTGATCGAGATGGTGAAAGACCACGGCGAGTACGTGCGGACGGCGGACGGGCTGATCACGGCTTCGGCGATGTGCGAGCGGTTCCTGTTCATTAAGAGCAAGCAGTACACGCCGATCGCCAAGCTGTCGGGCGGCGAGAAGCGGCGGCTGTATCTGCTGCGGGTGCTGATGGAGGCGCCCAACGTGCTGATCCTGGACGAACCGACCAACGATTTGGACATCCAGACGCTGCAGATCCTGGAGGACTATTTGGACCACTTCGCCGGGATTGTGATCGTGGTATCGCACGACCGGTATTTCCTGGACAGGGTGGTCAACCGGATCTTCAGCTTCGAGGGGGACGGCCTGCTGCACCAGAGCGAGGGCGGGTACGAGGAGTATTTGGCGAGGAAAGAAGGGATGTCGGAGTTTGCCGGAGACGGACGCGACGCTGGCGCGGGAGCTTCAGGCGCGAGCGCCGGGGCGAATGCCGGGGCTTCAGGCGCTGAGCCTTCGGGCACGGAGCCGGCTAAGAAAGGCAAAAAATACAGGGCGCCGGAGACCCGTAAGAAGCTAACTTTCTCACAGCAGAGGGAGTACGACACCATTGAGGGTGTGATCGACGAGTTGACGGAGAGATCTCAGAAGCTCGAGGAGGAAATGGCTGGGATCACTTCGGACTATGTGAAGCTTCAGGCGCTTTCGGAGGAAAAGCAGAAGGTTGACGCGGAGCTGGAGGAGAAGATCGAGCGGTATATTGAGCTGCAGGAGTTGGTGGAGGAGCTGCAGGGGTAGA
>CAMOXN010000209.1 GCA_946629175.1 uncultured Lachnospiraceae bacterium | reverse complement strand
AGGCTCCCCATCGGGTCCCACGGGTGCAGCACGATGGGCTCGGTGTCAAAGGCCGCTGCCTGCTCGGGTGAGAAGTACTTGCGGTCGAGAAGGATCTGGTAGGAGAACTCCCCGAACCACTCGTCGTTCATCACGTAATAGCCGTCCCTGCCGCGGTCCTTGCCCCAGCTGTTCTCCACCTTCCAGCGGATCGGTCTGCCGTTATCGTCGAGGTCGACGCCGGTGATCACCATCGCGTGCGTCATGAGGCTCTCGCCGTAATCGAGCCGCTGCTCCTTGGTCATGGGGAAATCTGTGGAGAAGAGTTCGCCGACCGCATAAGCGTCCGTCGTCAGGTAGCCTGCTTTCCGGTCTGAGAACTGGCCGACGTCGCTGCCGAACCACACAGGGCGCCCGTCCATGAGCTGGCGGATCGTCAGGTCTCTCAGGTCATCCATGGGAAGGTTGAGGTACTTGACCGGATACGCTCCGCCGCGCACATTTCCGAGATACTTGACCGTATACGTGCGGCCGTAGGGCTTGTCTTTCGTGGGGGCGTTGATCACGGTGACCATATCATCCAGGTTCCAGCCGATATACTGCCGGAAGAATTCCTGCGGAGTGAGATCGCGGATCCGGATGAATTTCTTATCTTTGTCCCTGGTCTCCCAGTTCACGACGACAGGCGGCTTGCCTAGCGCGATACAGAGCATCCGGTAGATCGTCTCCATCATCCTGTCTTTGCGCGCCCGCAGGGCTTCGAGGTCTTCCCCCTGTGCATGCGCGGTGCGCAGCTCGCAGGCATACCCCCTGAGCTTAGTCGTCAGGAACTTGCGCAGTTCGACAGTTGCGGAAGATGCGGCTGTTTCCGGCATCAGATCCTTGGGGACGACGCCGTATTTTGCCACAAGGCTGCGGAACATATCCCACTGCCCGCCGTCTCCCATGGGATCCTTCAGAAGAAAGCTCACCACGCGGCCGTCCCTCGGCTCATCCAGCGTCTCCAGCATGTTCTCCAGAAAGTAATTGGCTTTTTCCAGCTTGTCATAGAACAGGGGATAGTTCTGGGACAGCTCCATGTTCTCGAGGTTCAGCTTCGCCATCAGATCGAGGCGCATGACATTGAGGGCGGCGAACATCCAGCACCTGCCGGACTGCTTCTGGTTGCATACCTTCCCCGACTCCACTTCAATGCTGAAGGAGAAAGGGTTGTTCTGCTCCACCGCGTAATTCCTCGCGGCGCCCAGGACACCTGCCTGCGCGACGGCGTTCATGGCTACCGTGTTGATTCTGCTCTCGTCGAACTGCGTCCCAAATCTCTGTAAATCTTCTGCTGTGATGTCTTTCTTCATTGATGTCTTTCCCTTTCTTTATCCAATATTTAGCCTTTTTAAGCGGGCTGTTAACAGTATAACACAGATTGCCCGCGATCACAGCCCGGGCCTGCCGGTCGGCGCGCGATCACAGCCCGGGCCTGCCGGTCGGCACGCGATCACAGCCCGGGCCTGCCGGTCGTCCCCTGTCTCTTTTTAATTGACGATAAAGCGGTTAATGAGTATTCTAAAAATGGTTTGTTAAAGTAAACGGTCCGCACAGGAGAAGGCCCTTATGACCGGGGAGGACAGTATGGGTGAAAAAAGCAGGATCAGAGCCGTTTTCAGTGATGTGGACGGGACTCTTCTGAACTCGGCGCATCGCGTGACGCCGAGGACAGCGGAATGGATCAGGAAGCTCGGGGAGATGGACATTCCCTTTGTCATCGTGTCCGCGCGAAGCCCTTCCGGGATCTACCCGATCATGAAAAGGAACGGCTTTCGGAGCGCGCTGATCGCGTACAGCGGCGCGCTGATCATGGACGAGGACAGAAATGTCCTCTACAACCGGCAGATCCCGAGAGAACTGGCGGCCGGGATCGAGCGCTTTTTCATCGAAAAAAAGCGTTCCGACATAAGATTCGACATGAGCTGGTGCATCTACTCCGCCGACGACTGGATCTCACCGGACAGGAGCGATCCCCGGATCGCGAGAGAGGAGCGGATCGTGGAGGCGCAGTCCCGGGAGGGGACCGTAGAGGACCTTGCGCCGGGCGCGGGCGTCAACAAGTTCCTGTGCATCTGTGCGCCGGGGACTATTCTCGAGATCGAGAAGGAAGTAAAGAAGAATTTTCCGGAAGTGGAAGCAGTCAAGTCCAGCGACATCCTCCTTGAGATCATGGCGAAAGGCATTTCGAAGGCAGATGCGCTTGAGCGGTACTGCGCGCATCTGGGGATCACGCCGCAGGAGACGATCGCATTCGGGGACAATTACAATGATGTCGGGATGCTCGAAGCAGCGGGCATAAGCTGCGTGATGGGAAATGCGCCGGAGGAGATCCTCCGGAGATTCCCGCTCCACACGGCGGACAATGACCATGACGGGATCGCGGAGGCGCTGGAGCAGCTCTTCTGAAACGTCCGCGGACAGGGAGACGACGGGACAAGGAGACGGCGGGACAAATGAAAATAACCTATCAGTCAACGTACAAACTGATCATGGCGATGCTTGTCGGTGCGGCGGCGCTGTTCATTGCGGGCAATCTGATCTTTCAACCGGATATCTCTACCAACCAGAAAGAGAAGTCCCATCTGATCGGCGCGAGCTACATGACCATGAACAACGAGTTCTATGAGATCCTGAACGAGCAGATCAGCCACCGCGTGGAAGCGGAAGGGGACAGGCTCATTCTGAGGGACCCGGCGCTGAGCGTCAAAAGGCAGCGGGAGCAGATCGAAATGATGCTGGAAATGGGGATCAGCGTCCTCATCCTCACGCCGGTCGAAGCGGACGGCCTTACGGAGGTGCTGGGAAAAGCGCATGACAAGGGCGTCAGGATCATAGTAGTGGATTCATCCGTCTCGGATGAGTCACTTGCGGACTGCACGATCGTTTCTGACAACTACAAGGCCGGATGCCTTTTGGGAGAGTATCTGTTAGAGAACAAAAAAGAGTCCAAGGT
>CAMOXN010000208.1 GCA_946629175.1 uncultured Lachnospiraceae bacterium | reverse complement strand
CTTCGGATCTTCACTTCTGATCTTCGCTTCAGATCTTCACCTTCACTACTACCTTCTTGACCGGCGCCGGTTTTCCCGCCGCGCAGCGGGGCTTGTGCGCGTCCTCCGGAGCGACGACGATAAGATCCCCTTCTCTTAACAGCACCTCTCCGGACAGCTCGGGCTCCTCATAAAAGACGACGTCGTTCTCATCGATCCTCTCGATCTCCTTTAACCCGTCTCTCTTGCATACGCCGAACATCTCATCCCCTGTGACCATGTACTGAATGTCAAAATACTTGTCATGCGTCTCGAATCTCCGCTCCTCCTTGGGCGAAGTCGTGTACTCCTGTACACCCGCGATGACATCGTCTCCCATCAGAGGATAGAAGCCTTCCGGCAGATCCTTGATATTGGTCTGCGCGAGCCACCTGTAGGCGACCGTGAATTTTTCTTCCAGATAGTTGTACTTCTCGGCTATACCGACATTACTGAAGAACATTCTTACCTCCCTTTCCTGCCCTTACTGTCCGTCAACATTTCCTATGTTGCATGTGGCTAGTTAAATAAATTATACAATATGCGAATTCAAAATGAAAGTAATTTATAACTTTTCACCAATGCAGATAGCATATATTTGCTATTGATCAAAATAATTAACAATCCAATCACTATTTTGCTACACCTGTACGGCAGTTTTGCAGTACCGCGCGGCAGCTTTTATCTTATGCTCTGTCATATGCCAAAGAGTTGATGGGGAATGGCGGTCTGGGAAATGGGGTCATGATCAGCGGTCCGGTGTGTGGAAAAGGGCGCCGCCCTAAGAATCATTTCTTAGTGCGACACCCCCTTTCAGCTTTCTTTTATGACCCGTTTTTCTATAAACGGCATCAGCGCTTGATATCGTAATTCATGTTCATGAGGTTGATGATGCTGTCCACGTCATCCGTGATGTTCCCGTCGCCGTGGATCGTGTGTTTGATCGCGCTCGACGCCACCGCGAAGTTCACCATGTCCATGGGTCTGAAATCGTGCATATACGCGTAGATCAGGCCGCTGGCGAAGGCATCGCCGCCGCCGACCCTGTCCAGGATGTTGAAGGTGAACAGGCGGCTCTCAAAGGTATGCCCTTTATACCACATATACGCCTTGAGGCTGTTCTCGCTGCCGGAGTGCGCGTAGCGCACATGCCTCGCGATGCAGCGGATATTGGGATATCTGGACACGAATGCCTGAAAGACCTCGTCCTGCTGCTCATAGGAGGGCTGGAACGGGATCCCGTCCTTGACGTCTCCCTTTGAAGGGTCGCTGTCATCCCTGTAGAGGTGATAGGGCTCGATCCCGAAGAGCACGTCCACGTAAGGGAGGCACTTCGTGCAGTAGTCGCGCGCCTCCTCCCAGGTCCACAGAAGGCTCCGGAAGTTGCCGTCGAAGCTCACCGTGAGCCCCATCTCCTTGGCAGCATGCATCAGCTTCAGGGTGAAATCCGCGCAGCTCTCGCTGAGGGCAGGTGTGATACCGCTCAGGTGCAGCCAGTCGTATCCCTCAAGAAGGGCTTTCGGATCGATCTGCGAGAAGTCATACTCCGTGATCGCGCTGTGTTTGCGGTCATAGGTGACCTTGCTGGGGCGGATCCCGTAGCCGGTCTCCAGATAATAGGTGCCCAGCCTGTGGGTGGGCGTCTCTTCCCTGGAAGAGAGGATGACCGGTGTGCAGTGCACGTCGTTGCTCCGCAGCATGCGGACCGCGCTCTTGCCGAGCGAGTTGTTCGGCACGACCGTAAAGAAAGTGCTGTCTACATTGAGGTTGGCGAGCGCAAGCGCGATATTGGCCTCACTGCCGCCGTAACTCGCCTCGAAAGTATTCGAGACGCGGATCTTCCCGTAGTTGGGAGGTGTAAGGCGGAGCATGATCTCGCCGAAAGTAATAAATTTCTGTCCGCTGTTCCCGGCGGTCAGCGGGTTATAGTGAACCATATCCTGCCTCCTTATGATCCAAAATACCGACTCCGTCAAAGGCTGTCGTTAAATGCTGTCGTACAGCTCCTGAATATATGTCCTCGCGCTCACCGCGTTCTCATCCGTGGTGTTCTCCATCGTCGCCTGGATATACGGCTTCCTGTCCTTCATGAAGCGCAGGATCTCCCTGTAATCCATGACGCCGGTGCCGGCCGCGATGCTCTTCAGGTCGTCCCCGTTAAGGACGCAGTCCTTTAGATGAACGACAGCGATGCGGTCGCCGAGCTTTTCAATGGCATCGCCGATCACTATATCCCTGCTGTCGAGATTTCCGGGATAAAGGAGGTTGACCGGGTCGAAGATGATCCGGAGGTTGGGGCTCTTAATAGCTTCCAGCACCTGCACTGCCCGATCGGGGCTGTACACGATATGTTTCCAGACGGGCTCGATCGCCATTGTCACGCCGTATTTCTCAGCTCTCTCCACGACAGGCGCAAGGCCGCGGATGAAAGTGTCGAGCGCCTCCTCCGAATGGGTGTTGGCATCCATCTTATACTGGGCGTTCGGCGCGCCGGTCTCTGTTCCGACCACGGAGGCGCCGAGCAGGGACGCCACGCGCAGATGCCCGTAATAGCGGCTCTGTATTTCCGCGAGTTTCTCCGGATCCGGATGTGCCAGGTTCAGGTAGCAGCCCAGGACAGCCACGTCGAGGCCCTGAGAATCAAATACCCGCCTGGTATATTTTGCCAACCCTTCCGTCAATGCGCAGTCATCAAAAGTGTACCCCTTTACGACTTTCGAATAAGCGAGGTGTACACAGGTAAATCCCTCTTCCCTCGCCGTCTGCGCCCGCTTTTCCATCGTCTGGAATTCCGGGCCCAGGCCTGTGTGAATATCGTGCAGACGAATTCCTAACTGCATTTGGACTCCTCCTTACTATGAACTCCTCCGTATTTGAACTCTTCTGAAACGACTCTTTATACTGTACTTACCAGACTGTATCTGTTTGTTTCCACATCGTCTCGAACAGTTCCTCCGCCTCCGC
>CAMOXN010000207.1 GCA_946629175.1 uncultured Lachnospiraceae bacterium | reverse complement strand
GCCAATTTCACAGAATTATTCAATTCACACGACCCACGGCTTCCGACAGCCGCGTGACATACACATCAGCAGTGCGGCGCATCCCGTCCTGATCGGGTTCGCCGAGCATATCGAATACCCCGAAGGCCGCATATCCTGCGGCCTTCGCTGTTTTTAAGGCGTAAAGGGAATCTTCGAACACGGCGGTCTCTGAGGGCTGCGTCCCCATGAAGGCGGCCGCCGCGTTATAGATGTCCGGCGCATGCTTGCTCGTTCCCATCTCGGATGTCGTGAAGATCTTCTCGAAGAAGGGGAGGAGCCCGTTCCGGGCGAGCGCCCGCGTCACGTGTTCGCGGGGGCTTGAAGTCGCCGCCGTGATGCGGATGCCGCGCGCTGACAGATCTTCCAGGAGTTCCCGCGCGCCTTCTTTGGCCCGAACTTCGTCAAAATAGTAATCCCTCAGCATCTCCCGAAGACCCGATACGACTTCTAAGGAGGAAGCTCTGAGCGGATAGTGCCCTGTGAGATACTCCGCGCCCTGTTCCATGCTCATCGGAAAGAGGATCTTGTTCAGTCCCTCTTCGGGCTCAATGCCGTGTCTTCTGAGGTATCGCGCTCCCAGGTCTTCCCAGATCAGCAGGGAGTCGAGGATCACGCCGTCCAGATCGAAAATCACACCTTTTATCACTGTTTTCACCCTTTTACATTGCGCCGGCCCGCGCAAGGCCGTCACCCTTTCACATTGCGCCGGCCGCGGGCGGCCCGGCATTCTATCGCGGCATCTGCGCCGGCCCGCGCAGGGCCGTCACCCGTTCTCTCCGGTCACTTTCGCCGCCGCCACGCACAGCGCGATCGTAATGACCATATCCACCAGCGTGTAGCCGACCGGTGTGTCGACATTCATGAGGAGCCGGTAGGCGATAAAGCCCGCGACCCACACGAGAAGGTTGGGAACGCAGAGCGTTTTCGCGGACACATCCCGCTTGAGGATGAAGAAGTCCGCGATCTGGATCGCGATCATCGGCGCGAACACGGAACCGATCAGGTACAGGAAATCGGTGATGTCGTCCATGGGGAACAGGATCGCGCCCGCGGTGCCCAGAACGGCCGCGAAAATAGCGACATATTTCCCGTTGAACCCGCTCCAGATCGTCTCGCTAGAAATGCCTGCCGAGAACGCGTCGAGGAAGGTCGTTGTCACCGTCGACAGAACGATGATCAGGAGCCCTACGATCCCGAGGCCCGCCTTCAGCATGATCTGCGCGATGTCGTACTCGCCGGTGAAAATGGCGGCGCCCATGCCGATCACGTACATCCATGTGGAGATGAGGCCGTACACGACCGCGCTGACCGCCGACGCCTTTACGGGTTCTGCCGCTTCCCTGGTATAGTCGCTGACGAGGGGCAGCCATGAGAGGGGCATCGCGACGGCGAGCTCCACCGCGGCGCCGAAAGTGAGGCTGTCGTCAGTCCCGACGACCACCGTCCCGTTCCTGAAGATGACAGTGCACAGCACCACAGTCAGCACGAAGAGCGCCGCCATGGCGACCGTATTCAGCTTACCCAGATTTGTGATCCCGATCAGGATCCACACGATGATGAGACCGCCGATCACAACGCACCAGAAGGGGTGTCCGACCGACAGGACGCCCTGCGCCGCGAGCGCGCCGTCATAGATCATGATGGCGGTCCAGCCCAGGAGCTGGATCACGTTCATCGCGGCAAAAAAGAGACTGCCCCTCATTCCGAAGCTCATTTTGGTGGTCTCCATGGCGCTCCTTCGCGTCACGCCGCCGATCACGCCGGCCGCGAAGAACATAAGGCAGCCGATCACGTGGCCGAGCAGGATGGCCAGAAGGCCCCTTCCGAACCCGAGGGATGCAAAGTAAGTTCCGGTCAGGATCTCGGCGATCGAGACGCCGGCTCCGAACCAGATGAGTCCGTTCTCAAACAGGCCGGTCCTGTGTTCTTCCATCACGCACCCGCCTCCCTATCAGTCGCCTCATCAGCGCCCTTAGCTGCAGCCTTATCAGTCACCTCAACTGCAGCCTTATCAGTCACCTCAGCTGCCGCTTTATCAGCCTCCTTATCCGCCTCCTCTATGAACGGGCCGCTCAGCGCGAAGCCGTGGTCCATGGGGCCGCTTCCCGAGCCGAGATCCAGCATGGCAGCGAGTGCGCCCGAGATGTAGGCCTTGGCGCGCCTTACCGAGGTCTCGAGGTCAAAACCTTTCGCGAGGTTGGAGGCAATGGCGCTCGAAAGCGTGCAGCCCGTGCCGTGCGTGTTGGGGTTGTCGATCCGCTTTCCGTAGAACCAGACAGGGGTCCCGTCACGATAGAGGAGATCGTTGGCGTCGTTGACCTGGTGGCCGCCCTTTACGAGGACGCTGCAGCTGTATTTTGACGAAATCAGCTTTGCGGCGGCGATCATCCCGTCCTCATCGACGATCTTCATTCCGGTAAGGACCTCCGCCTCAGGGATATTGGGGGTCAGAACGGTCGCGAGCGGGAGAAGTTCGTCGGTAAGGGTCTTGATGGCGTCGTCGCTGATCAGTTTGGCGCCGCTCGTGGCGACCATGACAGGGTCGACGACAATGTTGCGGGCATTGTACTGCCTGAGCTTCTTCGCGATCATCGCGATGAGCGCCGAGGAAGAGACCATGCCGATCTTCACGGCGTCAGGATAGAGATCGGTGAATACCGCGTCAAGCTGCTGTCCGAGGAACTCGTCCGTGACTTCATAGATTCCTGTAACGCCGGTCGTATTCTGGGCTGTCAGGGCAGTGATCGCGCAGGTGGCAAAAACACCGTTCGTGATCATTGTCTTGATATCAGCCTGGATTCCGGCGCCTCCGCCGGAGTCGCTTCCGGCGATCGTCAATGCAATCTTCATTTTGATCCTCCTTTGATCTTATGTGCTGCATTACTTTTATATAGCGGCGGGAAGTGGTGCCCCCGACCTGCCGCTTTGATTTGAACGGGGAAGCGTCCCCCGTTCAACTTTTTTGAA
>CAMOXN010000206.1 GCA_946629175.1 uncultured Lachnospiraceae bacterium | reverse complement strand
TCCGGGACCTCCGCAGGACCTGTCAGATATCCGCTTTCCAGAATCCGTGCAGGTTGCAATACTCATAAGCCGCTACCGGATCCGCAGCCTTGAAGACAGCCTTGGGCTCCTGACCGGGCTGAAGCTCAGCATACTGGAAGCCGCTCTTGGTCTCGAGGATGATGAACTGGATGTAGTGGGCATCCATCATGGGATGCGCGACAGAACCGACCTGAACAGTTACGGTATCGCCGTCAACAGTAACTGCGGGAACGTGTTTCTCTCTCGCCGCATCCGTCGTGCCGGGCTCGATCTCTTTCATCGGAGAGCCGCAGCAGGAAGGAGAACATCCCTTCGCGTTGAGCTTGAGCACCATGCTTCCGCACTTCTCACATACAAAAAGTTTAACCATAAATGACCCCTTTCCGGCCTTATCAGCCAATCAAAGTTTTGAAATACCCTTTTGTGATCATTCGTCATTCCGAGTCTAAGATGATCACGCCCATCTATAGACTCATTGTAATTCATTTCCCGCTAAAAAGAAAGCGAAATACCTTTACATTTTCGGAGACGGAAGCATCACTGGTCCATTTCCTCCAAATACTTCCGCAGCTCTCAGCGGCTCATTCCTCCATTTCCTCCAAATGCTTCCGCAGCGCCTCCGCCGTCTCCTCGCTCATACCTGCCAAAAGACCGCCCGGCCTCGTCTCTTCCCTCTTCTCGTAGTGCTCGCGCATCATTCCCTTCGTGAGCACCAGCTCCTCCAGGAGGTTCTGCGCGGACATGCGGTAGGCGCCGGCCCCATAGATGATCACCTGCTCCACGGCGTCAGACGTCGCGACGGTCACTTTGTATTTTTTGGAGAGTTCATGCGCAGCCTTCTCGATATAGAGGTCCGCTGTTTCCGCCTCTTTGGTGTAAATGACGTCGATGCCGCCGACGCGGATCACTTCCCCGCGTCCTCCCCTCACTTTGTAGGCATCGAAGACCAGGATCACGTGCTCCCTCCGAAAGCCCGCGAAGTCCACGATCAGGTCGATCAGCTTGTCACGCGCCGCCATGATGTCCTTAAGAGCAAGTTCCCGCAGGTCTTCCCAGGCGAAGATGATGTTGTAGCCGTCGATCAGGAGGTATTCCTTCTCCGACACCTTTTTCGCGGCATGAGAACGGGGATCCGGCGGCTCCGCGCTGATCACACGCGCCGCTTTCTTATATTTCCCGTAGCCCTTTCCGCCCCTTCCCGAACGGCCGCCTCGTCCGGCATCGCTCCCGAAGACGCCATCCGGGTCCGCATCCTCTCCGAATCGGGACCTGATCGGCCCGTACGTGCGCTCGAAGATCCGCCGCAGTTCCTCCTCTTCCGCGAAGAACCTCGCCTCCCGTTCGCTGAAGGAAGATGGCTTTTCCTCTTTTTTGACACCGGCGCGCAGTCCGGTCCTGCCGGCGCCTCCGTAGGCGAGGTCATCAGACCAGCTGTCGCTGTCCCACTCTTCTCCGTCCCATTCATCGTCATAGCCCAGCATGGCCTTTCCGGTCCTCGGACCGTCCGAAGGGTCCCTCCATCCGGAGTCTACGTGCATCCGCTCCCTGACCTCATACCAGGGAACGGGCGTGCCTGCCCCATGCGAGCAAAATACTGACCCCGTCGGGTTCCTGAGATCCAGTTCCGGGTCGTATCCCGAGGCCGCGATTACCTCCTCCGCGTTCACGCAGGGCGCGTATCCCTTGAGTGTGCAGGTGATCTGTCCCTCTCCGCGGGTATAGGCCGCCAGGGACTCCGCGTAGTTGCCGATCCTGGAGACCGGCGCGCTGCCCGTGATCACGGAGCGGCCCTCCTCAAGGTCCGGCTGTGTGAAGTTCGCGCCCATCTGCTGCAGGTCCGTCAGCGCCCTGCCGAGAGATTCCTGCGGGATCTCCAGCCGGAAATTGTAATAGGGCTCCAGAAGGACACTCTCCGTCATCATGAGGCCCTGCCGCACAGCCCGGTAGGTCGCCTGCCGGAAATCACCGCCCTCTGTGTGCTTTAAGTGCGCTTTTCCCGTGAGCAGCGATATTTTCATATCCGTGAGCTCCGCGCCCGTGAGCACGCCGCGGTGCCGCTTTTCTTCTAAATGCGTCATGATCAGGCGCTGCCAGTTGATTGCCAGCACGTCCGCCCTGCAGCGGTTCTCAAAGACCAGTCCGCTGCCTGGTACGCCAGGCTCCAGGAGCAGATGCACTTCCGCGTAGTGGCGAAGCGGCTCAAAATGGCCGACGCCCTCTGCCGCCCTGGCGATCGTCTCCTTGTAGATGATCGAGGGGTCTCCGAAGGACACGTTAAGGCCCAGCCTCTCCCGGATCATGCGCTGCAGGATCTCTTTCTGTACCTGTCCCATGATCTGGGCTGTGATCTCTTTTTTCTCCTCATCGTAGAAGAGATGCAGGGTCGGATCTTCCTCTTCCAGAATACAGAGATTCCTGTACGCCTTGAAAAGATCCTCTCCCGGCGGAAGGATCACGGCACAGCGGAGCACCGGCTGCAGCAGCTCCTCCTCCCCTCCTGACTCAGCGCCGATCCCCTGTCCCACGCGGGTCCTTGTGAGGCCTGTCACCGCGCAGACTTCACCCGCCTGTGCCTCCTGCCGGGGCTCGAACTTCGACCCGGAATACAGGCGGATCTGCTCGATCTTCTCGGGATTTCCCTTGTCATCCGTGCAGTCCGGCATGGGCGTCTTGACCTTGAGCGAACCGCCGGTCAGCTTCATCCAGGTGAGCCTTGCACCTCCGTCCCTTGTGATCTTGAAGACTCTCGCGCCGAACTCATCTCCGTAACAGGGCGGGTCGATCATCAGATCCAGCGCCTCCAGTAGCTCCGCCACGCCCTGCTCGCGGAGCGCCGCGCCGAAAAGGACCGGGAAGAGCTTTCTCCCCGCGGTGAGCTTCCGGATCTCATCGATGCCGACCGGCTCTCCTTCCAGATAGCGGTCCAGAAGATCGTCGTCACAGACAGCGATCTCCTCCTGCACGTCCGG
>CAMOXN010000205.1 GCA_946629175.1 uncultured Lachnospiraceae bacterium | reverse complement strand
TACGACACCTCGATCTACGTCGCGGATATCACGCTCTCCTCGCCCGAATATCTTCAGACGGCCCTGGCACAAAACGCATACGGCAGGAACGTAACAGAGAAGACGTCTGAGATGGCAGTGGAGAACGGCGCTATTTTGGCAATAAACGGGGATTACTACGGGTCGCAGGAAAGCGGATATGTCCTGAGGAACGGTGTTCTATACAGAGATATCGCGGAGCGGGGGCAGGAAGATCTTGTCATTTATGAGGATGGCAGCTTCGAGATCATCACCGAGGATGAAGTGACGGCGCAGGAGCTTCTGGACAGAGGGGCGGTGCAGATCCTCTCCTTCGGGCCGGCGCTGGTGACGGACAGCGAGGTCTCCGTCACGGCAGGTGAGGAGGTCGGGAAGGCCAAAAGCAGCAATCCGCGGACGGCGATCGGCGTGATCGACGACCTGCACTATGTGTTCGTCGTTTCGGACGGGCGGACGGATGAGAGCGAGGGGCTCTCCCTCTATCAGCTGGCGGAGTTCATGTCGCGGCTCGGCGCTGAGACCGCATACAACCTGGATGGCGGAGGTTCGTCCTCCATGGTATTTAACGGCAATGTTATCAACAACCCGACGACCAGCGGGAACAGGATCAAAGAAAGGAGCGTGAGCGACATTGTATACATCGGATAACAGCAGAGACCTTGCAGTGAGAATTTCCGTCAATTACCTGGCGGCGGCTCTGTTCTGCGCTCTGTTCGGGGCTGTCTATGAGATCTTCAGTCATGAAGTTTATTCCTACCCTATGATCTACGCGTTTGCCATACCGCTCGCGGGCGGGGCACTGCCCTTCCTCGCATTTTCCGCGGGGCTTTTGAAACAGTGGCGCTTTCCCGGCACTATTTCCCGCAGCCTGTATCATGCGGGGATCGCGGCGCTGACGATCGGCAGCATCATGCGGGGCATTCTGGAGATCTACGGGACGACCAATATGCTGTTGTGGGCATACTGGATCGCCGGCTGGCTGCTGATCACGGGAGCGGTGATCGCGACCGGCAGGCCCGGGCTGTGATCGCTTGCGCGACCGGCAGGCCCGGGCTGCGGTCGCGCAAGCGAAAGGCTTCATTGACAAGTACTCTGCCGCAATGTATAGTGGAAATCACCTGAGAGGAAGCGGCTCGTCCGCTGATGGCAAGGACTTTATTGATTTGGGACGCCCCACACGGAAAGGTACGCCTGACCGGTCTGGGAGTGATGCCGGATTTATTAGTGTGCTTATTATGCCATGCCCTTTCGGGTGTGGCTTTTTTATGATCGTGACGCATGGGCTTCATGCGCCACCGCATGAAGGGAATCATTCCCTGAACTTCGCCCTATGAAAGAAGAAAGGAAATAGAAATGAGCACAACGTACAAATACGATCCCAAATCCCTGATCGCGGATGAGTTCATCAACGACGCCGAGATTCGGGAGACCCTCGCCTACGCGGAGGCCAACAAGAACAATTTTGAACTGATCGACGCGATCTTAGAGAAGGCGAGGCCGGGCAATCTTACGGCTGCGGAACACGGGACCGCGCTCACCCACCGCGAGGCTTCGGTGCTGCTCGCATGCGAGGATCCGGAGCGCATTCAGAAAATGTTCGAGATCGCCGGAGAGATCAAGCAGGCGTATTACGGGAACCGGATCGTGCTGTTCGCCCCTCTGTATCTGTCGAACTACTGCGTCAACGGCTGCCTATACTGTCCCTACCACCTCAAGAACAAGACCATCCCGCGCAAGAAACTGACGCAGGAAGAAATCCGCGCGGAAGTGATCGCGCTGCAGGATATGGGCCACAAAAGGCTGGCGATCGAATCCGGAGAGGATCCGGTGAACAATCCGATCGAGTATATTTTGGACTGTATCAAGACGATCTACAGTGTCCATCACAAGAACGGCGACATCCGCAGAGTCAATGTCAATATCGCGGCGACAACGGTGGAGAATTACCGGAAGCTCAAGGAGGCCGGGATCGGCACCTATATCCTCTTCCAGGAGACTTACCATAAGAAGAGCTACGAACATCTCCATCCCACGGGTCCCAAGCACGACTATAACTACCACACGGAAGCTATGGACCGCGCGATGGAAGGTGGTATCGACGACGTGGGTCTGGGCGTTCTGTTCGGGCTTGAGCTGTACAAATATGAGTTCGCAGGCCTCATCATGCACGCGGAGCACCTGGAAGCTGTTCACGGCGTCGGCCCGCACACGATCAGCGTCCCCAGAGTGAAGCGCGCGGACGACATCGACCCGAACGAGTTCGACGGCGGGATCGACGACGAGACCTTCCTCAAGATCATCGCCTGCATCCGCCTGGCGGTGCCCTATACCGGCATGATCATCTCCACCCGAGAGGGCCAGAACGTCAGGGAAAAGGCGCTGCAGATGGGCATCTCGCAGATCAGCGGAGCTTCCAGGACTTCCGTTGGCGGCTATACCGAGGAGATCCGGCCGACAGAGACCGAGCAGTTCGATGTCAGCGACCAGAGGACGCTCGACGAAGTGATAAGGTGGCTGATGGAGAACGATCACGTCCCGTCCTTCTGCACGGCCTGCTACCGTGAAGGCCGGACAGGCGACCGCTTCATGAGCCTGTGCAAGAGCGGACAGATCCTGAACTGCTGCCACCCCAATGCGCTCATGACCCTGGCTGAATTCCTCGTGGATTATGCTTCGCCTGAGACGCAGGAGATCGGCTGGGAGCTGATCCGCAAGGAACTTGAAAAGATCCCGAAAGAAAAGGTCCGTGAGATCTGCGCGCAGCATATCGAAGAGATCCGCACGACTGACAGCAGGGATTTCCGATTCTGATAACAGCGTTAGAGCGCGCCCATGGCGCGCATACCAATCGCGGGACCACCGGGCAATATCCCGGTGGTCCCGTTTTGGTCGTGCGACCGGCAGGCCCGGGCTGTGATCGCATCCGCGACCGGCAGGCCCGGGCTGGTGGTCGCACCCGCGACCGCAGCCCGGGCCTTGCG
>CAMOXN010000204.1 GCA_946629175.1 uncultured Lachnospiraceae bacterium | reverse complement strand
GCGGTTGAAAGCCGATCACAGGACGGGCCTGCGGTCGGCCTTAGTGATCGTCACTCGAAGCCGTCCTCTCCTTATACTCTTTGATCTTCTGCTGATCCTCAGCCGCGTATTTCTCCACATCCATTCTCCACAGCAGAACGATGGAGACCGCGAACGTGATCATATCCATCGCGAGATAAACGAAGATCAGCGCGTTTTCCGCTGACACGGGCTGCTTGGGAAGGGCGGCGTCATAACCTGTCACGCCGAGGAGCCCGCTGACGATACCTACCGCTAATCCGAGAAGCCCCACCATGATGGAGCCGTAGATGGACATTGTAAAACCGTCGCTGCGGAATCCGTTCCCGGCCTCCAGGTGATCCAGGACGTCAGAGACGACCGCCAGCATGACGAACTGCGCGGGAATGATGCCGACCTGCTTGAGCACGACGCCGGCGCAGACCAGCTTGAAATTGTGTACGCCCATGAAGGCCGTGATGCCGCCCAGAAGGGAGAAGATCAGGCCTATGACGATCGCGCGCTTCTTTCCCAGCTTATTGGCCAGGGGCCATGCGATGACCATGCCGACCGCGGAGGGAAGGCCTCCGATCAGGCCCAGCGTGCTCATCAGGGCGCCGGAAGCGCTCTCGGGATCCGCCGCGGTAAGGACACTGTCGAACATCCAGCGCACATAAAAGCTCATGGAGGTGTTCTTGACCAGCTGGCCCATCTGGAAGAAGAGCACGAAGAGGATCACCATCCACCAGTACTTGTCCTGTGTGCAGGCTTTTATATGTGTCTTCATTGGGATGGTCTTCGCTGCCTGCGGAAGATCCATGGTCTCCTCGGTGATCCGCTCTCTCGTGAAGAAATACTCAAGTATGATACCGAACGCTGTGACCAGAGCAAAGACGATCGAGAGTATTCTCCAATGGGAATAGGATTTAGCAATGTCGAGAGATGTTCCGTTGTAAGAGAACATATAGCTCTGCAGCAGGATCGGGACTACGATGCTCGCGCCGACGCCCGCTGCCGCCACCATGGACGCGTTAGACATGGTCGCCAGAAGGCCTCTCTTGTCCGTGTCGCGCGTGGAAAGCGAGACCATCGAGCTGTGCGCCGTATAGTAGCAGGGGTATGCGATCGAATAGTATAAGTTATAGCTGACCGCGATCCAGATCATCTGCAGCGGCGACCCGTTGTTGGGAGAAGTGAACATCATGATGATGGCCACTGCCATGAGCGGGATCGACGCGAAGAGATAGGGACGGGCTTTGCCGGCCGTCGTTCTCGTCTTGTCGATCCACTTGCCGACCAGCAGGTTCCCGAGAACAACGGGTACAACGGAAGCGATCGGCAGAAGAGCCGCAAATGCGCCTCCCCCGAATCTGGTCCATCCCAGGACGTCCGCGTAATATCTGGTCAGATAGGCGCCGAAGATCGAGTTGGCCAGCATCGCGCAGAAAGGCGCAAGGAAATACCCCAGGGCGATTTCCTGTATTTTGACCTCGTCGCTGCTGATCCTTGTCTTAAGTTCAGGCTTTTCGACCACATTCTTCAATAAGTCCATAAATTCCCCTTCTGCATGAGCCCTTGGGGACACCCCCGGGCCTGGTCCGCCTGGTCCGCCGGTATGAGCTGACGCCCGAACACTCATTATCAGGCCTTATTCTTCGCCCGCCTCCGTTTCTCAGCCCGCCGGCGGTTCCTCCGAAGCCGCGCGATCGCCTGCCTCTGCATCTTTTTCCGGAACTTTCTGTAAGCAAGTACGGTCTGAATAACATCGTTCACCAGCATGGCGGCGATAAATATGACGATCAAACGTACGAACTTTTTCATTTTGAAACTCTCCTCCTCTTCAAAGCAGCTGCACAAGATTCTCTGTTCCCGGATTCGTGATCACGACGCGGACCCTTCTGAGCTCTGTTTTGACTGCGGCCGCCCATCTGTGATGCCCGTTGATGATCATATACTCTCCCGCTTTCATCTTCGCCACCATGATCGGTTCATCGAAGCTGTCTACACCGACCATGAGATTTTGCTGCGCTATCTCCATATAGTCCTCCAGGATCCTTTCGTTGGGACCTACATCCGGATCGCAGAATTCATCTTCCGGATTGGGATGCATCTGATCCGGGGACAGATACCGCGTAGTAAGGATCTCCAGAATACCGGCTCTCGCCACTTCGCGCCGCCCGTTATATTTGCCGGCTTCTTCCATGATCCTTCTGGTAAATTTGTCTGTGTATCCCATTGTGTTTCATCCTTTCTGCCTTAGATCACAGCCCGGGCCTTGCGGTCGCGGTCACCCGATCGCCAGCGCATCGATCTCCGCCAGCTCTTCCGCTGTGAACGCGGTATTCTGTATTGCCTTGATGTTGTCGAGGATCTGCTTCGGCTTCGACGCCCCGATCAGCACCGACGTCACCGCCCCGTCCCTGAGGATCCAGGCGAGCGCCATCTCCGCGAGCGTCTGCCCTCTGCGCGCGGCGATCTCATTGAGCCGGCGGACGCGCTCGATCTTGGCGGAGTCCAGGCTGTTCTCCTTGAGGAACCGCCCGTCCGTGCGCACGCGGCTGTCGGCAGGGATCCCGTTCAGGTAGCGGTCCGTCAGGACGCCCTGCGCGAGGGGCGTGAAGCAGATGATGCCCTTCCCGAGCCTCTCCGCAGTATCCTTGAGCCCGTTCTTCTCGATGGTCCTGTCCAAAATATTGTACCTGTTCTGATTGATGACAAAGGGCACATGGAGGCCTTCGAGAATAGCCGACGCCTTTTCCAGCGTCGGACCATCGTAGTTGGAGAGTCCGGCGTAGAGCGCCTTGCCGCTCCTGACCGCCTGCTCCAGCGCGCCCATCGTCTCCTCGAGCGGCGTATTCGGGTCCATCCTGTGATGGTAGAAAATATCGACGTAATCAAGGCCCATTCTCATGAGGGACTGGTCCAGGCTCGCGAGCAGATATTTCCTGCTGCCCCAGTCGCCGTAGGGGCCCTCCCACATCGTGTAGCCGGCCTTCGTGGAGATGATCATCTCATCCCTGTAGGGCAGGAAGTTCTC
>CAMOXN010000203.1 GCA_946629175.1 uncultured Lachnospiraceae bacterium | reverse complement strand
GGAAAGACCGCAGTGGACATGCTTGGCGACCTCAAGGGCGATTACGTCAAACTGGAGATCATTACCGCTGAGGACAAAGCCAACGGCGGAGCAAGAACGGTGCCGGAGTATTCGGAGGAGAAGGAGAGAGCGCTCACTGCCGCGCTGGAAGACGGACAGAAGCTGCCTACAATGTTTGTAAGAATAGGCCATCCGGTCGGGTATGTGTATCTGACAGACAGCGCGGGAAAGGAAGACATAGTCACCTTCTATGAAAACGGGTACGTGGGCATAAATACGATCCCATCCTTTGTGATGAAGCTTTCTGATCAGGCGTTCGAGGACGTGATGGAGATGTTCCGCTGACGGATGAGCCGGAGGATATGCCGGAACGGGCCGGGAGACTGTCCCGGCGGACCGGCGCGGTTCCGGCAGACACCAGAAGGGAGAAGATTATGAAAAAAACGAGAACAGTGGCGGCGGCCGCTATTTTGGCAGCGGCGCTGTGCCTGAGCGGGTGCGGCGGATCGAACAATATGAGTTCGAGCGGATCCTACTACGAGCCGGCCATGAACAGCGCGGCGAAGGAAGCGGGTTACGCGGCGGCGGAATCCGCGGCAGGTTCCTACGATTACGATGCAATGGAAATGGAAGAGGCGAGGGAATCGTCTGAAGACGCGTCATACACGGCAGACTCGGGGACTGACAGCTCCGCGCTGCGGGCGCAGGACGGCCAGAAGATCGTCTACACGGCGAGCCTGAGCATACAGAGCCTGGAATATGACCAGTCGGCGGCCAGCATCCGCAGAAAGATCAGAGAAGCCGGCGGCTTTTCGGAGGCGGAGAGCGAGTACGACAAGGACTACAACTGGTACCGGTACAATGCTTCTTCGAGCAATACAAGGAGCCTCTCCATCACGGCAAGGATCCCTTCCGACAAATTCGAGGCCTTCCTGAATTCGCTGGACGGCGACGGCAAGATCATGAGCAAGTCCGTGAACGCGCAGAATATCAGCCAGGTCTACGCGAACAAGGAGACCTATAAGAAAGCGCTTGAAAAAGAGCAGGAGAGACTGCTGGCCATGATGGACAAGGCGGAGACGATCGAGGACATGATCGCCGTTGAGTCCAGACTCTCCGAAGTGGAAAGCCAGCTCAATTCCTACAAGACCGATCTCTCGCAGATGGACAAGGATGTGGAGTTTTCCACCGTCTACATCGATCTGCAGGAAGTCAAGCGGTATACGGAGACCGTCGAGAAGACCACTTTCAGGGAAAAGCTCGGATTCGCGTTTGAGGACGCGATCAGCAGCTTCAGGGATTTCTGCGAGGGAGTCATCCTGTTCGTAGTGAGGAACTTCCCGTTCCTGATCATCTTCGCGATCGTGGTCGCTCTGATCGTCCGCTGGCTCGCGAAGCGCAGAGCGCAGAAGATCGCGCTGCTCACAAATCCCGAGTATGCCAAGGTTATGACAGCGAAGGTACAGGCAAAAGCCGATGCGGACGCGCGCAAATTCGCGGCCAAAGAAGAGAGGCGGCGCAGCAGAGGCGGCCTGTTCGGAAAGAAGAAAGCCGATGCCGGGGCGGGGCCGGAGGCTCCGATTGCGGAGACACCGGTTGCGGAGACGCCGGTGAGACCGGAGGATAGGACAAATGCTCCTAAGGAATAAAAGCCCGCTTGACGTTTGTTCCCCCTGAATTGAGGAATCAATTGATTTGAGGGGTGTTTTTTCAGGGTATCATTCCCACCAAAATAAAGAAAGCTCCATCTGAGGGGATTATGGTTTCCCACCAGATGGAGCTTTCTAATTACTTGGTGGGATAAAGTTCCCACTAAAGTCCGGAGATGGAACCTGCTGAAATCAGTGACAACTCCTCTGATCGTACTTTTTCTGCGCCTTTTCTTCAGTCATGTCTCTGCGAAAAGTCACTGTACACCTCCGCGAATAGCGCGGAGTGAGGGAGGCGCTCGGGCTTAAGGCCTGCCATGGTCAGGTGGGTCGTATCCCCGATGCGCGTGGTCCTGAAATGCGCAATTCCCTTCTGCCTCTCCTCCGTGTAGAGTTCTGTGACAGAGGAAGTGGGCATGCAGAGGGACTGAAGCGGCACGAAGGGAGACACGTTCCACAAGCGGGAGAGCAGGACGCATGAGACACCGAAGTGGCAGAAGAACGTGATGGTCTCCGTGTTCTCCCTTTCCACGCGGTAGTGGCGGCCTTCGCGGACATAGCCCCGCTCCGCAAGGAACTCGTCAAAAGAGCGAATGATCCGGTCGTACACAGAAACCGCATCGGAATGGAGGGCGACCGGTGTTGTGCGCCATTCATTGTAGTCCGAATAAGCGGGGTGCTCATGATAGTAAGCGGGATACATGTCCCAGACGACTCTGTTTTTGGGGGAGCCATCCGCATTTTTCTTAAAACAAAAGGCGTCTTGAAGCAGTTCGGCTGCACCCGGGTCAACCTGAGCAGGAAATTCCTGCAGCCAGTCGAGAGTCTTGAGCAGGCCCGCGCCGGAGGCATCCGCCCCGAGAGCATTAGAGCCGGTGTCCCGCATGCTCAGATCCGTGCAGCCAACTGCGGCAGCGACTCCGTGCGCGCCGGGGACTGCGCGGCCGAGCACGATCGCCGCGGTCTCCTGCGCTCTTCCGAGGGGGGAGACAAAGCAGGTGCCCCAGCCTATCTGCGGGCCAAGTGCGGCGAGAGCGCGCGCTTCCCGCACTCCGATCTCGTTCAAACAGTCATTTTTATAATCCGGATCTCCGTGGCGGACGAACAGTAATCTCATAGGACCTCCATTTTAAAGCCGAGAAAGAAAAGAGTGATCTTGAATCCGTGAACCCGGCACCCGAAATATGATGATCATGATGGCGGGAAAGCGGGGATTATGCGATAATCGAGTTAGAATTCAGCGCGCCGGAGGATGAAGAATTCATGCGCCCGGAGGTACCTGCGGAAAGATCCGACAGCCTGGGCTGCGCGCTGTTTTGATAATATCTTACCTGACTTGCGCAGGCAAAACAACTGTTCAATAAATGCAGGGCGAGGCAGACAAGTATGGCTGACAATACTCAGGAAAAAAAGAC
>CAMOXN010000202.1 GCA_946629175.1 uncultured Lachnospiraceae bacterium | reverse complement strand
AAATTGTTCCTTGAGCCTGATGAGGTTGGCGCCCGCGTGACTATTGTATCGGAAGAGACAGAAACGGAGGATTCCATTGAACATCCGGGTAAACATCAAAGAGGCCAAACAGGAAGTCATCAATACGGTGCGCGCGTACCTCAAGAAGGACGATACGGGCGCCTACGAGATCCCGCCGGAGAGGCAGAGGCCGATCCTTCTCATGGGCCCTCCCGGGATCGGTAAGACCGCGATCATGGAGCAGGTCGCACGGGAGTGCGGGATCAGCCTGGTCTCCTATACGATCACGCACCACACGCGGCAGAGCGCGATCGGACTGCCCTACATCTCGCAGAAGGAGTACGGCGGGGAGGAACATGCGGTCACGGAGTACACGATGAGCGAGATCGTGGCGGCTGTCTACGACCAGATCGAGGCGTCCGGCATTTCGGAGGGGATCCTCTTTTTGGACGAGATCAACTGCGTCTCGGAGACACTGGCGCCGACCATGCTGCAGTTCCTGCAGTACAAGATGTTCGGCAACCACAAGGTCCCGGAGGGATTCCTCATCGTGACAGCCGGCAATCCGCCGCAGTACAACAAGTCGGTGCGGGATTTTGACATCGTGACCCTGGACCGCGTCAAGAGGATCGACATAGAAGAGGACTTCCCGGTCTGGAAAGAATACGCGTATCAGGCGGGCATACACGGCGCGGTCCTGTCCTATCTGGAGATCCGCAAGAAGGACTTCTACAGTGTCAAGACACAGATCGACGGCAGGCAGTTCGTGACAGCCAGGGGATGGGAGGATCTTTCCAGGATCATCAAGGTCTACGAGGAACTGGGGATCGAAGTGACGGAGAGGCTCTGCGTGCAGTACCTGCAGGATCCCGAGATCGCGGCTTCCTTCTCCTCCTACTACGAGCTGTACACGAAGTACCGCGCGCTCTACAGGATACCGGAGATCCTGGAGGGCACAGTCCCGGAGGAAAGCACTGAGCTGCGCGAGGCGCCGTTTGACGAGAAGCTGAGCATTCTGGGCCTTCTCATTGACAGCCTGAACCAGGAATTCCGGGATTATGCGGAAGACAGGAGCGTGCAGGAGAGAGTGCTCGAAGAGCTCAGGACGATCCGCGCGGCTCTCAAGCGCGAGGAGAGCGAGTATCCGGCCGACCAGAGGCACAGCGCCCGCTATCTGCTCACAGGGCGGAGGCTGTTCTGCGAAGAGGAGATCAACAGGCGCCGGAAAGCCAGGATGCTGGACAGGCCCGGCGAGCGGATCGAGAGGAAAGTGTGCGCGCGCCTTGCGGGCATGGAAAAGATCCTCACGCTGGGAGAAAAGGGAAAGGCCAAGTATGACTTCTCGCTCCTCAAACAGACATTTGACCTCGCGGAGAAAAAGCGGCAGGATGAGATCGATGCCGCGGACAGGCACCTGACGAACAGTTTCCGCTTCCTTTCCGCCACTTTCGGGGAGGGCCAGGAGATCGTCCTGTTCCTTTCGGAACTGTCGGCGGGCTACTACAGCCTGAAGTTCGTCAACGAGTGCGGCAATGACGCCTATTACAGATATAACCGGCTTCTGCTGCTGAAGGACCGCAAGGAAGCGCTGCAGCAGGAGGCGATGGAGCTGCTGGAGATGTGACGGCGGGATGTCCCCGCCGGCACTTAGGCATAGAGGAAGGACGGAAACAGGCCCGACGGAGAGCATTAGGAACGTGAGCCGACGGAGGGCCTGTTGACGACCTTCGCTATGCCGGAGCGCCGGAAGGGACGGTCCGCCGGCACGGGAGGAGGTTTCAATGGCTTTATGGGGCTACAGGCCGGTCAGGCCGGAATTTGCGATCGAGGATCCGAAAAGAGATTTCAGATCAGCACAGATCATCGAACAGTATCACCTGAGTGATAAAGCGCTGTATATTCCTGACAAGGGGTTCTCGTGGAAGTATATCCCGCTCGACAGGATCAGAGGCGTGATCCCGGGCAGGGACACCCGCGACGAGCAGAGCTTTATGGGGGGATATCACATCGATATTCCCATGATCCGCGTGATCTACGAGGGAGGCGCAGAGGTGCTGACTCTGGAAGGCACGCGGCAGGCAGAGGAATTGTTCGGCAGACTGAAAAAGGATTATGGCGGCATCTGATCCGCCGGAAGAGACCCGGCAGCGGAGGAAGATATGAAGAATTTCAAGCTTGTTGTGAGCTATGACGGGACCCGCTATTTTGGCTGGGAACATCAGCCGGATACGGATATGACGATACAGGGGAAGCTTGAGAGCGTGCTCAGCCAGATGATGGAGCTTCCGGAAGGGGAGAGCGTCACGGTGATCGGCGCGGGAAGGACGGATGCCGGCGTACACGCCCGCGCGATGACCTGCAACGTGCTGCTGGATACGGATAAGAGCGAAGAAGAGGTCATGACTTACATGAACCGCTACCTGCCGGACGATATCAGCGTGAACAGCGTGAAGCTCGCGGCGGACCGCTTCCACAGCAGGTTCAAGGCGATCGGGAAGACCTACCGCTATACCTGCTGGTACGGTGACAACAAACCCGTATTTGACCGGAAGTACGTGACGGTGCTCGACAGGGAGCCGGACATAGAGCGCATGCAGGAGGCAGCGGAGTATCTCACGGGCATGCACGATTACAGGAGCTTCTGCGGGAATGCCCGCATGAAGAAGTCTACGGTCAGGGTAGTGGACGTGATCCGGATCGAGCAGAGCGGGAATTACATCCGGTTCTACTATCACGGCAACGGCTTTCTGCAGAACATGGTCAGGATCATGACAGGGACACTGCTCGAAGTCGGCTGGGGCAGGAGAGAAGCGCCGGATATGGCCGCCATCATCGAGGGCAGGGACAGGAAGCTGGCCGGGTTCACGGCGCCCGCCCAGGGGCTGTGCCTGATGAAAGTGGATTATTGACGGTTTACAGGCGAAGGCGTGTCAACGGCGGCAAAAGACTGACGGCTTTGGGGACACCGGTCCGGGAGGAAAGAGTATGATCGAGAAGTACAAAGACGAGATCCTTCAGTCCTTTCTGGAAAACTATAACAGGATCTACCTGGTCGATCTGGAGGAAGATACCATAGTCAAAGTGCATGA
>CAMOXN010000201.1 GCA_946629175.1 uncultured Lachnospiraceae bacterium | reverse complement strand
GTTCCCTGCACGATCAATCCCGAGAGGATGGACGACCTGCTGACCGTCCGTTTCCGCGTCGGCGCGGTCTTCAAAGACTCTTTCGTGAGTGTCTATTTTGACGACGAGCGCGTGATGCACAAGAAGAAAAAGATCATGGCGCCCGGCGAGATGGAGCAGGTCATCCTGCAGAAGAAGAAACTTGCCGAGAAACCTGACCTTAAGACCATCACCATAAAGATCGAAGCAGAGTAAAGCGAGGAGGCAGAGTATGGAAAAGAGGAATCTTACTTGTATCGGCTGCCCCATGGGCTGCCAGATCACGGTCGAGTTCGAAGGCGAGGAGGTCTTCAGCGTCAAGGGAAATTCCTGCGCGATCGGCGACAAATATGCCCGCCAGGAAGTGACCCATCCGGAGCGCACCGTTACGTCCACGGTCATCGTGGTAGGCGGCGCCAAGGAGAGGACCAGCGTCAAGACCAAGGGAAATATCCCGAAGGACAAGATCTTCCAGTGCATGGAGGAGATCAACAAAGTCCGCGCGCAGGCGCCCCTTAAGATCGGCGATGTAGTCATCAAAGATGTATGCGGGACCGGTGTGGACGTCATCATTACCAAGAACTGCGAGATCGCATAACATAGTGTTCACATCATAGTTTTGCCCGGATCGTTATGCGGTCTGCGATACAGGGATGGGGCGCCGGGTCGAATGATCCGGCGCCCTATTCTTATTCTTTTCAGAGTGCTGCGCAGATGGTATAATCATTAAGATTCGAAACGGGGACAGAGAACCGTCCCTTTTTAGGGCTTGATAAAAGGGGGGACGTGGAACCGCCATCTGTCTCCGGAAAGGAATGATAGTCTGCATATGGAAAAACTGCGTTTTAGCGATGAAGTATTTGAAAAGGGAGCCGGGCGGATCTACGAGCTCCTGATCAGGATATCGATGCCGGCTCTGGTGGTCGGTGTCGCGATCATTGCCGTGATCAACGGAGGCCTCCTTACACAGACGGCGGGTCTTCCGGACGCAGTGAAGATACTTTTTATGATCCTGATCGTTATCTATGTCGTGCCTTCGCTGTTTATATTCCCGACCGCATGGATGCTGAGGTCCTGGAAAACACGCGACCTGCGGGACAGCTATGTGCTGGCAGGTAAGAAATCCATTGAATATCATAAAATTGTGGATAAGACTGTAAAGGAGACGACAGAAAACGTGTACATCGCCACACAGATCAAAAAAGTGGAGGAGACGGATAGGAAGTACACTGTCATCGGAAGCATACTCGAGAAGAATTCGGGCGTGAGGAGCACAGAGCTTGTGATCCCGAAAGCTTATGAGAATATGGAGCTGATCAGGAGAGCAGCGAGATACAGGTGAGATAGTCGGGATCTTCCTTAAAACTGAAGAGAAAACGAACTGCGTCTGGCAGACATAACACCGCGGCGGGAGTGTATTCGCTCCCGCCGCGGTTCATTGTCAATCAGAGTTCGTTGTCAATCAGAGTTCGTTCTCAAATAGCGTATATTCTCAAACAGTATCTATGATCAGAAAGAACTAAATCCCGTGCAGCCTTGTCACGATCCAATATGCGCCCATTGTCTGGTTGGGCTGCTGCGTGACGTCGTCGTTCAGGTAGTCCGCAAGGACCGGAGAGATTGAAGCCGCATCCCAGCCTTTGGCCTGCTCTGTGGATGTATATTCGATCTCGGCGTACCAGAATTCTGTCGGTAATCCTTCATCCACGTGGTTGACTTCCAGCTTGAGTCCGTCCGGAAGCGCATAGGTCCGGCGCAGCTTGGGAATCAGGGGCAGGCTGATCAGATCCTCCAGTTCAAGGAATTTGTCCTTGGGAATGTTCATTTCGATCTCCTTGCGAACGAGGCCCGCGCCGGATTTGAAGCAGAGCACGTACTCTGTACTGCCGCCCGTCATCGCTTCTTCACGGATACGCACAGTGGGACGGACGCTGATATATCCCTGGCGCATGAACTGCTCGTAGAGAAGCGGAAGACCAAGGTCCTCCGGCGGCCAGTTGTTTACCATCCATTTTCTTTCTATTTCCATAGTATTCCTCTTATCTCGAGACCTGTTTCGATATCGTTTCTGTACTTGTCGGTACTTTCCATATTGAATTATAATTTGCGGAGAACAAATTGTACATGAGATTCGGCAAAGATCTCATATGTGAAACAGTTAAAAGGATTTGTCAGATGAAGAAAAAAGGAAACAGCCGCCTTGCTCTGCTCGACAGTCTGCGGGGCATAACACTGATCAGCATGATCCTTTACCATGCATGCTGGGACGCTGTCTATATTTTGGGGATGGATTGGCCGTGGTATCGGAGCCGTGCGGGATTTGTCTGGCAGCAGAGCATCTGCTGGACCTTTATTCTGCTGTCCGGATTCTGCGTGCCGTTCTCAAAGAGACTGCTGAGAAGAGGTCTGGAAGTGTTCGCCGCAGGCGCGCTGGTCATGCTGGTCACGAATCTTGTGCTGCCGGAAGACAGGGTCATATTCGGTGTGCTGACACTGATCGGATCGTGTATGCTGCTGATGGTCCCGGTCCGGAAGATGGCAGAGAATTCTGCACAGAGCCTTTCAGCGGGAAAGTCTGCAAGCGATGCAAATGCCGCGTCAAAAAAGAGAGCAGTGATCTCTTTTGCTGTCTTTGTGGCTCTGTTCATCCTGTTCCGCGATGTGAATCAGGAAGTGATCGGCACAGGATTGCTTCACAGGATCATCCCCCTGATTCCGCTGGTAACAGTCAGCATGCCTGAATTTCTGTATCGGGACCTGTTCACAGCGTATCTGGGCTTTCCCGGCCCGGGGTTCTATTCGACAGACTATTTTTCGCTGCTGCCATGGGCATTCCTTTATATGTGCGGGTATGAGCTTCACCTGATCTTTCGCGCGACAGGTGCCATTGATGCACCGATCCTCCGGAAAGGATTTGAGCCGCTTGCCTTTTTGGGCAGGAATTCCCTGCTGATCTATCTGCTGCATCAGCCGGTGCTTTATATGTTCGTGCTTCTGTACGGTCTTTTGGTTCATTAGGACTGAGAAAGTGAAATCCGGGATTACTGATAACCCGGAAATCAGGCCGGATGCTCCGCCACAGC
>CAMOXN010000200.1 GCA_946629175.1 uncultured Lachnospiraceae bacterium | reverse complement strand
GCGGCAGAGGCAAGAGAAGATGCGGCGGTGACAAGACAAGATTCAGAGGAGGTGCGAGAATGGCATTACTGAAAAAAACCGGCAAACTGGTGATCATTTCCGGTTTTTCCGGCGTCGGCAAGGGGACCGTGGTCCAGCAACTGATCGGCAATGCCGATCACTACGCGCTTTCCGTCTCAATGACGACGAGGCAGCCGCGGGAAAATGAGAAACACGGGGTCCATTACTATTTTGTCAAGGATGAAGTGTTCGAAGATATGATCGAAAAGAACGGCTTCCTTGAGCACGCCGGCTATGTAGGCAATTATTACGGCACGCCAAGGGCCTTTGTGGAAGAGAACAGGGAGAAAGGCATCGACGTGATCCTGGAGATCGAGGTCCAGGGCGCGCTGCAGGTCAAGAGGAGGCATCCGGAGGCGATCATGATCTTTATCACGACGCCGAACGCGCGGGAGATGGAGAGACGGCTGACGAACAGGAAGACGGACTCCTACGAGAAGATCACGAGCCGCATGGAGAGGGCAGTCGTCGAAGCCGAACACATGAAGGAATATGACTATGTGGTCATCAACGATATTCTGGACGACTGCGTCCGCACGATCGAGGAGATCATCGTCAACGAGCCCGCCGGCCCGCGGTATGACCCTAAGTTCAAGGAGAGATTCGTGCAGTCGCTCAAAGAGATCATCATAGAGAGAAAAAACTGTACAGAATTCGGTGAGATGTGATAAAATATTCTTTTGGAAATTGATTGAACGATGCTGCGCTGTAATTTGCCATACTTGCAGGCGCAGGACATAAGGACAGTAAGAAAGGAACAGGTAGGAAGATGATTCATCCTTCATATGTGGATTTGATGCATGTCGTCAACAAAGGCGTGGAAGAAGGCGAGACACCGGTGATCAACAGCCGCTATTCGATCGTAATGGCGACAGCCAAGAGAGCCAGGCAGATCGTGGACGGTGATGAACCGCTCATTCATGTGTCGGCAGGCGAGAAGCCGCTTTCGATCGCGGTGGAGGAGCTCAATCAGGAGAAGATCCATATCCTGGCTGATAATGTGATAGGAGAAGAGGTTGAGGAAGAGGATTTCGCGGAGCTCACCGGCATTGAGAATGATTTCGAAGAGACCGAAGAGACCGTCGAAGAAGCTGAGACCTCGGATGAGATCCCGGATGAGACCTCAGACGTGACCGATGAAGTGAGCGAGGAGTGACCGGCCGTTTTATGAAGATCCTTTTTGTTTCACTGGGCTGTGATAAGAACCTTGTGGACTCGGAGGAGATGCTCGGAACGCTCCGCGCGAAGGGCTTTGACTTTACCGACGACGAGGCACAGGCGGACGCGGCGGTCGTCAACACATGCTGCTTCATTATGGATGCCCAGAAAGAGAGTATTGATCACATTCTTGCCCTCGCGGAGCGGAGAACGGAGGGAAGCCTCAAGGCGCTGATCGTAACCGGCTGCATGGCACAGCGGTACAAGGACGAGATCCTTAAGGAGATCCCGGAAGTCGACGCGGTCATCGGGACGACCGAAGAGGCGAAGATCGCCGAAGTGCTGCTTGAGATCCTCGAGGGAGGGAAGCCCGAAGGTGAGGGCGGACGGCTCCTTATCGGAGATGAGAACGCCCGCACGGGAACGGAAGCGGAGAGAGTCGTCACGACGGGCGGCTATTACAGCTACCTCAAGATCGCGGAGGGCTGCGACAAGCACTGCACATACTGCGTGATCCCGTCGATCCGCGGCGCGTACCGCAGCGTCCCCATGGAAGAACTGGTCCGGCAGGCGGAGAGCCTCGCCGAAAAGGGCGTCAGGGAACTGATCCTGGTCGCGCAGGAGACGACGCTGTACGGGACCGACCTCTATGGCAAAAAAGCGCTGCCGGAACTTCTGCTGAAACTGTCCGCGATCGACGGCATCGAATGGATCCGGCTCATGTACTGCTATCCCGAGGAGATCACGCGCGAGATCGCGGAGGCCATGAGGGATATCCCGAAGGTGCTCCACTACATCGATATGCCGGTGCAGCACGCGGCGGACAGTATTTTGACAAGGATGGGAAGGCGGACCGACCGGCGGGAGCTGACCGAAAAGGTCGCGATGCTGAGAGAGCTGATGCCGGACATCTGCATCCGCACGACGCTGATCACGGGATTTCCCGGCGAGAAGGAAGAGGACCACAGGGAACTGATGGAATTCGTCGAAGAGATGCGCTTCGACCGGCTCGGCGTATTTACCTATTCGAAGGAAGAAGGAACACCGGCGGCGAAGATGTCTCCGCAGGTCCCGGCCCGCGTCAAAAAGAAAAGACAGAAAGAACTCATGCTCCTTCAGCAGCGGATCGCGTTCGATGCGGCAAAGGATATGGAAGGCCGCGTCGTAGAGGCAATTGTTGAGGGGAAAATCGTCGGTGAAGACGTATATATAGGCAGAACATATAAAGACGCCCCGGGGGTGGACGGTGTTCTGTTCATTGAGACGGGGAGAGAACTGCTGACCGGCGATCTCGTGCGGGTACAGGTGACGGGATCCCGGGAATATGACCTGATAGGAGGTATTTATTATGAATCTGCCGAATAAACTGACGATACTGCGTATGGTTCTGGTCCCGTTCTTTGTCGCCACGCTGCTGATGTCGGCCGCCAACGAGCCCCTCAAGTGGGTGGCGCTGGTACTCTTCATCGTCGCGTCCCTGACGGACTTCGCGGACGGCTATATCGCGAGAAAGTATAACCTGATCACGAACTTCGGAAAGTTCATGGATCCCCTGGCTGACAAAATACTGACGATCTCCGGCATGATCTGCCTGATCGAGCTGGGAAGGATCCCGTCCTGGATCGTATGTATCATTGTGGCCAGAGAGTTCATCATCAGCGGCTTCCGCCTGATCGCGGCCGAGAACGGAGTCGTGATCGCGGCCAACATGTGGGGCAAGCTCAAGACGAACTTCCAGATGTTCATGATCATCTTCATGATCATGAATATTCCTCAGTTCCAGATCGTGACGAACATCCTGATGTGGATCGCGCTGGCGCTGACGATCATCTCGCTCGTGACTTACATCAGCGCCAACAAGCAGGTGCTTGCGGGGGATAAGTAAGAGCTTGGCGCGCAGAAGGCACGCCGT
>CAMOXN010000199.1 GCA_946629175.1 uncultured Lachnospiraceae bacterium | reverse complement strand
AAGGACAAGGACGGCAAGCGCGTCAAGGAAGTCGTCGACGGCAAGAAAGTCACTGTTTTTGATACAGTCGAGAAGAAGGTCACCAAGGATTCCCCTGCACGCCTTCATGCCAGAAGACAGCTGATGCGTTATCTGTATCCTGTCGTGGAAGTTCCCGCAGACGGCAAGGCCCGCAGGAAGAATTCCAAGAACGTAGATCTTGTTGATAAGCTGTTCACAGAGTACGGCAACAAGTACGCGAACCGTAACGGCGGCTACACAAGGATCATCAAGATCGGTCAGAGACGCGGCGACGGCGCGATGGAAGTCGTGCTTGAGTTCGTCTGATCTGTATTCTTATTCAGAGATCTGACAGATAGTAACGCCTATAAGCCTCCGGGAATGATTCTCGGGGGCTTCTTATATATTGTAAACCGTCAGGAGACAGGACCGGGTCCATGATCAAGATAGAGAAGCTGATACACGATTATATAAAGCGGGACGACGAAGGCAATGTCGCGGGGACAGTGCGCGCCATAAACGGCGTGGACCTTCAGGTCGAACCCGGCCAGTTCATCGCCGTGCTCGGACACAACGGCTCGGGAAAGTCGACGCTCGCGAAACACCTGAACGCGCTGCTGTTCCCGACTGAAGGGGCTGTCTGGGTCGACGGCATGAGCACGAAGGACGAGAAGAACCTCTGGGAGATCCGCAGGGTGGCCGGCATGGTATTTCAGAACCCTGACAACCAGATCATCGCGCAGGTCGTGGAGGAAGACGTCGGATTCGGCCCGGAGAATATGGGCGTACCGACAGAAGAGATCTGGACCCGCGTAGAACAGAGCCTCGCGGCGGTCGGTATGCTGGAGCACAGGAAGAAATCCCCCAACCGCCTCTCGGGAGGACAGAAGCAGAGGGTCTCGATCGCGGGCGTCATCGCGATGGAGCCCAAGTGCATCATTTTTGACGAGCCCACTGCGATGCTCGATCCGAACGGCAGAAAAGAAGTCATTAAAGCCGCGAAGAAGCTCAACAGAGAGAAGGGCATCACGATCATCCTGATCACCCACTATATGGAGGAAGCCATCGACGCGGACGTGATCTTCGTGATGGACAAGGGAGAAGTCGCGATGCAGGGAACGCCCAGGGAGATCTTCAGCCAGGTGGAGAAGATGCAGGAACTCCAGCTGGATGTCCCCCAGGTGACGCTGCTCGGGCATGAGCTCAGGAAGGCGGGATTGAACATACCCGTCTGTATTTTGACCAAAGAGGAACTGGCAGACGCACTGCTCGGCAAAGAGGACACGCAGTCCGGCAGCTGCGGTGAAAACAGCGACGCTTCTGATGGAAATAAGCCGGGCGCGGCGTCCGCGCAGGGAAAGGAGGAGACAGGCAATGGGGATCAAAGTTGACGACATCTGTTTCCTCTATGAGAGAGGGACGGCGATGCAGGTGAACGCGCTCGACCACATCTCGGTCGAGATCCCGGACGATCAGTTCATCGGGCTCATCGGGCATACGGGATCCGGCAAGTCCACTTTCGTGCAGACGCTGAACGGACTTCTGAAGGTCACATCCGGACATATTTACTACAACGGCGAGGATATCGACGGCGACAAGTTCGATAAGAAGAAGCTCCGCTCAGACGTCGGGCTCGTGTTCCAGTATCCGGAGCACCAGCTGTTCGAAGTGGACGTGATCACGGATGTCTGTTTCGGCCCCAAGAACCTCGGCCTTAGCGAGAGAGAAGTGAAAGAGAGGGCGGTCGAAGCGCTGGAAAGCGTCAAGATGCCCCAATCGCTGTATAACGCTTCTCCTTTTGACCTGTCCGGCGGAGAGAAGAGGCGCGCGGCGATCGCCGGCGTGCTGGCCATGCGGCCGAAGATCCTGATCCTGGACGAGCCGACCGCAGGGCTTGATCCCAAAGGGCGCAGCGAGATCCTGGGACTGATCGCCGGAATGAAGAAAGAGCGCAAAATGACGATCATTCTCGTCTCCCACAGCATGGACGACGTCGCGCGCTATGTGGACCGCATCATGGTCATGGGAGGCGGAAAGCTCCTCTATGACGACGAGCCGGTGAAGGTGTTCCGCAACGTGGAAGAGCTCGAGAAGCTGGGACTCGCCGCGCCGCAGATCACCTATGTCATGAAACTGTTAAAAGAGAGAGGGCTGGACGTGAATACGGATGTCCTCAAAGTGTCGGATGCGGCGGCGGAGATCCTCGCGCATCGGAGGGAGCTTAATGTTTGATTCCATTACACTCGGTCAATACTATCAGACAGACTCCGTGCTTCACAGGCTCGATCCGAGAGTGAAGCTGGTGGGGACTTTCGCTTATCTGATCTCCCTGTTCGTCGTGAATTCTTTTGCGGGATATGCGCTGGCGGCGCTTTTCCTGGCCGTAATGATCAAGCTGTCGAACGTTCCCTTCCGCTATATCGTAAGGGGCATGAAGACGATCGTGTTCCTCCTTCTGATCACTGTCCTGTTCAACCTCTTCCTCACTCCGGGCGAAGTGATCTGGCAGGCCTGGGTCTTCAAGATCACGAGGGAAGGCGTATCATTTGCGATCAGGATGGCGCTCAGGCTGAGCCTGCTGATCCTGGGATCCTCGATCATGACGCTGACCACAACGCCCACGCAGCTGACGGACGCGCTTGAGACCCTGATGAATCCCCTTAAAAAGGTGCATGTCCCGGTCCACGAGATCGCAATGATGATGTCGATCGCGCTGCGCTTTATCCCGATCCTGATGGAAGAGACGGACAAGATCATGAAGGCGCAGATCGCGAGAGGCGCCGATTTCGAGAGCAGGAACCTGATCAAAAAGATCAAGAGCCTCGTTCCGCTCCTTGTCCCGCTGTTCATCTCGGCGTTCCGCAGGGCGAACGACCTCGCCATGGCAATGGAAGCGAGATGCTACCGCGGCGGAGACGGACGGACAAAGATGAAACCGCTGGTCTATACAGCGAAGGACCGCGTCGCGTACGTCATTCTGCTGGCGTTTTTCGTGGTCTGTATTTTGACAAGGGTCTTTCTGCGATAAAGGTCAGCTGCCGTCTGGTAGGGGGTGTTTGCCGCCTGGCGGGGGCCTGTTGTCGTCACCAGGGACTGATTTACGCCTCAGATTAAAGAATTCTTATTTTTGGGGCGT
>CAMOXN010000198.1 GCA_946629175.1 uncultured Lachnospiraceae bacterium | reverse complement strand
ACGAGATCCCCGAGGAGAAGGCTTTCTCTGTTAAGAAGCTGCGCTCGATTCTGACAGCGATGCCCCAGATGCAGAAGCAGAATATGGTGAAGCCCGAGGATGCCTACATAGATTATCGGGACGGCAAATGGCTGGTCGTCCCGGAGGTCGAGGGAACGACGCTGGATCCGCTCAAGGCGGTGAACGCGGTCGCCGCCGGCATCAGGGAAGAGCAGGCGGCGCTGGACCTGGACAAGACAGAGGGAGTCTACAGCGCGCCCGGGAAGAGAAAGGACGACTACTGGCTGAACAGCGACACGGAGCAGCTGAACGAGCTGGCGGGAGCCAGGATCGTCTACGAGCTTCCGGGCGGGGGAACGAAGGTGCTGGACGGACCGATGCTGGAAGAATGGCTGGAAGTAGATGACGACGGCTATTACTACAGGGATGACGACACCTGGGACGAGTGCATCGACGATTTCATCAAAGAACTGGCCGACGAAGTGGACACCGTCTACAAAGAGCACGCCTTTACGACGCACGACGGCGACGAGATCATGCTCCCCGGCAAGGGGTATTACGGCTACCGGATCGACAAGAAGAACGAGGCGGAAGAGCTGTGGGAAGAGCTCGACGAGAACGAGCAGCTGACCAGGGAGCCGGTCTACTGGAGAACGGAGGCGTCGGATCCCGACGACAACCACGGCTTCGGCGGCGATTACGTGGAAGTGGACCTGTCCCAGCAGCACCTGTGGATCTACGAGGACTACGAGGTGATCTATGAGACCGACGTCGTCTCGGGACTCAATGACAATGACCACAGGACCCCGGCCGGTGCCTATTTTGCCTACGACAAAAAGACAGACACGGTACTGCGCGGAGACAAACAGGACGACGGAGAATGGGGGTACGAGACACCGGTCAAGTACTGGATCCGCCTGACGGATACGGGGATCGGCCTGCACGATGCCGACTGGAGATATTCCTTCGGCGGAAATATCTGGAGATGGAACGGCTCCCACGGCTGCATCAACTGCCCAAAGTGGGCAATGCCTGAGATCTATGATATCGTCTATGAAAATATGCCCATCGCTGTCTATTACGGGGATACTCAGTGACGGGACATCGTGATATAATGAGTTGTACGTATTCATCGCGCCCGCATTGGACAATCTTGGCGGCAGCATACAAGAAGGGGTATTATTATGAAAAAATTAGAAGATTATATCCGTACTATTCCCGATTTTCCGGAGCCCGGCATCATGTTCCGCGATATCACCACAGTGTTCCAGGATGCGGACGGCCTCAAGCTCGCGATCGATTCCATGCAGGAGATGGTCGCAGACCTCGATTATGACGTGATCGTCGGAGCGGAGTCCCGCGGCTTTATCTACGGCGCCGCGCTCGCGTACAACCTGCACAAGCCGCTGATCCTGGTCCGCAAGAAGGGCAAGCTCCCCTGGAAGACCATCGGGGTGGACTACGACCTGGAATACGGCAAGGCGACGCTGGAGATGCATGTGGACGCGATCCAGCCCGGTCAGAAGGCACTGATCGTGGACGACCTGCTGGCAACGGGAGGAACGGCCAAGGCGATCGCGCAGCTGGTCGAGCAGCTCGGCGGCGAAGTCGTCGGAATGCTGTTCATGATCGAGCTGGCGGGACTGAAGGGGCGCGAGTTCCTGAAGGATTACCGCATTGATTCGGCGCTGATCTTTGAAGGAAAATAAAATACAGTAAGAAAAAGGGGCAGTCGCACAAAGGGTTCAAATCCCGCGCTTGTGCGGCATGCCCCTTTTAAATTGCATTGAATTCGCGGGGATTCACACTGAACTTCGCGAATGAGACGCCTGCCTTCCGGGCCCATCTTCCCTCTCAAACACAACAGATAAATTTGATCAATTAAACTGATTAAATAGAATCATTGCCGTATCATCCCTCGGAAGATAAAATCAAGTCACGGCTTTTGATAAAATTTAAGCATAACGACAAAAGCTGAATGGATCACAAAGAGAGGTTATAAATGAAATGGCAATGATGAACTACAAAAAGTACATGCGGCAGTATTTTCTCCCGCCGGAGGAATCTCTGGAGTGGGCGAAGAAAGATCATATCGACAAGGCGCCGATCTGGTGCAGCGTCGATCTTCGCGACGGCAACCAGGCCCTGATCGAGCCTATGAGCCTCGAGGAGAAGATCGAATTCTTCAAGCTCCTGGTGGAGATCGGATTTAAGGAGATCGAGGTGGGCTTCCCGGCCGCTTCGGAGACCGAGTATGTCTTTTTGCGGGCCCTCATTGAGAGAAATATGATCCCGGACGACGTGACGATCCAGGTACTGACGCAGGCCAGGGAGCACATCATCAGGAAGACTTTCGAAGCGGTCAAAGGCGCCCCCAAGGCGGTCGTCCATCTGTACAACTCTACGTCCGTCGCCCAGCGCGAGCAGGTCTTTAAGATGGATAAGGAGGAGATCAAAAAACTGGCAGTGGACGGAGCAAAGCTCCTTAAGGAGCTGGCGGACGAGACGGACGGAAATTTCATGTTCGAGTACAGTCCCGAGAGCTTCCACGGAACAGAGGTGGAGTATGCCCTTGACGTCTGCAACGCGGTCCTTGATGTCTGGCAGCCGACCCCGGACCGGAAGGCCATCATCAACATTCCCGCGACGGTCGAGACGGCGATGCCCCACATATTCGCGTCCCAGATCGAGTACCTGAGCAGGCACATGAAGTACAGGGACGGCGTCGTTCTGAGCCTCCATCCCCACAATGACAGGGGCTGCGGCGTCGCGGATACGGAGCTGGGTGTCCTGGCAGGCGCGGACCGCGTAGAAGGGACGCTCTTCGGCAACGGCGAGAGGACCGGAAATGTGGACCTTGTCGCCGTGGCTATGAACCTCTTCTCCTACGGGATCGATCCGGAGCTGGATTTCAGGAATATGCCGCGCATCCGCGAGACCTATGAGCGGCTGACCGGCATGGAAGTACATCCCAGGCAGCCGTACGCGGGCGACCTTGTCTTCAGCGCCTTCTCCGGCTCCCATCAGGACGCGATCTCCAAGGGGATGGCATTCAAGGAGAAGAACGATCCGGACAAGTGGACCGTGCCGTATCTTCCGATCGACCCGCAGGACGTATCGAGGACCTACGATTCCGATGTCATCCGCATCAACAGCCAGTC
>CAMOXN010000197.1 GCA_946629175.1 uncultured Lachnospiraceae bacterium | reverse complement strand
AGCAGATCAGCCGGAGACAGCAGATCAGGCAACAGAAACGGTCGAGACTGTAAAGCATCCCGAGGCAGCTGACCGACCAGAGGATGAAGAAGCTTCTGAATCAGCTGCGCAGGATGCTAAAGACGCAGAAGATCAACAAGTGACGGAAGAGCAGCCCGAAACGCCCGTTGCCGAAATGTCTGCCGCAGTTGAAGCGACATCCGCCACTGAAGCTCCTACCTCAATTGAAGCCCCCGCCGCCGCAGCGACCCCTGCCAATGAAGCCCCCGCCGCCGAAGAGCCCGCAGCCGCCGAATCGGCCCCCGCCGCCGAAGCGGCATCCACTGCGAATGCTCCCGCTTCTTCTTCGGAAGAAGCGCACCATCTTGCGTTTGCCTCGGATTATCACAATACGGAAGGCAGCATCCGGGGCGCGATGGAAGGGCTGCCGGAAGACGTGGAGTACGTGAGCCTGATCGGCGATATGGTCGGGGACCGGGGCAACTTCCAACCCGAATATGATTCCCGGGAGATCCTGGATCTTGTCAGGGAAGTATTTCCGGAACTGGACAATGAGAGTGTTTCGATCGTCTGGGCCACGCACGACCTGAACGTTCATGATGAAGACGCAGGGATCGTAAAGTGCATGGACGGCGTTTCCGAACTGATCCGTGAAGGGCTCAATCAGGACGGCAGCCCTGCCTACTATATTTACGGGATCGGCCATTATGATATGGCCAATGGAAACGAGCTGAGCGCAGACACGGCTGCGGCCTTCAAGGAATGGGTGAACGGGATCGACCACACGGTCCCCGTGATCGTTCTGTGCCATGTGCCGATCCAGGCCAGCCGCGGCGATAACAACGGCGCCTCCTATTGGAACGAAGCGCTCAATTACGCTGCTACGGGCGCGGAAGGGATCGCGTCGACCGGCACGACCGCCGACATCATCCGGAATGTCCTTTTCCTCCACGGGCACAATCATACGAATGATCCGGCGGAGTACTATTTTGGCGCAGGTACTCAGATGAGCTACCAGGCGGATCACTCAGCGGATCGGCCGGTGGACTTCCCGACGGACCCAATTACGGAAGGCCCGCCGCGTCCCTGGCCGCACAGGATAATAGATGGAGTGCCCTCCGACATATACTACACGTCCCTGACTGCGGGATACCTCAAGACGAGCGGCAACGCGACGCTTGTCACGGTCGCTGACGGAGCGCTGGTATTGACCAAGTATCACGGAGATCAGACCGTGAGCCTGGGGATCGACGGCAACACGAAGGAACCGGTGGGAGAGACCATGACCATTGCGGCACAGCGCCACGCTGAGGGGGATGGTGTCAGAGAAAATGTCGAGGCGCCGACCTGCGGCGACGGCGGTATGTACGAACTGGCGGTTTACTGCACGATCTGCGGGAAGGAATTGCACCGCACGCGCGTTGCGACGGAAGCCGTCGGGCATCACTGGGGCAAGTGGGCGGTGGTGCTGAAATCCTCGGAAAAAGCAGAGGGCAGGGAGGAACGCACATGTTCCGTCTGCGGCAAAACAGAGTCCCGCGCCATTCCGATGACTTCCCCGGAGCATTCTGAGGATCCGGAGCAGCCTGAGAAACCGGAGCAGTCCGAGGAGCCCGGGAAATCCGGGTCGCCCGAGGAGCAAGGGAGACCTTCAACGTCCACGAAGCCCGGGAAAACGAGTGCCACGGAAAGGAGCGCAGATGCTAAGGCTTCCGGAACTGCCGCATCGCCGAAGACTGCTGATCAAAGCCGGGGGATCATGTGGATGGCGATCATGGAGTTGACGGTGATCTCGCTGGCGGCTGTGGTGATCGCGCGGCGGAAAGAAGAGCGCGACTGACAATGACTGGAGTCAAGCGGACGTCGCTTGGCGGAGTGAGGAGCACCGCTGCCGTAAGTCGGAATGAGGTGCTGTGCGATCATCGACCGGAATGGAACTCATAAAGAGAGGTGCTCAAAATGGGAAGACCAATACTTTTCATTGACGCGTGCGTGCGCAAAGAGTCCAGGACAAGGAGACTGGCGGAAAAATTACTCCTGAAGCTTGATCGATCGTACGAGACGATCCGTCTGCATGAGATCAGCTTTCCGATTGCGGATGAGGAGTTCCTCATTAAGCGGGACCGGTTTGTTGCTGAGGGCAGGCTGGATGACGCGATGTTCGATCTCGCGCGGCAGTTCTCGGAAGCGGAATGCATCGTGATCGCGGCTCCCTATTGGGATCTGTCTTTTCCCGCTTCATTGAAGCAATACCTGGAACAGGTAAATGTGGTCGGGATCAGCTTCAGATATTCGGAGGAGGGCGTGCCGATCGGGCTCTGCAAAGCGAAGGAGCTGTACTATGTGACCACGGCCGGAGGAAGCTTCGCTCCGGAAGAGTTCGGATTCGGGTATGTGAAAGCCCTGGCGCAGAATTACTACGGCATTCAGGAATGCAAGCTGATCAAAGCCGTCGGGCTGGACATCGTCGGAGCCGATGTGGAAGCGATCATGAGATCTGCGGAGCAGGATCATTGCCTTCTGCCCTAAACGCAACGCCAGAATATAGTAAAGGAGCGATATGAGACTTTATACGATCGAATACAAAGGGCGGGAACTTCCCGCCGTGGCGGGACAAGACGGGGCGATGTACACGCTCGAATCCCTCGGCATTCCTGTGAAGGATATGAACGAGCTGATCGTGCGGTTCGATTCGCTGAGGGAGATCGGTCAAAAGATCGACTTGGCGGCCGCTGCCGGCTTCGCACAGGGTGTGGCGCCTGAGGCCGACGGCTGTGTCTCGAATGGCGGCGCCTGCGCGCCCGGCACATACCGGATCCTTGCGCCGGTCCCCGTGCCGATGCAGGACGTGATCTGCCTCGGCGTGAACTACATGTCCCATATGAGCGATATGGAACAAGGGCTTGATTTCAAGGAAAAAAAGGCTGCGATCTATTTTGCCAAAAGAGTGAACCGGGCGAACGACCCCGGCGGACGGATACCGCTGTATGACTTCGTGGACAGCCTGGATTACGAGGTCGAGCTGGGCGTGATCCTGGGAAGGGACGCGTTCTGCGTCAGCAGAGAAGAGGCACTGTCGTATGTACTGGGCTATATGATCATCAATGACGTGAGCGCCAGGAACGTGCAGCGGAGGCACCAGCAGTGGTACCGGGGCAAGAGC
>CAMOXN010000196.1 GCA_946629175.1 uncultured Lachnospiraceae bacterium | reverse complement strand
AGCCCCGGCCGACGAGGCCGTCCGCGGCCGCATCACGTAAGCAGCACCATCAGCACCGGCACGGTGATGAAGATCCCCAGCATGGAGAGGATCGCTCCCGTGGCGGAATACTCTTCGTCCGCGCCGTAGGCCCCCGCCATCACCGTGATCTGGGACACGGTGGGCAGCGCCGCCTCTACGATGAACACATTGCGGCAGAGCCCGCCTACGCCCATCAGCATGCAGGCCAGCGCGCAGACCGCCGGCGCAATGAGGAGCCTGATGACCAGCATGACCGGGATCCCCTTTTCCATGCGGATGTTCCGGATGCCCAGTTCATAGACGATATACCCGCAGTACAGGAGCGCCAGCGGCGACACCGTGCTGCTGAGGTATTTGGCAAAGCTCATGAACATCTCCGGCGGCCGCACATTGAGGAGCAGCATCGTCATCGCCGCGATGAGCCCGAGGATCGGGGGCTTTGTGAAGATCTCTTTGAGGAGCGCTCCCGCCGAGTGTTCCTTCGGTGCCACCGTTCCGGATCTCTCCACCAGCATGACGCACACCGTCTGCGTGAAGACCGTGCAGCCTATATAGTAGAGCATGACATATCCCACGGCCTGCTCCCCGAAGAGCTGGGTCGAGAGCGGCAGCCCGATGAAGAGGGTGTTCGAGAGAAATGCCATAGAGACGAACACGCCGAACCTTTTTCTGGGCAGCTGCAGGGTCTTCGCGGCCAAAAGACTGATCGCCAGGTTCACGACAATTGTGCAGAAGGGGACCAGCAGATAGCGCCCCATCCCCGCGAGGTCGCTCCTGTTGAAGTTGTTGAGGATCCCGGTGATGCAGTTCATCGGCACCGCGATGTTCACCACGAAGCGGCTTACGAACTTTTTACAGCCGGCGTCCATCCAGCCGAGCACTCCCAGCACATATCCGACCGCCATCAGGCAGAAGATCATAAAGACCGCCGAGAGGGAATGCAAATATACTCCCACGATTACTCTCCTTTATGTTATTTCTTTGACTCGCCCTTTGCCGCCATAGCTTTGGAATTGACCTTGACGCGCAGATGGGAACCTTCGCCGCATTTGCCCTTTTCATCGGTCACGACGATGTCGAACCACATCTTTCTGCGCTCGATGGAACGGAGCGTCGCCGTAGCTGTGACTTCCATGCCGACAGGCGTCGGAGACAGGTGGCGGCAGTGGATCTCCGCGCCGACGGTGGTCTCACCTTCCTCAAGATACTCTTTTGCCAGTTCCAGCGCGCAGTCCTCCATCAGCGCCACCATATTGGGGGTGGAGAGGATCTTCGATCCGGCGCTGCCGATCCTTTTCGCGGTCATTTCATCCGTGACGACCCAGGTCAGGGAGTGCTGCACGGGCTTATTTGCAGTGTTCTGTTCAGACATGATACGTACCTCCTTTGTGCTATACCTTACCGATTATTGTAGCATAAAAACGCGCTCATGAGGACTGCCGCCGAGCATCTCCTCCGTACTCAACGCACAGCTGCCCGGTCTCCGATACCCGATTAATGCTGTTCTGCCCTTCAATAATTACATAACTATATAAAATTTTACCATATTCCCTTATCTTTTGTATTCCGCAAAACCCCGGAATGACTATAATACTCTCTATAACGTTTACTGCATTGATTCTGTGATCCCATTCGGAATCATCCGTTTTACTGATAGGAGGAAATAAACTATGGCTTCGAACCTGAAGAAAATCGTATCCCTGTACAACAGCACCAGCCTGATCGCGCGCATCATCGTAGGCCTGATCATCGGCCTGGTCCTGGGACTCGTCTGCCCCGGCGCTCAGTGGGTCGCACTGCTCGGCGATCTCTTCGTCGGCGCCTTAAAAGCGATTGCCCCGGTCCTGGTATTTGCTCTGGTCTCCTCCGCGCTGGTCCAGGGACAGGAGAAGCTGGACAACCGGTTCGCCCTTGTCCTTGCCCTGTATCTTGTGAGCACGCTGCTGGCAGCAGTCGTCGCGGTCATCGGCAGTTTCATGTTCCCGCAGACACTGGTGCTGAATGTCGCCGCCGCGGACCAGGCGGCTCCCTCCGGGATCGGTGAAGTGCTCAGGAACCTCCTGCTGAACATGGTGGCGAACCCCTTAAGTTCCATCATAGAAGGCAAATATATAGGAATCCTGTTCTGGGCGGTCTGCTTCGGACTGGTCATGAAAAATATCGCCGCAGAGACAACAAAGCGTTTTATGGGCGACGTCGCGGACGGCATTTCCGCGCTTGTCCGCCACATCATCAACCTGGCGCCTTTCGGTATCATGGGCCTTGTCTTTACCAATGTTTCGGGGAACGGACTCGCGATCTTTACCGATTACGGAAAGCTCCTTGTCCTCCTTGTGGGCTGCATGCTCGCGGTGGCGCTCATCGTCGACCCGCTGATCGCTTTTATCGTGCTGCGCCGCAATCCTTATCCGCTGGTCCTGCGCTGCCTCAGGCAGAGCGGTATTACCGCTTTCTTTACAAGAAGTTCCGCGGCCAACATTCCGGTCAATATGGAGCTCTGCGAGGAACTGGGTCTGGATAAAGAGATGTATTCCGTCTCCATTCCGCTGGGCGCGACCATCAACATGGACGGCGCGGCGATCACGATCTCCGTCATGACGCTGGCGGCGGCCAACACTGTAGGGATCCACGTGGACATTCCCTCCGCGCTGCTCCTGTCCTTCCTGTCCGCGCTCGCTGCCTGCGGCGCTTCCGGCGTAGCGGGCGGATCGCTCCTTCTGATCCCCATGGCCTGCTCCATGTTCGGCATCAGCAGCGACGTGGCCATGCAGGTAGTAGCCATCGGCTTTATCATCGGCGTCGTGCAGGATTCCGTAGAGACGGCGCTCAACTCTTCCGGAGACGTCATGTTCGCGGCTACCGCGGAATACTCCCAGTGGCTGAAGGAGGGAAAAGAGCTTCCGGAGTTCATGGGAGGAAAGTGATCGCCGGCACCGGCATAATTAAAACACAGGCAGGTATAAAGCACCGGGGTGCCGCACTGAGAAATGATTCACTCAGTGCGGCACCCCGGTGCTCTTACATTACCGCTGTCTCTATGGCTGCCAGAACAGGGTTGTATCTGATCCTGTCACGGGTACCGACACATTCCGCGTTCTGAAAAGCCTTCTCCATGCTTGATCGGACCTCTGCCGCGAACGGACTGTCATCGTTATCCAC
>CAMOXN010000195.1 GCA_946629175.1 uncultured Lachnospiraceae bacterium | reverse complement strand
CCATTGCCTTCAGGCGTGAGCAACGGGCGCCAGTTATAGGGAAGGGGGAAGAAATGACCGCAGGAAGGATCAGGGATCTGTTCACAGCGAACGACATGACGCAGGGTACGCCGTGGAAGAGCATCGCGCGGTTCGCCTTTCCGATGCTTGTCGGCAACTTCGCGCAGCAGCTCTATAATACGGTGGACGCCGTCGTCGTGGGCCGCAGCCGGTGGGGATACACCGCGCTGGCGTCCGTCGGCAACGCGCTGCCGGTGCTCAACCTGCTCCTGGCGCTGTTCGTCGGGATCGCTACCGGCGCGGGCATTCTTGTCGCGCAGTTCTTCGGGGCAAAAGACAGAACGAGCCTTGAAAAGACCATCGGGAACTGTATTTTCATCAGCTTCGCGGCCAGCGTCGTGATCATGGTCGCGGGACCGCTGCTGACGACGCCGATGCTGCGCGCGATGAACACGCTGCCGGAAATGTTCGACGCCTGCAGGGACTACCTGAATATCTTCTTCATAGGGATCCTCGGCTTCATGTTCTACAATATCTTCGCGGGCATCCTGCGCGGACTGGGAGATTCCTTCTCCGCCCTGCTCTTCCTCATCATCTGCGCCGGGCTCAATGTGGCAGGAGATCTTCTCCTGGTCGATAAGATGGGCGTCGCCGGGGTCGCGCTCGCGACGGTGATCGCACAGCTGATCTCCGCAGTCCTGTGCCTGATCAAGCTGATGGGGATGACGGATGTCTTTACACTGCGGAAGGAATATATCAGGCCGGATGCGGAATACCTGCGCAGCATTATCCGCCTTGGTGTTCCGTCCGGGATCACGCAGGCGATCATGAGCGCCAGTATGCTGATCGTGCAGGCGCTGGTCAACAGCTTCGGCGACGCGATGCTGGTCGCGGCCAACGTGATGGTCATGCGGGTGGACGGCTATGCGATGCTGCCGAATTTCAGCTTCGGCCAGGCCATGGGCACTTACGCGGGGCAGAACGTCGGCGCGGGGAGGCTGGACCGCCTGAAGCCGGGGACCCGCCAGGGAACTGCAATGACGGTGCTGACTGCGCTGATCCTTGTTCCTGTCATCATCTGGCTCGGTCCTTCCCTGATGGATCTCTTCGCGCCGGGAAATACGGAACTTATCGATCTGGCGATGGGCATGCTGCGCATCCTCGCAGTGGGGTATATTGCTGTCGGCGTCACTCAGAGCCTGCAGGGCGTGATCCGAGGCGCGGGCGACACGACGTCGCCGATGTGGATCACGATCTTCACGACGGTCTTTATGCGCATCCCGCTGGCGTACGGACTCGTCGCCCTGACAAAGAAGATGGGCGCGCCGCTGTTGACGCAGGAGAGAATGATCTTCGTATCGCTCCTGACCGTATGGATCGTGGGCGCCCTGATCACGACCGCCGTCTATTTCAAGGGCAACTGGAGGAAGAAGATCCCGACATTTGGCAGTACGGAAAACGGATGATACAATTCTGAGAAGATGTCCGGTGGTGTGTCAAGGGACAGTACAAGGAGGTGCAATGTGGATAAAAAATACTATTTCTGGATCCTGATCGGCTTTATACTGATCCTGCAGATCCCGCTGTTTTTGATGGCGCATTAAAAAAGTGCCGGAAGGAATCGTCCCTTCCGGCACTCTTTATCGTTTGATTCACATCTGAGGCAGCCCGGTCAACGCCGGCTTCACATCTGAGGCAGCTTCGCGCGGTATTTTGCCAGCTCCTCATCTGTGGGGATGTAGTCGGTCATCAGGCCGTCGTGATATTTCTCGTAAGCGACCATATCGAAGTAACCGGTGCCGGTGAGGCCGAAGACGATGTTCTTGGCTTCGCCGGTCTCTTTGCATTTAAGGGCTTCGTCGATGGCGACGCGGATCGCGTGTGAGCTCTCGGGCGCGGGCAGGATGCCCTCGACGCGCGCGAACATCTCGGCCGCTTCGAAGACCTCGGTCTGCTTGACGGAGACCGCTTCCATGAGGCCGTCGTCGTACAGCTGCGAGAGCACGGGGCTCATGCCGTGGTAGCGCAGGCCGCCCGCGTGGTTGGGCGCGGGGATGAAGTCGCTGCCGAGCGTGTACATCTTGGCCAGAGGGCACACCATGCCGGTGTCGCAGAAATCGTACGCGTAGACGCCGCGCGTGAAGCTCGGGCAGGAAGCCGGTTCGACAGCGATGATGCGGTAGTCCGCCTCGCCGCGGAGCTTCTCGCCCATGAAGGGCGCGATCAGGCCGCCGAGGTTGGAGCCGCCGCCGGCGCAGCCGATGATCATGTCGGCTTTGACGTCGTACTTGTCGAGCGCCGCCTTGGTCTCAAGGCCGATGACGGACTGGTGCAGCAGGACCTGGTTGAGGACCGAACCGAGCACATAGCGGTAGCCGGGGTTGGTGACCGCGACTTCCACTGCCTCGGAGATCGCGCAGCCGAGGGAGCCGGTCGTTCCGGGGTGCTCGGCCAGGATCTTGCGGCCGACATTCGTCGTGTCGGACGGGGAAGGCGTGACGGACGCGCCGTAGGTGCGCATGACTTCGCGGCGGAAGGGCTTCTGCTCGTAGCTGACCTTGACCATGTATACCTTGCAGTCCAGGTCAAAATAGGAACAAGCCATAGAAAGCGCCGTGCCCCACTGGCCTGCCCCGGTCTCAGTGGTCACGCCTTTAAGCCCCTGTTTTTTGGCGTAATAGGCCTGCGGGACGGCGGAGTTGAGCTTGTGGCTGCCGCTCGTGTTGTTGCCCTCGAACTTGTAGTAGATGTGCGCGGGGGTCCCGAGCTTCTCCTCGAGGCAGTAGGCGCGGACGAGCGGCGAGGGGCGGTACATCTTGTAGAAATCCTGAATCTCCTGCGGAATCGGGATGTAGGCGTTCTCGTTGTCCAGCTCCTGGGCGACCAGTTCCTCGCAGAAGACGCCGCTGAGCTCTTCGGCGGTCATGGGCTGATGGGTGCCGGGATTGAGGAGGGGGGCGGGCTTGTTCTTCATGTCCGCCCTGACATTGTACCAGGAGGAAGGGATCTCGTTCTCGGTAAGATAGATCTTGTAAGGGATCTTAGCGGTCTCTGCTGTCTGGCTGGCTGCATTTCTGATTTCATTGTTTGCCATGGTTCTGCTCCTTTCGCAATGAACGTTTACGGCCTTTCGGCCAAATCTGGTTGTATGCTTGGGACCGTCCCGTCTGCGCATGGCTCATT
>CAMOXN010000194.1 GCA_946629175.1 uncultured Lachnospiraceae bacterium | reverse complement strand
TCCCCTGTTCAACCCCCGGAACAGCAGGCACCGTTGCACCTGAAGTTTCACGGTAAAATGCTGCTTCCAGTGGCCGGCAGTCCCTTCCTGCCGCTAAAAAAGCAACGAATGTTGCACTGTCCACACTGTTACGGTAAGATAAGAACAATCCCGACCGCAGGCCCGGGCTGTGATCGGACCCGCACAGAAACAGTACCCGGACTCATATAATGGTAAGTGGAATGGAACTGATACCCGAGAACAGGGAAGTCCTCCGATATCTTGGATACAAAGGCGCGGCTCCTGACGAAGAGATCCTGAGGGAGATCGACGTTTGCGTCGGCGATCTGAATAAAGCGGTCACTCCCAGATTCGTCTATGAGAAGTTCGCGCTGTCCCGCGAGCGGACGCAGGACGCGGCAAAGAGGAGTGGTGAAGAAGTGACTTCCGAAAAGGGAGTCTCCGAAGGAAACAACGCGGAAGAACTGCTCTGTTTTGCCGGGATCCGCGTCTCAAGCAAAGAGCTCTCAGCCAATCTGAGGGACTGCTGCGGCGTCTACCTGATGGCGGTGACGCTGGGACCGGGACCGGACAGGCTGGTCCGGCGGGCCAGCGTGGGCAGGATGAGCCGCGCGGTGATCTATCAGGCGGCCGCAGCAGCCATGACAGAAGTCTGGTGCGACCGGATCAATGACAGGATAAGGCAGGAAGCTGCGCGGGACGGGCTGTATACGCGCCCGAGGTTCTCTCCCGGTTACGGAGACTTGCCGCTCTCTCTGCAAAGGGAGATCAGCCGGATCCTGAACATGCCCAAGGAGATCGGTGTGAGCCTTACGGACACAATGCTCATGACACCGAGCAAGTCGGTGACAGCGCTGATCGGCGTCAGCAGCATACCTGCCGGCCATAAAAAAAGCTTCCGGAAGACAGGATGCGCGGATTGCCCCGCATCAGCGGATTGCGCGTACGCAATGCCCGATCCAGAAAGTGGTGGTAAGAATGAAAAAGAACCTGCTTGAACGCTTAGGTAAAGAATGGCTGGTCTGCGACGGCGGGACCGGTACGATCCTGCAGTCCAAGGGCCTCGCGGGCGGGGAACTGCCCGAGACCTGGAACCTGAAGAGGCCGGAGGACATCATCGACCTGCACTGCGGATACCTGCGGGCGGGGTGCGATATTTTCAACACGAATACTTTCGGCGCCAATGCGCTCAAATATCCGGACACACTGGAAGAGATCGTCACCGCGGCCGTTAAACTGGCGCAGGAAGCGCGGCGCAGAGCGGGCCGGGAGGACGCCTACATCGCCCTGGACATAGGACCCACAGGAAAGCTTCTGGAGCCCCTGGGCGACCTGCCCTTTGAGAAAGCGGTGGAGCTGTTCGGCGAGGTGGTGCGCTACGGGAGCGCCGCCGGCGCGGACCTGGTCCTGATCGAGACGATGTCGGACAGCTACGAGGCCAAGGCGGCGGTACTTGCCGCTAAAGAGAACTGCGACCTGCCTGTCTGCATCACTGTCACGTTCGACGGGAAGGGCAAGCTCCTGACAGGCGGCAGCGTGGACTCCACCGTCGCGCTCCTCGAAGGCCTGCGCGTCGACGCCCTGGGCGTGAACTGCGGGCTCGGTCCCGATCAGATGATCCCGATCGTAAAGCGCCTCACAGAGGTCTCAAGTGTGCCGATCATCGTTAATCCGAATGCCGGCCTCCCCCGGACGGAAGGCGGGAGGACCGTCTACAACGTGCAGCCCGAAGAGTTCTCCCTCAGGATGGAAGAGATCGCCGCGATGGGCGTCCACGTCGTCGGCGGCTGCTGCGGGACAACCCCGGAACATATCCGCCTCACGGCAGAACGTGTCAAAAGACTGCCCTTTAAAGCGCCTGTCAAGAAGAGCCGGACTGTGGTCACCTCCTTCTCGCAGTGCGTGGAGATCGGCAAGTTCCCGGTGATCATCGGCGAGCGCATCAATCCGACCGGCAAGAAGAAATTCAAGCAGGCTCTCCGGGACAACGACATCGAGTATATCCTGCAGGAAGGCCTCCGCCAGGAGGACAGCGGCGCGCACATCCTCGATGTGAACGTCGGCCTCCCCGAGATCGATGAACCCGCCATGATGGGGAGCGTCGTCACAAAGCTCCAGAGCGTGCTGGCCCTGCCCCTGCAGATCGACACCTCCGATCCTGTCGCGCTGGAAAAGGGCATGCGGCTCTATAACGGGAAGCCCATGGTCAACTCCGTCAACGGCAAAAAAGAGAGCATCGAGAGCGTATTCCCCCTGGTCCGCAAGTACGGCGGCGTCCTTGTCGCGCTCGTCCTTGACGAAGACGGGATCCCTTCGGATGCGGAGGGCAGGATCCGTATCGCCCGCAGGATCTACGAGGCGGCGGACAGATACGGCGTCCCGAGGGAGGACATCGTCATCGACGGTCTCGCGATGACCATTTCCTCCGACACTTCTTCGGCGCTCGTCACGCTGGAGACGCTGCGGCGGGTGCGGGATGAGCTGGGCGGGCACACTATTTTGGGCGTATCGAATATATCCTTCGGACTGCCGAGAAGAGCGCTCATCAATTCGTATTTCCTGGCGATGGCTCTGCAGAACGGGCTGTCGGCGGCGATCATGAACCCCGGCAACGAGGACATGATGGACGCTTACCGCGCCTACTGCGCGCTCGCGGACCTGGATCCGCAGTGCATGCGGTTCATTGAAGTCTATGCGGGGACGCAGGACAGGAGGCCGGGAGCGGGCGGAAATCCGGCAGGTGCCGCTTCCGCAAGCGGCTCGAGCAGTGGCGCGGCCGGAATAGCTTCCGCAGGCGGAACTGCTGCGGCCGGTACAGCTGCCGGCGGGTCTGTAGGAAACGCATCTGCAGACGGACAGTCAACAGGCCATGGCGGCACACCTGCGATGAGCCTCTCAGAGAGCGTTCAGCGCGGCATGGCGCAGAGCGCTGCCGAAGCGGCAAGAAAAGCGCTTGAGACGACTGAGGCGCTTGAACTGATCGACCGGGATCTGATCCCGGCTCTGGACCGGGTCGGCAAGGGCTTTGAGAACGGGACTATATTCCTTCCGCAGCTCCTCATGAGCGCGGAAGCTGCGAAAGCGGCTTTTGAAGTGGTCAAGGAATCCCTGCAGGGGCAGTCGCAGGAAGTGAAGGGACGGATCATCCTGGCGACGGTCAAGGGCGACATCCACGACATCGGCAAGAA
>CAMOXN010000193.1 GCA_946629175.1 uncultured Lachnospiraceae bacterium | reverse complement strand
ACTTAAATCCGGCCTTTTAAGTTCATTTTAATGTGTGCCTGTATGATCCGAGGTAACAACACGAAAGGAGGCGGCAAATGAGGATCATCCCGGACTATTGCCAGAAAGAGATCCTTCCGGCGCTGGACCGGCTCTGGAAGGACAACGGATCCCTCGAGAGCTTTCACTATTTTGAAGATACCGCCTATGCATTCGCAATGAATGAGACAGCCGGGCCGGCCGGGCCGGAAGTCGTCGTCCTCGGCACAGGCGTACCGGAAGTCCTGCTCAGGGCTTTTCGGTTCCCTTTCCGCTATCTTCTCGGCGGAAGCCATGCCATGACAGCCCATTCCGACGATCTCGTTCCGCGGGACACCGATCCGGTCAGCCGCTCTGTTCTCGGTTCCGTCTATGCTTCGGAGAGAATTGATCCGGAACGGACACTGTTCCTGATCCCGGTCCATTCGGACAGCATGCGGAAGATCTCATACCTTTTAAAGGAGGACGGATTCAGGACATTTACACTCGATATTCCTCCGGATCATGCGGACGGGCGTTCTGTCAGGCAATGGGAGGACCAGCTGGTCATGATGGCCGACGCGATCGCCGCGCACACACACAAGCGGCTCTCTCTTCGCGGGATCCGGCAGGCCGCACGCTCTGTGTCATCCGCCCGTTTCCGGCTCAGCGAGTTCGTCCGCCACACGTCCGGACGTTGTGATGCGATCACCGGCGCAGGGAGGATGCTCGTACGGAACAGTTACTTTTTCGCCGGCGACCTCGATATCTGGAGCCGGCAGCTGGCGGCTCTGCAGCAGGAAACAGCGGCAAGAGCCGCTCATTGCCCGCCCTGCAGCCGTCCGAGGATCCTGCTGGCCGGTTCGCCTGTATTTTTCCCCAATTACAAGGTCCCCTTTCTCATCGAAGATGCGGGGCTGTCAATTGAGGACTGCATCGACGCAACCACCATCATACAGGAGGAACTCCTGCGCCCGGAGGCGCTTCGCTCGATGCGGCACGCTTTGCATGTGATCGCGGATTCTTCTTACCGGCATGAGGCCTCTTCGGCGTTTGTCTTAAATGACGCGCTGATGGATGCGGTCAGCACGAAGATCCGCGGCGGCAGGGTCGAAGGGGTCATCTTCCACATCCTGAAGGGCCAGATCGAATACGACTTCGAGCTGGAACGCTTGACGAAGATGTTCGAATACTACGACATCCCCGTTTTCCGCCTTGAGACGGACTATCAGGACCAGGACGTCGAGCAGCTCCGCATCCGCCTGGAAGCTTTCTGCGAGATGCTCACGCAGGCCCGGCGCTCCCCGGGGAATATTACCGCCTGACGCGGCTTTCATCAGAGAACTGCGATAAGAAAAGCCGGCTCTCGGAAAAGCGATTATAAGAAAGGCTGATGTTTATGAACAGGTACAGAAAAACAGCCATGACCGCGCTGGTCTGCGGCACGATTGCGGCAATTGCATATTTTGCCTATAAATTTCCTTTTTTTGAATATGCGGAAGAGATCTACACGACATCCAAAGACCGGCTTTTCACTGCTGAGTGGTTCTTCCGGCTGCTGCCTTTCGTGATCATCCTGGCGCTTTCGGCGATCGGTATTTTGGCCGCAGTCACAGTCCGCGAAAAGATGTTCCGAAAGAGCGCCTCCGCACGGCGTTTCACGTCAGCCCGCTCCGAAGCATCGGGAAGGCGCCTGCCGCGGCAGAAGTTCTCCGTTTTCATGGCCGTGCGATGGGTGTCCATGCTCCTGTTCTCTTTTCTCATGATCTTCGGCGGGATCCTTCTGGGCGCGCGGTACACAGGCGTTTCCGTCCCCGTTCTTTCCTGCCCGGTCAACATGAGCCAGTTGGCGGAGAGCAGCTGTTATTATCTGGCCCACCTTGATGAGCTCTTCACTCTCAAGGCCGGCGACATCATACTTTTCTTCGTATCGACTGCCGGCTTCGCTCTGCTCCTTGGCCGGATGATCTGCGGATTCCTGTGTCCCATGGGGCTCATACAGGATCTCATGGATCTTGTAAGGCGCAGGACAAAAACAGAGGGGATCACTATGAACGACCGCATGTACGGGGCGCTCGTCCCGGTCCGCTGGACGATGCTCTTTCTGATGCTGGGACTGACTTTCATCGGCGGCAATTTCTGCAATTTCTGCCCTGCGGTCACGCTGTCTCCCGTCCTTGCAGGACTGCAGGTCAGCCTGTTCGCAAGCGGCTTCGCGATGGTCTTTGTCCTGATCGGGAGCTTTTTCAAGCGCCGCTTTTTCTGCACGATCTGCCCTCTGGGCTATCTGCTCGGTCTGCTCCATAAAATATCCCCGTTCCGCATCAGGAAAGATTGCACGGCATGTACGGAATGCGGTGCATGCTACGACGCCTGCCCGATGGGGATCAAGGCGATCTACACAGAGCGGGACAGAGAAGATGTGACGGATATCACCTGCATCATGTGCGGCGAATGTGTCAGAAAATGCCCGGAAGACCGCGCATTATCCGTCACCTGTCTCGGAAAGTCCATCTATACCGCCTCACGTGATAAAGTCGTCGGTAACTACGCAAAGGAATAAGGTGATCAATGTGAAATATCAGTTCATTAGAAGACTCCTCGGCATTTCCCTCTCGATCTGTACCGCTTACGGCGCGATGCGCAGCGCCTTTGTCATGGCCGGCACTCTCGGTACCGCTCCCGGTACAGTCCTGATCGCCGAAGCGAAGACGGAGCAGGCTGCGGATGACGCAGAAGCACGCGCAGAAGGAACAGCAGCTTCAGGCGAAGAAGTAAATGCGTTCGTAAATGAGGAAATAAATGAAGAAATTGAAGATGTAGAAGTAAATGAAGATATTGAAGCAGATGAAGATATAGATCAGGAAGTCGATGAAGACGTCCTCAAAGAGGAAGAGGCGCAGATCCAGCCTGAATCGGAGCCGGCGGAACCCGACGTGACATTGGATGACTTTCTCGCGGGCCTGCGCTGCGGAGCCTGCGGCAGGTGCTGCTCCCTTTTGAACCCGCATTGCCGGAGAGGCATGCACAAAGCACAGTCAGCGGAGCAGGAATACTACGAGACATATGCCTTGTCGTGAGCGCCGCGGTTGCTTTAGACCGCAGGCCCGGGCCTGCGGTCGTGGCATGCTCATCGGCCCCAGCCGGAGTCGAAATATGACTTGTCAGGCAGGGTGAGAGAAGCTTGTTGCC
>CAMOXN010000192.1 GCA_946629175.1 uncultured Lachnospiraceae bacterium | reverse complement strand
ACAGGAGGAACACATACATATGATGATCTACGCAGACAACGCGGCGACGACGAAAGTGAGCCGCGCAGCAATAGAAGCCATGATCCCCTGTCTGGAGGAACAATATGGCAACCCTTCCAGCCTGTATTCACTCGGCCAGAGGGCGAAAGAGATCCTTGAAGAGGCGAGAGCTAAGATCGCGGCGGCGATCGGCGCGGAGCCGGCAGAGATCACCTTCACATCCGGCGGGAGCGAGGCAGACAACCAGGCGATCCGCTCCGCCGCGATGATCGGGAAGAAGAAAGGAAAGACCCACATCATCTCCACTGCTTTCGAGCATCATGCAGTCCTGCACACGCTTGCCGCTCTGGAGAAAGAGGGATTTACGTATACGCTGCTCGATGTCCATGAAGACGGCCTTGTCCGGCCGGAAGAGCTCGAAGCCGCGATCCGCGACGACACCTGCCTGGTCACGATCATGTATGCCAACAACGAGATCGGCACGATCCAGCCGATCGCCGAGCTCGGCGCGATCTGTAAAAAGCACAGCATACTTTTTCACACGGACGCAGTGCAGGCGGTGGGACATCTGCCGATCAACGTGAAGGAGCAAAATATTGACATGCTTTCTTCATCGGCCCACAAATACCATGGTCCCAAAGGCATAGGTTTCTTATATGCCAGAAAGGGCATCCGCCTGACCAACCTGATCGAAGGCGGCGCGCAGGAGCGCGGAAAGAGAGCGGGAACAGAAAATGTGGCCGAGGTCGCGGCGATGGCCGCCGCACTGGAAGAAGCGGTCGCGAACATGGACAGGAACGCGGCGCATATGAGCGCCCTAAGGGATAAGATCATCAAAGGCCTCTCGGAGATACCGCACTCGGCACTCAACGGAGACGCGGTGAAGAGACTCCCCGGCAATATCAATTTCTGCTTTGAAGGGATCGAAGGAGAATCGCTGCTGCTCCTGTTAGATGACAGAGGGATCTGCGCATCCTCAGGAAGCGCCTGCACCTCCGGATCCCTGGATCCCAGCCATGTGCTCCTCGCCATCGGGCGGGTGCACGACGTGGCCCACGGGTCGCTCCGGCTCAGCATCGGCGATGATATAACTGAAGAGCAGGCCGATTATATTATTAAAAATGTGAGGGAAGTCGTCGAATACCTGCGCAGCTTCTCCCCTGTATGGAGAGACCTGATGAGCGGGAAGACGCAGTTCATTCTTTGAAACTGCAATAGAGCAGTATTTTGGCACAGGACATAAGGGTGCACGGCGCTTAACAACGAAGGGAGCGCACCGCATCTCATAATAAAAAGGGGCGGAGAAGCCCCGGAAGAAGAGGTTGACATGGCACTGTATAGTGAGAAAGTGATGGATCATTTCCGCAATCCCAGGAACGTCGGAGTGATCGAGGGTGCGGACGGGATCGGCGAAGTCGGCAACGCCAAGTGCGGCGACATCATGAAGATGTATCTTAAGATCGATGATGATGTGGTCACCGATGTCAAATTCGAGACATTTGGCTGCGGCAGCGCGATCGCGTCCAGTTCTATGGCGACAGAGCTTATCAAGGGCAAACCGGTGGCAGATGCCATGCAGCTGACCAACAAGGCTGTGGCGGAAGCCCTGGACGGACTTCCGGCTTACAAAATGCACTGCAGCGTCCTCGCGGAAGAAGCAATCAGGCTTGCGCTGGATGATTATTACGGGAAACACCCCGAAAAAGCGCCGGAAGGTTACTGTCCCATGGAACCGTCCGAAGAGCACGAACAGGAAGGCGGATCCGAGGAGGAGTGAACCATGCTATTTCATTTCGAGCATCTGCTGAGGCAGAACTTCAGGAACGGACGAATGCGTCCCTGTCAGGTATTTCGATGTCGGTATATGTCTGAATAGAAAACCCGGGTGTGCGGCGCCGGAGAATACGCCCCCGCACATTCACCTGACAGAAAGGAATCATTATCATGTCAAATTATAAATTCGAAACTTTACAGCTTCACGTAGGCCAGGAGACGGCAGATCCGGCGAGCGACGCCCGCGCGGTCCCGATCTACGCGACTACGAGTTATGTCTTTCACAATTCACAGCACGCTGCAGACCGCTTCGGTCTGGCCGACCCCGGCAACATCTACGGCCGCCTGACCAACTCGACGCAGGGCGTGTTCGAGGACCGCATCGCGGCGCTCGAAGGCGGCGTGGCCGGACTTGCGGTGGCATCCGGCGCAGCGGCGATCACATATACGATCCAGGCGCTCGCGAAGCAGGGCGAGCACATCGTCGCGCAGAAGACCATCTACGGCGGTTCCGCCAATCTCCTCGCGCACACGCTCCCGCTGTACGGCATCGAGACGACCTTTGTAAATATTCACGACCCGGCAGAGGTGGAAGCGGCGATCAGGCCCGCTACCAAAGCTATCTATATCGAGACGCTCGGAAATCCCAACAGTGATATTCCGGACATCGATCTTTTGGCCAAAATAGCGCATGACCACGGCCTTCCCCTGGTCATCGACAATACTTTCGGCACGCCTTTCCTGATCCGTCCCATCGAGCACGGCGCCGACATCGTGGTCCACTCCGCGACGAAGTTCATCGGGGGACACGGCACGACGCTCGGCGGCGTGATCGTAGACGGAGGGACTTTTGACTGGGCGGCCAGCGGAAGATATCCCTGGATCAGCGAGCCCAACCCCAGCTACCACGGCGTGAAGTTCACGGACGCGGCGGGCAAAGCGGCGTTCGCGACCTACATCCGCGCGATCCTTCTTAGGGATACCGGCTCCTGCATTTCTCCTTTTGCCGCATTCCTGCTCCTTCAGGGAACGGAGACTCTGTCCCTGCGCCTGGAGCGCCATGCGGAGAACACGAAGAAGGTCGTGGAGTATCTGGCTTCGCACCCGAAGGTGGAAAAGGTGTATCATCCCTCTCTCGCGGACCATCCCGATCACGCGCTCTATGAGAAATATTTCCCGAACGGCGGCGCGTCGATCTTTACGTTCGACATCAAGGGTGGCCGGAAAGAGGCGTTTGATTTCATCGACAATCTGAAGCTGTTCTCTCTTTTGGCAAATGTGGCGGATGTCAAGAGCCTGGTGATCCACCCGGCGACGACGACGCACTCGCAGCTGACGACGGAGGAACTCGAGCAGGCCGGCATCCATGAGAATACGATCCGGCTGTCCATCGGAACGGAACATATAGACGATATCCTGGCGGA
>CAMOXN010000191.1 GCA_946629175.1 uncultured Lachnospiraceae bacterium | reverse complement strand
TTGCCGTGGCTTCACAGGTCCTATGTACCTCCACCACTCTGAATAAGAGAACATTCCATATGAAAAAGAGTGCGCCGCACTCTCGTTGTTGCATTATAATAGCGCTGCTTCAGATATCTGTCAATTATTATTTTACTTTTATTCCACAATATGTATACTCTTACATTAGGTCGTTCATCCCGATGTGCTCCGCTTACGGCGCACATCCTTCACATATATACATATATAAAGGAATGTTCACTATGACTCAGTCCCCGCGAGACAAGCTCACACGGACCTCGATGTCCCTTGCCATCCTGGCAGGGTTCTCGACGCTCTCGTTCCCGGTCTTCGTTCCGTTCATCCTTGCGTCCGTAGCGCTGGTCCTCGCCGACATCTCAAGAGGCGGCTCGGAAATAATGACGCCCAGGGGCAGGAACGCATCCAGGATCGCTTCCGTCGTTATTATTGTCAACTTTGCCCTGCTTATTGCTTCCGCTTTCTATTTTCACAAAGTTCTGCATGACCCGCAGCTTCAGGCGCAGTTCGCCGATCTTTTATACCGCACATACGGGATCAGTTTTGAGGAATTCATGCAGCGGCTGGGGATCAGTTACACCGCCGCGCCGTAAGGCAGGCTGTACCACAGGACCGTAAGACCGGCTTTACCGCCGAACCGCTAATTTAAGAGGTAATTATGCCCGAATCCAACGAAAAACAGCTCCGCAGCGCTTCAGTCCGCCGGAGCCCGCGCGGAAGATCCGTGTTCAAAAGCAATAAGAGGCTCAAGTCCGAAGCCAGGGCTTCTCTTCTGGGGAACCTGACCAGGCCTGTTTTTTCCGTCTTTTTGTATACGCTCTCCACGGCGGTCCTCGCGGAACTGATCGCGAACTTCCGCACGGAATCCGCGCTGCTGTCGCTTCTTTTCTCCGTTATCGTCTATGTTGTACTCGGAACCTGCTCCAAGATGCTCAGGATTGGCCTCTCCTCAATTTTTCTGAGGCTCCACTTCAGAAGAGACGTGAAGATCAGCGACCTGTTCTGCGCTTTTTCCGGAAAATCTGACACCGCTGTGCAATGCTGCGCTTTTCTGTCGCTGATAGAGCTGCTCTTTGTGTTCCCCCTTCTCGCTTTGCTCTCCGCAGGCTCCGCGCTGAACCGTACTGTATATGTAATACTGCTGATCCTGTTCTCCCTGGCAGCCTTTTTCGGGGTCCTGTCTGTACGGATCCGTTACGCTCCGCACTCCTATCTCTTACTGGATTTCCCCGGTCTCCCGGCCGGAACACTTCTCAGAGGCAGCGCGAGAATGATGCAGGGGCACCGTATGAGGCTCTTCAGGCTTTACCTGAGTTTCCTGCCTCTGTATGTGCTGGGCGTGCTCTCTTTTGGCGTCGCGAGATTATGGGTGAACAGCTACACTCATTCCGCTGAGGCCGCCTTTTACAGGGACCTGACGGCCAAGATCTGAAAAGGCTTGAGCATGACAAAGGCCCGGCAGGAAAGCCGGGTCAAAATAGTGAGTTCGAAAAAGAACCGGAGGGTCAGCCCTCCGGTTCGCTTTCTTTATCCGGCAGAAGCGCCGGTCTGGTCTTTTCAGCCGCTACCTGGTCACGGATCTCGATCTTAGGTCCGCCCTTGCCTTCGACGTAAGCCCGGGTGATCGTCACCGTTCCGATGTTCTCATCCTTGGGGATCTCATACATGATATCCAGCATGAACTCCTCGATAATGGAACGGAGCGCCCTGGCGCCGGTATCCTTCTCAAGCGCTTTCTCCGCGATCGCGTAAAGCGCGTCGTCTTCAAACTCCAGCCTGACTTCGTCGAGAGCCAGAAGTTTCTGGTACTGCTTGAGGATCGCGTTCTGCGGCTCCTTGAGAATCTTGACCAGCATGTCTGCGTCAAGTCCCTGGAGGGGGCAGATGATCGGCAGGCGACCGATGAATTCCGGGATCATTCCGAATTTTCTCAGGTCGTCGTTCGTCACGCGGTCCATTATGTTCTTCTCGCTGTCGTATTTGTCCTTGATCTCAGCTGAAAAGCCCATGGAAGTCTTCTTTTTGAGCCTCTCGCGGATGATCTGCTCAAGGTCCGGGAACGCGCCGCCGCAGATGAACAGGATGTTGCGCGTGTTGATCGTCGTCAGCGGGACCATGGCGTTCTTGCTGTTGGCGCCGACCGGCACCTCGACATCAGCTCCTTCGAGAAGCTTTAGCAGGCCCTGCTGTACGGATTCGCCGCTCACGTCCCTGGAGTTGAAGTTCTTCTTCTTGGCGATCTTATCGATCTCATCGATAAAGACGATTCCCTTTTCCGTCTTCTCCACATCGTTGTCGGCGGCCGCAAGGAGCTTGGAGATCACGCTCTCGATATCGTCTCCGATATAGCCCGCTTCCGTGAGCGAAGTCGCGTCCGCGATCGCAAGCGGCACATCAAGGAGCCTGGCCAGCGTCCTGACGATATATGTCTTTCCGCAGCCTGTCGGGCCCAGAAGGAGGATATTGGATTTTTCGATCTCAATGTCGTCCATTGTGCCTGTCTTGACGCGCTTATAGTGGTTGTACGCGGCTACGGAGATGACCTTCTTGGCACGCTCCTGTCCGATGATATACTTGTCGAGCTCCTCTTTGATCTTGTGCGGAGCGGGAATGTTGTCGATGGAAAAGACCGGCTTGGGCCCCGTCTTCTTTTTGCTCTTGACCTTGGGCTGGCGGCCGCCGCCGAAGCCTCCTCCGAACAGGTCTCCCAGGTTCAGGAAGCTTATGGACGGACGCCGTCCGCTTCCGCCTTCCCCGGACTCTTCGTCCTTCTCCTCTTCTGTCTTCTCCTCAGTTTCCTCTTCGTGATCCGGTGCTTCCGTTCCGGCCGGCTCCGGGCCTGATCCATCAGCAGGCTTGACCGCGGGAGCAGTTCCTTCCGGCTTTGCCGGCCCGTCTTCTGACTCCTGCGCGGACGGTGCCGGAGGGACTGTCCCCTGTGGTCCCGTAAATCCGTTCAGGAAAGGGTTGTTCTGGAAGAACAGCGGGTTATTCAAAATATTCTGCAGGCTCTGCATATCGATCTTGCTGGCCGCGTCCACTGTCTTCTGCATGCAGTCGGGACAGACTGTAAGTCCTCCCGGCAAATGGACCATTTTTCCGGCCTGCTTATCCGAGCGGCCGCACATGAGGCAGAATTCCCCCGAACCGCCTTCATGATCATTTGTATTGTCTGCCATTAATAATTCCTCTTTTTATCTTATTTT
>CAMOXN010000190.1 GCA_946629175.1 uncultured Lachnospiraceae bacterium | reverse complement strand
TCGTCCGTGCAGAACGCGTCGAGATAGGTGAACACGACATTGCCTTCCGTGTGGCCGGGATCCTCGATCCGGAGGTGCGTCGGGTCTGTGAACATCTTGCCGTTGACCTGTTTTTTGACCGTCTTGGCCGTGTCGGAGAGGTAGATGCAGTTCCCGAGGGACTTGCTCATCTTGGCCTTGCCGTCGACGCCGGGGAGCCTGCGCTGTGTCTCATTCTCGGGGATCATCGCCCTGGGCATGACCAGAGTCTCGCCGTAGATGCTGTTGAACTTCTGGACGATCTCCCTGGTCTGCTCGATCATGGGAAGCTGATCCTCTCCTACCGGAACAACGGTCGCGTCGAACGCCGTGATATCGGCCGCCTGCGAGACCGGATAAGTGAAGAAGCCGGCCGGAAGCCCTTCGTCGGCGAATCCGCGCATCTGCATCTCCGCCTTGACCGTAGGATTTCGGGAGAGGCGGGCCGTCGTCACGAGATTCATATAGTAGAAGGTCAGCGCGTGCAATGCGGGCAGCGCAGACTGTATGCAGATCGTTGTCTTCGCGGGATCAAGGCCCACCGACAGATAATCCAGTACGACGTTGATGATGTTGTCCCTGATCTTTCCGGGGTTGTCCGCGTTGTCGGTCAGCGCCTGATCGTCCGCGATCAGAATATTGATCTCGTCATATTTACCGGAGTTCTGGAGCTCGACGCGGCGCTTCAGGGAGCCGACATAGTGGCCCAGATGAAGTCTTCCGGTGGGACGGTCGCCTGTAAGGATGATCTGTTTAAGCGGTTCACTCATTTGTATGTTTTCCTTTCTGTTGTCCATTCTGATTATATTCCGTTCTGATCTGAGGTCCGCGGGTCAAAAGACCGCTCGCCGTAACTTCAGATAAACCGTGAATATCCGTATTATTATACAACATCAGCGTAATCTTAAAAAGGGCAGACAGCCTACAAAATCGCTCTGTTTTGCCTGTATTTGAGCTTGCACGCGCTGTTCGGGCAGTGTTATCCTCTTGACATCGGGGTCCACCTATTCACAAGTCAGATTCACGAGGTGCTTTATGAATATTCTTCAGCTTGAACTGGAAAGCGTACGCGTACTGCTTGGCATGTATGGAAAATCGGAAGAAAGAAAAGCGAAGCTCAGTCTCCTCAATGAGACTTACGGCGGTGAAGACTGCGCGGCTTTGATCCAGGACTATGTCAACAGGATCCTCGGAAATTCGGAAATGCTGGGAGATGCGCTGGCAGACTATATTCTGACAGGTAACGCGGGAAGCGGCGATGACCGCTCAGCCCATCTGGGAGCTTATTATCAGGCGGCACAGGAAAGGGTGAACCAGATCCTTATGCTGAGGGGCCTGTCCGGAGAACATGTAACGGCGGTTCTCGTGAACAGGGGCTTCGGTTCCGACGAAGCGGTCAAGGAACTGAGGCTGAAGGCCTGCGGATACGACCCGTCTGTTTACCTTGGGAAGCCGCAGAAAGCTCAGGACGCGCCGGGACCTTCCTCCGGCGGTCTTTTCAAACTGTTCTTTATCAACCACGAAAGATACACCTGGAAGGAGAACTGGGGCGACAACTGCCTCGTCGAATCCGACGGTAAATTTCTTCTCATGGACAGCTGCATGCCTGCCGGCAGGGACGCGATCCTGAATTTCCTTAAGGCCAGGAAAGTCGATACGCTCAGCCTCTACATCAGCCACCCGCACTATGACCACTACGGAAATGCCATGGCCATCCTGAAGGATCCCTATTTCACGGTCGAGCACATGTATCTGTGCAAATACGGGCAGATCAGCGGAATCGATGACTCGAACGTGAAGATGCATTACAGCAACATCCGCAATATCGGCGAATACGCAAAAAGCCACGGGATCCCCATCACGTGGCTTTCACAGGGCGTCAGCTTCACGATCGGCGCCGCCCGGTTCGATATCCTCTTTGACATGCCGCTCGACATGACGCACATGAAGAAAGGCGGCCACAGGATCCTCAACGATATGTCTCCCGTCTGCATGGCCACGCTCGGCGGGGTCAGGTACCTCACCTGCGGCGACGCTTTTACGGACGTGGAGGATGCTGTGCTGGATCAAAATATTGATGTCCGCGCCGCTATCTTCAAGATGCAGCATCACGGCGGGAACGAGGCGAACTCCAGGAGATGGCTCAAAGCCGTATCGCCCCGATACGCTGTCTATAACAACGGCGAAGGGAACGGCATGGGCTCCGAGGGATGGACCCGGCAGGCGTTCAGGAACGCCCACAATGTCGGCGCCGAAATCTACAACCCCACTTACCACGGAAATATCATTTTCACTATCGAGAACGGAGAGATCAGTGTGTGGACGGAGCGCCACGGAGACGTTCACTGAGCGCTCAGTGAACGTGGCGGAGGAGCGTCTCTATTTTGACCCGGATCACATCAAACGCGACATTATTGTAGGCGCTGTTGATGACAAGATCCGCCGTATACTTGGTGGGCTCGACGAAAGCGTAATGCATCGGCTTGACAGTAGTCAGATACTGCCTCGCGATCCCTTCCACGTCGCGCCCGCGCTCCTTGACGTCCCTGATCACACGGCGCAGGATCCGCTCGTCCGCGTCGGCGTCCACAAAGATCTTGATGTCCATCATGTCCGACAGGCGCTTGTCGTAGAGCACTAAGATCCCCTCTATGATGATCACTTCCGCCGGCTTGATCTCGATCGTCCTGTCCGTCCTGTTATGTACGGAATAGTCATAGACAGGGCACTGGACCGGGATGCCTTCCTTGAGCTTGTGCAGGTGTTCCACCAGCAGGTCCGTCTCAAAAGAATCCGGGTGATCGTAGTTGATGAGCTTCCTTTCTTCAAAGGACATGTCGTCGTGCGCTTTGTAGTAATTATCGTAATAGATCACGGAGACCCGGTCGCCGAACTCTTCCTTGATCCTGTTCGTGAAGGTGGATTTACCCGACCCTGTCCCGCCCGCGATGCCGATGATGATGCTGCCCATAGCGCTGTTCCTTTCTCTGCTCTAAAACATGAGCTTTTGCGAGCATTTTTTCAGTTGATATGCACGTCCGCGTAGCCGTAGTCCCGCTCGATCTGTGTGATCATATCGACGCGCGCCGCATGGCGTCCGCCGAGCTCTTCCGCTTCAAAGAAATTGTCGACGATCATCTTGGCCAGTTCCGTGCCGACGACGCGCTGGCCCATCGCGATGATCTGGCAGTGGTTGTGCTCCTTGACCATCTTCGC
>CAMOXN010000189.1 GCA_946629175.1 uncultured Lachnospiraceae bacterium | reverse complement strand
CATTTGACCTCTGAGGTCAAATGACCTTTAAATGACCCCGTTGCCCCAAGTGGAGGTGCGAGATGTCAAAAGACAGAAAAGCCATACTTGTATTCTATGTCATAACACTGGCTCTGAGCTTTATTGTTGAGTGCTTCTATATCAAGTCAGAGAATGAACTTCTCATGGTGCTTCTCATGTGGATCCCGGGCATTGTCGGACTGATCTGCTCGAAGGTCTTTTACGGGAGGGAAGGTTCGGTAGGATTCGTCCGGAAGGTGAAGTTCAAATACGTGGCTTTCGGTATTTTGGCACCGGTGGTGTATCTGGTGTGTTCTTACTGCATTGCATGGGCGGTGCTCGGGGATCCGACAACGGGCGTCAATTCGGATATTTTGATCAGATTCGCTGTCGCGTTCCTGCCGGGGCTGCTCGGAAGCGCACTGACTGCTGCGGGGGAAGAAATCGGCTGGCGCGGCTTCGCGTATCCGGTGATGGAAAGAGAGTTCGGGGCAGTAAAGGCGGTTCTCATCGACGGCTTCATCTGGGCGCTCTGGCATGTGCCGCTGATCGTCGGCGGAGCATACCAGGCAGCGGTGAATCCGGTCTATGGCATCATTTCTTTCATAGTCATGATCATGCTGATCACAGTGCTGTTCTGCTGGACCAGAAGCGTGTCCGGGAGCGTGATCCCGGCGATCTTCCTTCACTCGTCTCATAACCTTGTGGATCAGCTGTATCTGCAGCCGCTGTCGACGGATCCGCGTGTTCCGTATCTCGCCGGAGAGCAGGGCATCATCACAATGATCATTACTGCTGTGATGGTCGCGGTCGTTGCCAGGTGGTGGAGAAAAGATGGGTGTTCAGGGGGCATTTGACCTGAAAAGGGCATTTGCCCGGTCATTTGACCTCTGAGGTCAAATGACCCTTTCTCTCCCACCACAACGTGCTGTACGGCTACGGAGACAGGAGCTCCGCATCCAACCTGATACAGAGTCCAAGCGCGTCGGAACAGCCGGAGACGTCGGAGCAGCTTGAGCTGCCGGACAAGGCTGTGCTGCCGGAGCTGCCGGATCTGCTTCGGGAGGGCGGCGTGAAGCTGGCGATGACCGGACACATGCATTTTCCGTATGTGACGGAGGAAGGCGGCCTGTGGGAGATCCTGAGCGGGATGCCCTTCTCGGGCAGGCACCTCATCGGAAGGCTTGCGGCAGGAAGCGGGAGGGCGGTCTATTTTGCCGAACCGGTGGACTTTGAGGTATACGGAGGCGCTGTCAAGGAGGAACTGGCACGGCTGGACCGCGAGAGCGCGGCGTATATGAGCCGGGTCTTCGGCGAACTCTTGGGCAAAGAAGGGCTCTGGGGGCCCAGGAAGAAAAGAGTGCTGAAACTGATCGAGCGGTACCTGCAGTACTACGGGGAGGGGACGCTGGCCGAGCACGCGCAGGAACTGAGGGACAACCGGGACTGCGAGGCGATGATCAAAGCGCTTTGGAACTATAATTACGGGCCGTGGATGCAGGCGATGCTCGAGACGACTGAGTACAGCGGCAGGGAGCTGGAAGTGGAGTGGTGAGTAGCGGGCCGGCAAGCCCCAGTAGTGCGCAAGAAAGATAAGGAGATTAAAAATGTTCAGAGAAATGCGAAGAATCAAACAGCAGATCACAACGGAAGAGTGCAGGGAGATCCTGAAGCGGGCGACTTCCGGCGTGCTGGGCCTTTACGGCGACGACGGATACCCCTATACGGTGCCGATCAGCTTCGTCTACGAAGAAGGCGCGGACGGCGGCCTCGGAACGATCGGCTTCCACTGCGCGAAGGTCGGGCACAAGATCGATTCGATCCGAAGGAACGAAAAGGTCTCTTTTACCGTGATCGACAGGGACGAGGTCATGCCCAAAGAGCGGACGACCAAATTCTGCAGCGTGATCGCTTTTGGCCGCGCGCGGATCCTGGAGACGGAGGATGAGCTGCGCCGCAGCGCGAATGCTGTCGGGGCAAAATACTCCAAAGGCTTTGAGGATCTGTACATGGAAGAAACTGAAGACACGATCCGAAGAGGAACGCTCTGCTGCGTGGAGATCACGATCGACCATATGACCGGAAAGATCGGAAGACAGCTCCTTATGGAGCGGCAGAAGAGCAGATGAGCAATGAGCATTGAATTATTCAGCATACAGACGCTGTTCTGTTGTATAGCTTATTTTTTCGCGGGGATCGTCGATTCCATCACGGGCGGCGGCGGGATCATCACGCTGGCTGCCATGCTGACCGCCGGCATTCCCGTCCACTACATAATAGGCACCAACCAGTGTGCCGCCTGGCCGCAGGGGGCAGGCGGATGCGCGCCTGACAGCAGAAGCAGCAGGCAGGAATGAGTATTTAGGAAATGATTATATCAGAAAGAATTTGGAATATTTTGATCGAGGGGTTCTATAAGATCATGCTGGCCAGCATCCGGGTCACGATCCCCCTGACGATCCTCGGCTTCAGCTTTGCCATGGTGATCGCAATGCTCAAGGACACTTCCCTTGTGGCGGAGATCACGGTCGCCGACATGTTCATGGCGGCGCAGAAGATCGTGGGCCGCACCTACGAGCCGCTGTGGCTTTACTGCGAAGTCGCGCTGATCTACCTCATCTTTTCAACGGTGCTGACCTTTGTGCAGCGCTATTTTGAAAAGAGGCTCAGCGCCTACAACAGCCGTTCGACGGAAGCTGCCGCTGTAAAGTGAGGATACTTATGGAAATCAGGAAACTGGTCAAATCATTTGGTCAAAATACTGTTCTGCGCGGTGTAGACCTCACCGTGAACAAGGGCGAAGTCATCGCGATCCTGGGGCCGAGCGGGAGCGGCAAGACGACGCTGGGGCTTACATCAGCGCGCGGGATGGAGAAGTCGAAGGCGCGGAAAATAGGGATGGAAATGCTGGACAAGGTCGGCCTCGCGGAGAGCCGCTTTCCGGTTCCCGGCGCCGGGATAGCACTCGATCCGGCCGGCATGTCCGCGGCAGGCCCCGGCTGGTTGCCGCGGGCAGTACCGCGTTTACTCCTGACTGCTATTTCAGCGGTATGAGCGGCAATAATCCATGTAATATGGGGACTCTATATCCCGGGTCAGGGCATTCGGCCAAAACATCTGTTTTGTCTGATTTGTTGATATTTTGACTTTGGTTTATCAAGTATTTGTTGAAAACTACTCAGGGTTGTTTCATGGACATTCTCGTGCATCTGGGGTACTATAGAGGTAGTTAAATGAT
>CAMOXN010000188.1 GCA_946629175.1 uncultured Lachnospiraceae bacterium | reverse complement strand
AAGGCGGTCAGAAAGATCACGGACAAGCTCGATGCAGTCGGAAATACGACAGCGGCAATGGGCAAGGGATTCGCGATCGGTTCTGCAGCTCTGACTGCGCTTGCGCTTTTCGTTTCCTACGCGCAGGCCGTGAACCTGTTCGAGAGCGGGATCAACATTCTCGACTATAAGGTAATCGCCGGACTGTTCATCGGCGGCATGCTGCCGTTCCTGTTCTCCGCGCTCACTATGGATTCCGTCTCCAAGGCGGCCAATAAGATGATCGAGGAAGTTAGGCGCCAGTTCCGGGATATCCCCGGGATCCTGGAAGGCACAGGCAAACCGGACTATACTTCCTGCGTCGCGATCTCCACACAGGCAGCGCTCAAGGAAATGCTGGTGCCCGGCATCATGGCGGTCGTATCTCCGCTGTTCGTCGGACTGGTCCTCGGCCCCACTGCGCTGGGAGGACTTCTTGCAGGCGCGCTGGTGACCGGCGTCATGCTCGCGATCTTCATGTCGAACTCGGGCGGCGCATGGGATAATGCCAAGAAATACGTGGAAGACGGGCACCATGGCGGCAAGGGCAGCGACGCCCACCACGCCGCAGTCGTCGGCGATACGGTCGGAGATCCTTTCAAGGATACATCCGGCCCGTCCATCAATATTTTGATCAAGCTGATGACAGTCGTATCGCTGGTGTTCGCACCGCTGTTCTTAAAGTTCGGCGGCCTGTTCTGACGGACCGGCGGGTGATCACTGCGCTGAAACTGATTTGAATAAAAATAGGAGGAACACATAAGATGAGTTCGATGACTGTACCTTCACAATATAATTTTATCCTTGAGCGCGCCAAATCGATGCCGAGACCGCTCCGCGTAGCCATTGCAGGCTCGGATACAGAGAATATCCTTCGCGGCGCGATCGCCGCGCACGAGGACGGCTTTGTGGATCCGATCCTCATCGGAAATTACAAGAAGACCAAGAAAATACTCGCCGATCTCGGCTACTCGGATGAGAATTTTGATTTCCAGCCGATCACCAATGACACGAACCCTGTGCAGTACGCCATTGAGATGATCCTGTCGGGCAATGCCGACTGCCTGATGCGCGGCAACACACAGACCAGGGATCTGCTGCTCCCCGTGCTGAACAAGACGAACCACCTGATCGAGGAAGACCGCCTTCTGACCCACGTCGTCATTTTCACAGTGCCGGGTGAGGACCGCCTGATGGCGATCTCCGACGTGACGCTCCTCATCAATCCGTCGCTGGAGAAGAAGGAAGAGGTCATCCGCAATCTGGTCGAGGAACTTGGGGTATTCGGAGTCAAGAAGCCCAAGATCGCGCTTCTGGCCATGGTGGAGAAGCCGTCCTTCCACATCAAGAATTCCGTGGAAGCCCAGACGATCGTCATGCACCACAATGAGGATCCGATCGCGGACTGCGAACTGGTCGGTCCGATCACTTACGACCTGATCATGAGCAAAGAGGCAGCCAGGCTCAAACATTATGACTGCCCGTACTGCGGCGAGTTCGACGGCATCGTCGTTCCGCACCTCCTTGCCGGCAACAGTATCGTCAAGGTCCTGGAGACGCACACGGATACGGTGAGCTGCGGCGTCCTGGTCGGCGCCAAGATCCCGATCGCGATCACAGGCCGAAGCGAGAAGCCGATCGCATCTTATCTGTCGCTCGCGGCGTGCTGCTCGCAGTGGCTGAGGATGAATAAGAAGAACAAGAAATAAGACAAATGAACCGGAGGCCGGGGCTGTGATCGTATCGCAGCCCCGGCTTTTCTCGATTCCGGGCTGCGATCACCGGCCGCGATCACAGGCCCGGGCTGTGATCGGACCCCTGTCAACTTCCCGGGAATGGGAGTATAATGGATCTGTAGTACCAACAGAGCGAGAAGCATGACAGGATCGAGAGGCATCAACGGGCTCGAGTCAGGAATAAAAGGAGATGTACGATGGAATACAGACGTTTTAATGATACGATCATCGCAAGGATCGACAAGGGAGAAGAGATCGTGGCGCAGGTGCGCAGGATCGCGGAGGCGGAGCAGATAAAGCTCGCATCCGTCGAAGCGCTCGGAGCCCTCAGCGAGTTCAATGTCGGCCTCTTTGACGTCGTGGAGAAGAAGTTCCACGGCAACCATTTTGAGGGGGCTTATGAAGTGGTCTCTCTCACGGGAACGATCAACACGAAGGATGGCGAGTTCTACACTCACCTTCATATGAGCGCGGCAGACGTAAACGCCAATGTATTCGGCGGGCACCTCGTGGACGCGACGGTCAGCGCGACCAGCGAAATGGTCATACGGATCCTGGACGGAAAGGTGGACCGTTACTTTGATGAAGAGGTCGGACTGAACCTGTTCAAGTTCGAGTGATGATCTCCGTTCAGCTGTAAGAACTGCCGGGAACCGCATCACGATCGGAATCGGAAATTGATGAGAGAACTTATGAGAGCAAATTATCACACGCATACAAAGCGCTGCCACCACGCATACGGCACAGAACGGGAATATGTTGAAAAGGCGATCGAAGCGGGTCTCAAAGTCCTGGGCTTTTCGGACCACACGCCGCAGGTCTATCCCGACGGCTTCGTGTGCCCCGTCAAGATGCTCCCGAGCGAGCTCGAGGGCTATGTGGATACGGTGCTTGACCTGAAGAGAGAGTACAGGGATGACATTGAGATCCTCTTGGGACTGGAGGCGGAATATCTCGAGACTCTGTGGGAGCCGCTGCTCCGCCTGCTGGAGCCCTATCCCATCGAGTATCTGATCCTGGGACAGCACTATTACGGCAACGGGGTCAACTCGCCCTTCACGGGATCTCCGACCGGTAGCTCTGCAGACCTTAAAAAATACTGCAGCCAGGCGCTTGAAGCGGTGAATACGGGGATGTTCCTCTATTTTGCTCATCCGGACGTGATCTGGTACACGGGACCGGATGATATCTATGAGAAAGAGATGACTAAGCTGTGCAGATGCTGCGCGCAGATCGGGATACCGATGGAGATCAACCTTCTCGGGCTGCGCGAGGACAGAAATTATCCGGACGAGCGGTTCTGGAAGATCGTTGCGCGGGAAGGGAACCCGGTCATCTACGGCTCTGACGCTCATCGGCCGGACCACCTCCTTTCACCGGAGGTGATCGCGAAAGCGGACTGGTTCCTAGAGAAGTGCGGAATCCCGCGGGAGCGGCTGATCGATGTGATCGACCGCGACGCGAAGGGGTGGCTGAGGTGACAGGCTGC
>CAMOXN010000187.1 GCA_946629175.1 uncultured Lachnospiraceae bacterium | reverse complement strand
TCCGGCCCCGGTCTGCGATCCGGTCCCGGACGCGATGTTCGGCTATCTGGTCCGGAGCGACCGGCGCAGGCAGGGAATCACCCGCGAAGTCGGCGCGGCCATCCTGCAGTACGGATTTGAGAAGCTCGGATTTACCGCGATCGGAGCGGACGCGGCCGTCTCGAACACCGTCTCTGACAAAATATTAAGAAATTTTTCATTTATTCCGGTAGCGGAAGTGCAAAAACAGCGTTATTATATCCTACATGGAACAGATTGGGATCATTGCCCGGCGCGCGAAGCGCAGAGCCGGCGCGATTGAGACAGATCGGGATCGCGACAAAGGCAGCTGGAACAGATCAGTATCGCCGCGCGGCGCGATCATAACAGATCAGGACCCATGCCCGGCAGCCGGAGCGCCGGGCCAACGCAAATAAACCCCGGAGGACTTAACCATGATCAATCAAGAATACCTGAATATGCTTTCCAATAAGAATATCATCCGCATTCTGTCCGAGTACGCTACGGGCAGGGGCAAGGAGATCGGATATGAGAACGTATTTGATTTCAGCCTCGGAAATCCTTCCGTGCCCGCACCGCAGAGCTTCACGGACACGTCGATCCGCCTGCTGCAGACGAAGTCGCCCATGACGCTCCACGGCTACAGCCCTACCCTCGGCATTCCGGAGGTCAAGGAGAAAGTCGCGGCTTCTTTGAACCGCAGATTCGATATGAAATACACGGGAAACCATATTTTCCCCACATCCGGCGCAGCCGGAGCGATCGCCCATGCGATCCGCGCCGTGACGAAGCCGGGCGACGAGGTGCTGGTATTTGCCCCCTATTTCCCCGAGTACAATCCGTATATCAACGGATCGGGCGCGAAGATCAAGGTGGTCCCCGCGGACTTCGAGAACTTCCAGATCAACTTCGACGCTGCTGAGGAGGCCCTGACGGAAAACGTCGCGGCGGTCCTCATCAACTCGCCCAACAACCCTTCGGGCATCCTTTACGGCGAGGATACGCTTGAGAAGCTGGCCGCTCTTTTGACCAAAAAGTCGGAGCAGTTCGGACACAACGTCTTCCTGATCTCGGACGAGCCTTACAGGGAGATCGTATTTGACGGCAAGGAAGCGCCTTATGTGGCAAAATACTATCCCCACACGCTCACCTGCTATTCCTTCTCGAAATCCCTCTCCGTACCGGGAGAGCGCATCGGCTACGTGGCAGTCAATCCTGTCTGCGAGCACGCGGAGGAACTCGTGCCGATGATGGGTCAGATCTCCAGGGGGATCGGCCACAACTGCCCGTCCTCGCTCATCATGCTGGCGATGGCGGAGACCTGCGACGACACGGCGGACCTTTCGGTCTACGAGACCAACATGAATCTCCTGTACGACACGTTCAAGGAACTTGGGTTCACCGTCGTAAGGCCCGGCGGCACCTTCTACATCATGCCGAAGGCGCTGGAAGAGGATTCGGTCGAGTTCTGCAAGAAGGCGCTGAAGTATGACATCGTCTTCGTACCGGCGGACAATTTCGGCGCGCCCGGATACTTCCGCGTGGCGTACTGCCTCGACACCGACAAAGTGCGGCGTTCCCTGCCCAGGATCAGAGAGTTTGTAAGGAAGGAGTACCCTAATGCAGGTCATTGAGATTTTAAAGGCGATCCTGTTCGGCATCGTCGAAGGCGTCACCGAATGGCTCCCCATCAGCAGCACAGGACATATGATCCTGCTCAACGAGTTCGTAAAGCTGAACGTGAGCCCTGAGTTCTGGAACCTTTTCCTGGTCGTGATCCAGCTCGGCGCGATCCTCGCGGTCGTGATCCTCTACTGGAAGACGATCTGGCCCTTCAAAAGGGTGAAGATCAGGGGAGGCGGCTCCAAGATCAAAGTCAGGCAATCGACCCTTCTGCTCTGGGCCAAGGCCCTCATTGCCTGCATCCCCGCAGGCGTCGTAGGTGTTCTCGCGGACGACTGGCTCGATGCGCATTTCTATAACGCGGTCGTTGTCGGCATAGCGCTGATCGTCGTCGGTATAGCCTTCATCGTCATTGAGACCCTGAACAGGAACAAAGTCCCGAGAGTCGACAGGCTGCGCGACCTCACCTTTAAAGATGCTTTCATCATCGGCCTTTTCCAGCTGATCGCGGCGGTCTTCCCGGGAACATCCCGTTCGGGCGCAACCATCGTCGGCGGCCTTCTGATCGGCGTCTCCCGCACTGTAGCGGCGAAGTTCACGTTCATCCTCGCGATCCCGGTCATGGCCGGCGCGAGCCTCCTCAAGATCGTGAAGTACATCAAGGCCGGTCTGGCGTTCACGGGGGTAGAACTGGCGATCCTCGGTGTCGGAATGGTGGTCGCATTCCTGGTCTCGATCTTTATCATCGCTTTCCTGATGAATTACATCAGGAAGCACGACTTCAAGGTCTTCGGATGGTACAGGATCATCCTCGGCGCGCTGGTGCTGCTGTATTTCCTGGTACTCAATAAACCGGTAGTGTAAGAGAGTTTTCATAGGCATAGAGAAGGCCGGCCATATGTCCGGCGGAGTGCATTAGGAACGTGAGCCTCCGACGGACATATGGCCGGCCTTATACTATGCCTGCGTCAAGTCATGCCCTGCAATTCACAGTTTTTTTATAATTTCGTAAATCTTTCCGGTTGACATCCTGAGAGCCTGGTGCTATTGTGTACAAGAAAGGTGTTAGCACTCGACCGAGTTGAGTGCTAATAACAAAAAGGAAGAGATCCGGAAGGCAATCCGCATTCGGATCGCTTTACCATGATGGAGGAGCGTATGGAACTGCAGGATCGCAAGATGAAAATTTTGCAGGCCATCATCCGAAATTACCTGGAGACCGGCGAACCGGTGGGCAGCAGGACCATTTCCAAGTACACCGACCTCAAGCTGAGCAGCGCAACGATCAGGAATGAGATGGCGGACCTGGAAGAGATGGGACTGATCATGCAGCCGCACACGTCGGCAGGACGAATTCCGACGGACGCAGGCTACCGCCTCTACGTGGATAACATGCTGGGGACGGAGCGCAGGCAGGTCGATGAGATGAAGAGCATGCTCGTCGAGAAGCAGGACCGGCTGGAGAACCTTCTTCAGCAGGTGGCAAGGCTGCTCGCGGCGAACACCAATTACGCGTCGATGATCTCATCGCCGATGATGAGCCGGAATAAGATCAAGTTCATTCAGCTGTCACAGGTGGATGACGACAATATTTTGGCAGTGATCGTGCTGGAGGGAAACCTGATCAGGAACAGGGTGATTCCGGT
>CAMOXN010000186.1 GCA_946629175.1 uncultured Lachnospiraceae bacterium | reverse complement strand
GCAGACTGCTGTCACAAGGGTATGGCAGACTATCATAAGGGCCTTGGGAAAAACGTTTAAGGATCTTGGGAGGAGCGCATTGAAGCCTGACACAAGAACTGATTTAAGAACTGATTTAATAACAAGAGCGCTGGTCGCCGTTTCGGTGCCGGCTTTCCTGATCCTGTTGTGGATCTATGAGCGTAACGGAGGCAGCGGAGCTTCCTGCCCTTTCTACACTCTGACCGGCCTTTACTGCCCGGGATGCGGATCGGGCAGGGCGGTGCAGGCACTGTACCATGGACATGTCGTTCAGGCAGTCCGCTATAATATCCTGCTGCCGGTCCTGGGACTTCCGGCTTTCGCGGTTCTGGCACACGAATATCTGCGGATCGTGTTCCCGGCGCTGAAGCTTAAACCTGTCTATATTTCGCAGCCGGTCGTAAAAGCCGTCATTGTGATCGTGATCGGTTTCTGGGTGCTGCGAAATGTGCCTGCGCTGTCTTTTCTGGCACCGGGCTTCTGAGCAGGGAGAGTGCGGAGCCAGGTTTTCGGGAGCGGAGCTTTGAGCAGGGAGAGTGCGGCTCTCACTTTTTGACATGAAAGAGAAAATGAAGAGCAGGCTTTAAAAGATATCTGCTATAATATAAAAGGCAAATTTCGAATTTAAACCGGTAGTTTATGTTTAAAAGGGGGACAACATGATAAAGTGTAAATACTGCGGCGGAGAGAATCCGGATAACAACAAATTCTGCATGAACTGCGGTGCTCCGCTGGAGCATGACGCACAGGATGCAGCTGAGCAGCAGGGATTCCATGAGGAGAATCTGCCGCCGGTGCAGACAGGGACTTCGGCACCGGAACAGATCCCGCCTGAACCACACGATAACGCTCAGCCGTTCTACGAGACGGCTCCAGGCGTGTCAGGCCCGGCTGTGGAACCCGTCCCGATCGGGGGACTGATCGCATGGGCGATCTTCAACACTCTCGGGTGCCTGATCCCCGGCGCTGTAGCTCTGTACTATATTTTCAAGATCAACAAGGCTGCATCCTATGACGAACAGCAGCAGCTCCTGACCAACACGAAAAGGATCCTGGTCGTAGGGACAGTGCTGTGCGTGCTCAATCTGATCATGCAGTTCGGGGGCCGGATGAGCTGATGAGCAGTGCAGGCGGAGGCCGACGAACGGATGGTGTGTCTTGCTGAAACAGCGCGTAAACATAAGTGCAGGTATTGACAGCACCATACACAGTGCGAAAGGTGAATCATGGGAAAATCGAAGCTCAAGAAGGCGGCTGACAAAGAGTTTTCCAAGCTCTCTAAAAAGGAGCAGAGAAGGATCAACGGACTTAAGCGCATTCCAGTAGCCGGACCGGGATACAGATTTGACGCGAAGACGCCTCCGAGAAAGAAAAAGTGGGACGAGACAGAGGAGTGACCGGCTGAATGGATATGATCAACTGGATCCAAATGAACATGGGCTCTATCATCGCAGGTGCGGCTGTCGCGGTCGCGGCGGCTCTGGCACTGAGAAGCATGTGGAAGCGGCGAAAGAGCGGCGGCTGTGGCTGCGGTTGCGGAGGTTCCTCTGTGGGCGGATGTCCTTCTGCAAGCAGTTGTTCTTCTGCGGGCGGCTCTTCTGTAAGCGGCGGGAGTTCGTGCGCCGGATGCAAGAGTTCCGGCGCGGGAGGGAATGCTCGCAACAAACTTTGAAGCATTGCAATATTGCCATTAATAAAAGGATTCTCAACCACGGGAGGAATGCTCCTATGATTGAGATTTCCTGTTTCTTAGAGCGACAGACCCATTTTTGGGAGGTTTACAACTTCCTGTATCGGTTGAGCATGCCGGCAATCTCTGCCCTCCTTACCTGCGCGAGTCCGCAGCGCACAGTGGATCCGTCGAACAGTTCCTCGAGTCCGCCGGACACAATGAGAGAATCGATCCGGTCGAGGACATTTTCCAAAGACTGCCGCCCGTCGATCAGATGCAGCTCCGCATATTTGAGTATGTGTGCGAGTGCCGCGACTTGTTCGCGGTCGACCAGCTGCTCCAGTCCCCGAAGATCCAGTTCGTCTCGGGATAACAGGAAGCTGTCATCGGACAGGACTTTGATCTTAACGCGCCCTTCGCGAAGAAGGGCGTTATTCTTTGCCGGGATCCGCTTGCCGGTGGGAAGACGGAAATCCGCCGCGCGATAGACGCCGCCTGCAGCCGGTCCTGCGCCACCCGCCGTCAATCCTGCACATTCCTCCGTCTGATCTGCGCCGCCAGCTTCATGACCCGCTGCCACGTGTGCCATTGCAGTAATTTCATGCGGTTCGTAACGATCCATCTGGATCACCGTATCCGCAACATGGAAAAAGGCTCCGGAACTGCCCGCGACAAGGATCGTGGAGATGCCGGCTTTCTCGTAGAGATCCCGGATGCGGGAGATAAAAGGGGTGATAGGTTCCTTGTCGCGAGCTACGACACGCGCCATCAGTTCATCGCGGACCATGAAATTGGTCGCGCTGGTATCTTCGTCGATGAGAAGGAGCTGTGCTCCTGCCCCTATGGCTTCGATGACATTGGCGGCCTGCGATGTGCTGCCGCTCGCGTCCTGCGTTGAGAAACGGACTGTGTCTTTGCCGTTCGGGAGGTCGCGTATGAACAGCGAAATATCGACATCCGTTATGCTCCTGCCATCCTCCGCGCGCACCTTGGCTGCAGTTCTGTCCGTAATGACATACTCCCTTCCGTCGCCGCGGATGTGATCGTAAACGCCTTTTTCGAGCGCATTGAGCAGTGTTGACTTACCGTGGTACCCGCCGCCGACGATCAGGGTGACGCCCTTTCGGATCCCCATTCCCCGCATTGCGCCGGCATGCGGAAGATTCAGGGTGACAGCCAGAGATTCCGGACTCTTGAACGGTACCGCGTCCTTCATAGGCAGCGATGAGATCCCGCTCTGCCTTGGCAGAACAGAGCCGTCCCTGACAAATGCGAAAAGCCCTTTTGATCTGAGTTCATTCCGGATGAATGCCTGGTCATCTGCCAGTTCGATTGCTGCTTTAAGCTTTTTCTGATCGACATTGCGGTAAATTAGCGAAGCGGCGACAACTCCGGGCAGAAATTCGTCGAGGATCCTTATGAGCGCATGCGCGTTGATAGATCTTCCGTTCGCGGGAAAACCGATCTCAAAGCGGAGCGTGACATCACCGCTTACGGGATCTACGCGGCATGCTGTCCGCTCCAGGACTTCCTGTCCGGGGCGGGAGACAGCGATGAGCCCGCTTTTGCCGGAACCGTCGCGCTGC
>CAMOXN010000185.1 GCA_946629175.1 uncultured Lachnospiraceae bacterium | reverse complement strand
AGCGTGGATACGTCGAGCACGTACAGGGGGTAGAAGGTAAGGCCCGTCAGCCCCTTGCGCACCGCGATCAGATCCGCCATATCCTGGATATAGACATTGGCTGCGTGTTCGGTCAGGTTCTTCTCCATATCCTTGTAGATCTTGACCTGCTCTGCGTCGTCGTAGCACTTGATGGCCTGCGCGAACAGCTCGTCATATTCCGCGTTGTTATAGTTCATGAAGTTGTTGTCTGCGTCGGAAGTGAATCTCTCCAGAAGGCTTCTGGCTGTCAGGGGATCTGCCGTAAGGCCGATCACCGTCGCCTGGAAATCCCTGCCGCTATAAGTCTTCTCGAGCCATGTGTTCCACTCTACCTTGTCGAGCGTCGCGTTGATGCCGACTTCCTTGAGCTGCTCAGCGATGACTTCCGCAGTGTCGCAGTGAGGCTGGTAGTTGGCCGGGACCGTAATGACCAGATCAAATCCGTCGGGATAGCCCGCCTCTGTAAGAAGCTCTTTGGCTTTTGCCGGATCCGGTGTGTAGTAATCGGTCAGGCTCTCGTCAAAATACTTCGTAAATGCAGGGAACACGTTGGATCCGATCGGGAATCCGTAGCCGTCGAAGGCCAGATCCAGAATGCCCTGTCTGTCGACCGCGTAGCACATTGCCTGGCGGACCAGCTCGTTGTCAAAAGGAGCCCTCGCATTGTTGAGATAAAGCGCCTGCACGAGGTTCATCGTGCCCTGCTCGATATTGAAGTTCTCCTTGCTCAGCTCCGCAGTCTGCGTGCTGGTCAGGTGGGAGACCAGATCCAGAGCGCCGCTCTCAAGGCCCATGATCAGGCCTTCCGCGCTCTCATTGATCTTATAGGTCACCTTGTCGATGTTCGCGGGCGTTCCCCAGTAATCAGCGAATTTCTCAAGCTCGACAGATTCCTGTGCCGTGCGGGAGATGAACTTATAAGGGCCTGTGCCGATGGGCGCCGTGTCCTGTTTGTCATAGTCAGCGGGAATGATGGCCAGCGTAAGAAGGGACATCAGTTCCGTGTTGGGCTCAGAGAGCGTCATCACGAGCTTGTTGTCGCCGTCCTTCTCAAGGTTCGCAATGCAGGCCAGCCCTTTAGAGGTCTGGGGATTGACATTGGGGTCGTCCTTGCAGCGCTGGAGGGAATAGATGACATCGTCAAGGTCCACGGGATCACCGTTGTGGAACTTCACGCCGTCACGAAGGGTAAAAGTATAGACGAGACCGTCTTCAGAGATCTCAACATCGGATGCCACCGCGGGGATGGTATCGCCGTTGGAATCATATTTGACAAGTCCCTCAAAGACATTGAACATAACTTCCTTGGTACCCGCCGCCACTGCATAGTGCGGGTCAAGGCTCTGATCGAGATCCTGCGGAATGCCGATGACGATCTCATTGGCTTTCGCTCTCTCTGTCTGTGCCGCAGCTTCAGCGGGCTCTGCCGCTGCGTCAGCTTCTGCGGGCTCTGCCGCTGCATCAGCTTCAGCGGGCTCTGCCGCTGCTTCCGCCGCAGGTGCGGCGCTGCTGCCCTGTGATGCTCCTTTGCCGCAGCCGGTGATCATCGCACCAACCATGCTTACAGCAAGGATTCCTGCCAGTATTCTCTTTTTCATAAGCTCTCCTTTCATCACTGCTCCTCTTTCGGGAGTCAATGTGGGGCGTTGCGCCCTTGTTTATGCCGTGACCATTGTATTTCATTGCAACAGTTTTTACAAGCAAAGGATCTGTTTTTGTGCAATCAGATCTGTGATTTTTATGTGTTCTGCCACGCGATCACAGCCCGGGCCTTCCGGTCGGGCTGCGCGACCGGCAGCCCGGGCCTTGCGGTCGCGGGCTATACGACCGCAGGCCCGTGTCCTGCGGCTGCGCCCCTTGCGGTCGATGCGGCATACGTGGCGTCAACCGGTATCTGGTGCTATAATGGAGCATATACTTCAACATGGAGGCTTTACTTATGAACAAAACTGATCTTCCGGCTGCGGGCCGGTCTGCAGACACGGTCAGCGAAGAACTGCTCGACTTCCTGGCGCAGTGCCCCACTTCCTTCCATGCCGCGGACACCGTCCGCCGGATCCTGCTCGAAGAGGGATACGAAGAGCTCACGGAGTCCTCGCCATGGGTGCTGAGGCGCGGCGGGCGCTATTTTGCCGTGCGCGGAGAGTCGTCCATCATTGCTTTCCGGATCCCGCACACAGACCCGACCGGTTTTATGATCGCGGCTAGCCATACGGACAGCCCGTCCTTCAAGGTCAAAGTCAACCCCGAAATGTCCGGGAACGGCTACATCCGTCTGAATGTGGAAAAATACGGAGGAATTACACTTCAGTCCTGGTTCGACAGGCCGCTCTCCGTCGCCGGAAGGGTCGTCGTCCGCACAGATCACGGGCTCGAGTCAAGGCTGATCCGCGTCGACAGGGACCTTCTGATGATCCCTCGGCTCGCCATCCATATGGACAGGAAACAGAATGACGGGCAGGCCCTGAATATCCAGAAAGACATGCTGCCGGTCTACGGCCTGTCGGAATCCGCCGGCTCCTTCATGGACCTGATCGCGGCCGAGGCGGGCTGTGCCGCCGAGGATATCCTCGGTCACGACCTCTTCCTTTACGTGCGCGGGCGCGGAACGATCTGGGGCGCGCAGAACGAGTTCCTTTCCGCCGGGCGTCTGGACGACCTTCAGTGCGGGTTCGCGGACCTCAAAGCGTTCCTCGCGACGGAAGGAAGCATTTATGAGACAGCCTGTGTTCCGGTCCTTGCTGTTTTTGACACCGAGGAGGTCGGCTCGCGCTCCAGACAAGGTGCGGATTCCGGGTTCCTCTCCGATATCCTGCACAGGATCTGCAACGACCTCTCCATGAATGACGAACAGTTCCGGATCATGACGGCCGGCTCCTTCATGGTGAGCGCAGACAACGCGCACGCGATTCACCCCAATTACCCGGAGACCGCGGATCCCGTCAACAAGCCGGCGCTGGGCAAAGGACCCGTGATCAAGTACAACGCTTCCCAGCGCTACACGACCGACGCGGTCTCTGCCGCCGTCTTCAAGGAACTGTGCCGCAGGGCCGGCGTTCCCTTCCAGGAATTCACCAACCGCTCCGACATCGTGGGCGGCTCCACACTGGGGCACCAGTCCATGACGCATTTTTCCATCCCGACCGCGGATGTCGGACTTCCGCAGCTGGCGATGCACTCCGCCTACGAGACGGCGGGAACGGCTGATACCGCTTACATGATCGAGGTGATGAAGGTCTTCTTCTCCTCATCGCTCAGGAACGTGGGCAGGGACTGTAT
>CAMOXN010000184.1 GCA_946629175.1 uncultured Lachnospiraceae bacterium | reverse complement strand
TTACCTGGCGCAGCGGTACTGAAGATCCTCCCATCTCTTGTCCACTTCCTTCTGGAAGAGTTCGATGAGGTATTCGTTGCCCGGCTTGAACAGATGCTTGAACCGGCCTTGGGCTTTAAGGAAATCTTCGATGGGAAGCTTCTTCTTCGGTTCGTAGCTCAGGATCCACTTGCCGTGGTCCACCTCAAAGAGCGGCCAGTAACAGGTCTCGACCGCGAGACGGCAGATCTCCATGATCTTAGGTGTATCGTAACGCCATCCTCTCGGGCATGGCGTCATCATGTTGAGAAAAGCTGCGCCTTCGGTATAGATGGCTTTTTCCGCTTTTCTGTGAAGATCTTTGAAATCCTTAGTAAAGGTGGTCTGCGCAACATAGGGCACATAGTGCTCCGCGATGATCGCGCTCAGGTCCTTGCGGTACTGCGGCTTTCCGTTGGAGACCTTGCCCGACGGCGTCGTCGTCGTGTCCGCGAACATCGGCGTCGCCGAGGATCTCTGGATCCCGGTGTTCATGTACGCACCATTATCATAACACACATAGACCATATCGTGACACCGTTCCATCGCGCCGGAAAGAGATTGGAAGCCGATATCGTAGGTCCCGCCGTCTCCGCCGAAAGTAATGAACTTGAAATTGTCCTTTTCCCCGAGCTTTCCTTTTTTCTTAAGGGCCCTGTAAGCGGTCTCCACGCCGCTCAGCGTCGCGCCGGCGTTCTCGAACGCGTTGTGGATATAACTGTCCTGCCACGCCGTATAGGGATACATATAGGAAGAGACTTCCAGACATCCGGTCGCATTGCCGATGACCGCCTGGTCTCCCTCGTGAAGGGCGCGCAGCACTGCGCGCACGCCGATCGTCGCCCCGCATCCCGCGCACATGCGGTGTCCCGGCGCGAGCCGCTCCGGTCTCTCCATCATTGTTTTAAGGCTGTAATCATTTAAACTCATCATATGCTCTCTCACACCCTCAGTCCGATATATTTGTGATTCGGCGCTTTTATTCTGCCCTGCGCCACATCTTCGAGTTCCGCAAAGATGTTCTTTACATGCTCTGTCGTAAAGTCCCTTCCGGCCAGGCCGTAAATGTAATTGACCGTCTCGACCATGACTTTGTTCCTGAAAAGTCCCGCCGGGATCTCGCTTCCAAGCGGTCCGCTGCATCCGTTGTAGCTCTCGCACCGGTCCATGATCGCCACGGCCTTGCAGCCGCTCTTACGGATCGCCTCCGCGATCTCCTTCTCCGGGAAAGGCCTGAACACGCGGAGCTTGAGAACGCCCGCTTTTATGCCCTTGTCTCTGAGCTCGTCGACAGCTTCCTTGGCTGTACCTGCGGCGGATCCCATGATGACCATCAGATAATCCGCGTCGTCCGTCCTGTATTCCTCGAAGAATCCGTAGCTCCTGCCGGACAGTTCCCGGAAACGCTCCGCCACTTCCAGAATGACCTCCCCGGCCCGTTCCATGGCTGCTTCCTGCGCTCTTTTGGCCTCCATTGCGTAGGCTGATACGGAGTAAGGGCCCACGGCAACGGGCTTTCCGGGATTGAGCAGGAACTCTTCGGGCTCATACTCCCCTACAAATTCCTTCACAGGCGCGTCTTCCAAAAGTGAGATGTTCTCGACCGCATGGCTCGTGATAAATCCGTCCTGACAGATCATCACGGGCAGGTGGACCCGCGGGTCCTCCGCGATCGGGAAGGCCTGGATATAGTTGTCATAGGCCTCCTGGTTGTTCTCAGAATAGATCTGGATCCATCCGGTGTCCCTGGCGCCCATTCCGTCTGAGTGGTCACAGTTGATATTGATCGGTCCCGACAGCGTGCGGTTCACGAGCGTCAGGACAATGGGAAGCCGGTTCGATGCCGCGAGCAGCAGCTCTTCCCACATCAGCGCGAGGCCTGCGGAGGAGGTCGCCGTCATCGTCCTGGCTCCCGCCGCCTCCGAGCCGATCGCGGCCGACATCGCGGAGTGCTCGCTCTCCACCGGTATGAACTCCGTGTCGACCTCTCCATTGGCGATATACGTTGACACCATCTGCGGGATCTCTGTGGACGGGGTGATCGGAAATGCCGGCATCACATCCGGGTTCACCTGGCGGATCGCATAGGATACCGCCTCATTTCCCGACATTCTTTCAGGGATCGCCCTGCTGCGCGGGCTGTTGTCTCTCATTTTTTTCATACTTCCACGCCCTCCCTCATCTCGATCGCGTCAAAGGGGCAGACTTCAGCACAGATCCCGCATCCCTTGCAGTGATCGTAGTCAAAATCCTGCCGCTTTCCGTTCTTCACCGGTATGCAGGAATCCGGACAGACAGGCGCGCATAAAAGGCACTGCCTGCATTTGTCCTGATCCAGTACGGGTGTATTGGTCCTCCATTCCCCCGTCAGGAACAGGCGGGAGGTGCCTCCGGCATAAAGCTGCAGTCCTTCCGTGAGATCGGTATAGGGGGATCTCTCATTGATCTTTGTGATATCTGTTCGCATGGTCTTATTTCCTTCTCTTTTGTATCTTTTCTGTTAAGAGCATCTTCTCTGTAAAGAGAATCTCTTCTGCAGCCGGCGCCTTCTCTGCAAAGAGTACATTTTCTGCAAAGAAGGACCTCCGTCTGAAGACGGAGGTTTCCTCAGCTCTCGTATTCATCGTCCATCGGATCAGGCGCTCTGCTTCATCCTCTTTGCCGGTGCCTCAGCAATGCTTCCCGAATCCCTTCTCATTTCCTTTTCCACTCTGTCATAGGCCATCTCGAGCGCTTCCATATTTCCCCTGATCACTTCCGGCTTCTTCGCGAATTTGTGAGCAAAGGACTGTTCCATTTCCTTAAGGAACTCTTCCTTGGTCATAACGCCGGTCACAGCAGCAGTCGCCGCCAGCATGGGGGTGTTGGGGAAATTCTTTCCGAGCGTCTTCTCCGAAATATGCCTGGCATCCACCGTAATGATCCTTCCCTTATATCCTCTGAGAAGGCAGCGGATCTCTTTGGGAGACTTCGCTGTGTTCACAATGATCGCTCCGTCCTCTTTGAGGCCGTCCGTCACGTTGACGGAGCGAAGGAGCGTCTCATCTACAACCGCCACAAAGTCGGGATCATAGATGTTCGAGTGGACGCGGATCCTGTCCGCGCTGATCCGGTTGTACGCCGTAATGGGTGCGCCCATGCGCTCCGGACCGTACTCCGGGAATCCCTGGACGCAGCGCCCTGTCTTGAATGCCACATCCGCCAATAGCAGCGCAGCTGTCTTGGCGCCCTGTCCGCCTCTGCCGTGCCATCTGATCTCAACTGTCTTTTTCATCGAATGTCCTCT
>CAMOXN010000183.1 GCA_946629175.1 uncultured Lachnospiraceae bacterium | reverse complement strand
AGGAAGAGATCGAGAAGGTCCTCGACGAGAAGCTCATGGCCATGTTCAAGGATCCGTCGATCAGGATCACCTACAAGTGGCTGGACGAGATCCCCGTGGATCCCAACGGAAAGCTCCGCGTGATCATCAGCAACGTCATCCCCGGCGCGATCGGCGAGCCCGAACATGCCGGCGAAGATGTCGGCAGCGCCGAGATCGAAGAATGAGTGCGGGAGGGATCATCCGCCATTGAACTGAGTCTTAATTCATCGGACGGCACACACTAATGAATACGAAAACACAGGAACTAACATACGGGGCCATGATCGTCGCCATCTTCGGCGTCATGCTCCTCATCAACAGGCAGACCGGCGGATTTTTCTCCGGGATCCTGATGTTCGTTTATCCGATCCCCATGGTGGCCTTCGCCGCCAGATACGGCTTAAAAGACAGCGTTGCGGTATTTGTATGCACGGTGCTGATCGCTTTTCTCTTCGGCACTTTTACGGCTGTCTTTTACGCCATCAGCGGGTCCTTTATAGGAATGGTATACGGCTCGTGCATCTTCGCCAAAAGAGACATGAACCGGACGCTCATCCTGATCATGGTACTGTCCGCCGCCGCGGAGCTGATCGCGACGGTGGCGCTGGCGACCCTCTCGGGCATCGACATCAACACCGACATCATGGCCATGCAGGAGTCGATGAACGCAATGTTCGCGCAGGCAGGCCTGGACACCGCCTCCGGCATTCTGTCTTTTGACTATCTTCGACGCATGTATATTATCTCGACGGGATTCCTGGGCGCGATGGAGGGCCTGGTAGTGTACTACCTGAGCCTCCTGATCCTGAGAAAGCTCCGCTACCCGATCCAGAAGCCGATGCCGCTCACGCAGTATTATCCTTCGAAGATCTCGGGTTTTATCGCTTTCGCCCTTACTTTCGTGTACAGCTATACTATAGCGAAGCCTTTCACGAACGAAACGGCGCAGAACATCCTCCAGTCCGCGGGCATCTGCGGCGTGATCTATCTGATCTTCTTCGGATACATCGCGCTCCTCATGTTCTTCAGGGTGTATGTCCGTCTGCCCAAGGCACTGGGAATGCTGCTCACGATCTTCCTCTGCCTGGCCATCTCCTACGTCCCGATCCTGATGGGATTCGCGTATATCTCCGCGGGATTCCATGAGGCGCTGGACGCCCGCATATCCGGACAGCGGTGAACCTGCCGGAAATCAGATCTGCATAATTTAAGGCCGGATGATCCCCATCCGGCCTTTCCTTTGCCATTCTTCTTCCACGGCTCACTGCCGCGAGAACCATCTGCTCACCTGCCGGCAGATATCATCGATATCTCCGTAGGCTGAGTAATCCGGTTCATTCCTCTCCTTCCCGGTGAATTCGTCGGCAGCGGCTTTCATTCCGACCGGGATCTCCACATCGGGAGCAGCGCCGGCTTCCAGGTCGCTCCCGGCGTCATCACATAGTTTGAACTTATACCCTGAGATCCGGATGTCGAAGCCCTCGCTGAGCACCGCTTTCTGGACGCTGCAGCACCCGCCGCCGGTGCGCTCTCCGATCAGCATGCCGCCGGCTTCCCTGACAAGGAACGGAAAAAAGTTCCCGCATGAGAACGAGCCGCCGCTGACCAGGGCCGCATAGTTGAAATCATAGTGCACGTCCCTGTCCTTCTCGTCAAATACGCCGTCCAGATTCCTGTCGACGTCAAAATAGACACGGAACCTCTGCCGGCTGAGCTCATTGAACCCTGCCAGATACTCTTTTCCCGATATCATCGACATGATCCCCATCACAGCGTCTGTATAACCGCCCGGATTCGCGCTTATATCAAACAGAATATTGCGGATCCCGCCGTCTTCCGACGCTCTTTTCAGGCCGTCCGCAACGATCCCGACCGCGTCTTCCGGGAGCGGGCCTCCGTTCTTATAATAGTCTTCCCACCCCTTCCTGTCTGCGTCAAAAGAATCAAAGCGTATGACCGCCGTGTCGCCATACTGATAGTAGTGCCCGTATCCCTCCGGACGCGCCTCCATGATCCGCGAGGCGGCGCCGAGCACCTTCGATTCTCTCTCGTTCATGGTCTCATCCGCCATGACTTTCCATATGTACTCAAGAAAAAACTTCTGCCGGTCAGCGCTCTGCGGATCGCCGAGATCCATAGTGAGCTCTGTGCCGTTGTGCAGGTCGCAGATCAGATCATTGCTGATCCCGAACATTCCGGCCCAGAACTGCCGGAAATCCTTAGACATGAGATTCTCTCTGTATTTTGCCCCTTCTTCGCCATAAGCCTTAAGGGCCTCATCAAACCCCGCCTCTCTCATGATCCCGGTGTCTATCGCAACAGGACCCGGATATCCGTACATATAGCGGAATATGAAGCACAGGTCCGCATAGGAATAATCCGCAAGGTCGCCGGCGCGCTCCTGCCCGGTCGTGATCGCGTTATAGTATTCGGTATTGTAATAGCTGCTGTCCTGTTGGTATCCCGGTGCCTGATGGCAAATGTATAGATACTTCCCGTTGTAACTGACCGTATTCTGCGCGATATCCGTCAGCCAGGTCGCCAGCACAGAGAGCGGGAAGCAGACATCATCCCCATCTCCGTACAGGGCAAAACCGCATCCTCCCAGGTCCATCTCCACGCGCTGCGGCCGGTCAAGGTACTCCACATCGCGCAGGCGGATCATCGGAAGATCGCTGTCCCTAAAGGAGCTGCATTCGCCTCCCTTTGCCGCATCGGGATAGTTCTCAAAGGACGGCAGATCATCCAGGGCTACGATCCCGTTCACCGTGTCGACTTCCGCTGTGGCGCCTGCCGCATTGGTAAGGAGATACTTGCCGCCGGGCCGCTCTGTAACAGTCAGGCCTCCTCCCAGCATCAGGTCAAAATACTCCCCGATCCCCATATACGGCACATTGGGCGCGTCCTTATAAAAGCGGAGCGGGACTTCGCGGTCTGAAGGCTCCCATTCAAAGATCTTTACTGCCTTTTCTTCGAAGTCATCTTCGTCGCGTATGCCGCCCTGTTCTCCGGCGCTGCCCGGTTCTCCGATGCTGCCCGGTTTCCCGGCGCTGCCCGGGACAGCGATCCCGCAGGCGGTAAACAGGGCACAATACAGAACGACCAGTATGGCGCACAAAGCCTTGCAGAGCAGTATGATCTCGATTGCATTCTTATTAATCATTCTTTTCATGATCGCGCTTCCTTATTCCTTTATCACTGATCCTGTATCACTTTTTAGCGGTTTTTCTTGTAACAAAAAAAGCATCAAACTGATGCCTTTTCTTTATATGCCGGCAGCGGGGGTCGAACCCGCACTCCCTTTAGGGGAACGGGATTTTAAGTC
>CAMOXN010000182.1 GCA_946629175.1 uncultured Lachnospiraceae bacterium | reverse complement strand
GGGAGCGGTCCGTGCCGGCCTCCAGTGCCAGCGCGCGATGGACCGCGGTGTACACTCCGCTGCCGAACATCAGGCATCCGTCGGCTTTTGTAAAGTCATGCCGGTGTCCGTGCTGCGCCATTGCGTAGTTGATGGCGTTCACCAGGTCCTCTATGGTATCGAGGATCGTACCGTCCATGTCAAAAATAGCAGCTTTATAGATCAGTTGATCAGACATAAGCACCTCCCGTGTTTTACCTCACCGGCACGTTCTTCTCCCGAAGCGCCATCAGCACATCCCTCATGAGCGTTCTCTCCACAAAATGGAAATCTTTCTCGCGGCACTCCGCGATGACCGACAGCACCGCAAACCCGAGCTCTACCGATAGCACGCCCTTGTAGTACGGCCCGCTGATGATCTCCTTACAGCTCTCTCCGATCCGGGGGAGTGTTTTCGCGAAGATCTCCTCCACATCCCCGAGCGGATAGTTGACATCCACTTTGATCGTGACCGGCACCCAGGAGTTGAGCTTCGTGTGGTTGATCACGTTCTTGACGTCGCTGTTCCTGATCGTCTTGATGTTGCCGCCTCTCCCTTCGAGCTTCGTCGTACGGACGCCGACCTCCTGCACCATTCCGCGGTAACCGTCGATGCTCACGATGTCGCCCATCTGGTATTCCCCTTCAAAGATCAGGGAGATCCCGGATAAGATATCAGAGATCAGATCCCTGGCGCCCATTGTGAGCCCAAGGCTGAGGACTCCGACCGATGCCAGGATCGCATTTGTATTAACACCGAGGTAGGACAGCGCATAGTACAGGTACAGTATGATCGACAGGTACCCGATCATATTCGCGATCAGTTTGCAGATCGTCTGTCCCCTGGGACTCATCATAGAGCCGACAGTGCTGAGCACAAAGCGGACGAAGAACATCAGGAGCGACATGCCGCATAATAAGATGATCATTGCCGTCAGCGCGAACAGATTGATCCCTCTGTTCCATGTCCCGCTCAGAATATAGTCAAGGACAAACTCTCCGTTCGTATTTCCCGAGCGCTTGTAGTAATCGATCACCGTAGACAGGATACTGATCGAGAGGATCAGCCTCAGCGTCATCAGCGCCTTTTTTTCCGGCGTCAGACTCCCCCATTTGTGCGCGATCAAAGCCCCTGCTCTTGAGAGGATCCCCCCGATCCCCCCGGGTGATCTCTTCTTTTTGAAAGGCTCCTTTTCCCGCTTATCTGCCTCTTCGACCGCTTTATCCGTATAACCGCTGAGCAGATACATGCACAGGAACGCGAACACGATCCCGAAACTGATCGCGCACGTAGCCGAGTATCCTAAGCCTTTTCCAAAAAGAATGTCCGTCTGAATACAGCTGAAGTGGATGAGTCCGGATTCACCGTCCGCATCCGAGATACAGAAGAACTTTTTCCCGCCTATCACGATAAAATCGGAAATGCCGTCGCGGATCATGGTGCTCTTGAGCCCGAAATCCGACGCGTAATAATCATAATAGCCGTAATCATCGAATCCGCTGTAAACGATCTTTCCTGTCTTGGGATCTACGCTGAAGCAGAGCTTTCCTGCCGTGGTCATGCTCTTTATAGTCGCGTTGATCTCTTCCTCCACGGTCTGCTCCCGATTTTGCGGGTTCACAGCGAGGATCAGGACTCCGTATCCCCCGTTCGTATGATCGTTCGTCCTCACGCCGATTAGTTCCAGCGTCCTCCCGGTCACTTCATCCCGGACCGCATCATGCGCGATGCTCGGGACGCCCTTCAGGATCCTTCGAAAGTCTGCCGTCGTAGTCTGCGAGCCTTCCGCACCCAGTTCCATGCCTATGTAATCAGAGCTTGTGGCCACCTCCCTGCCGAACGCGTCATAAAGCATGATATACCTTGCCCCGACGGTCTCGCTCAGTATCTTCAGGTTCTCCTTTTCGTTCAGATGGGGATATCTTTCAAGAAGTTCCGCTAAACGCTGTCCGTATTCTATATAGAGCGTCTTCCGGTCCTGATCCACCACTTCCTTCTCCGTGTTGACCTGCATCGTTCTCCATTCAAGCGAGTTAAGGGTCTTTCTCATATTCTCTGTTTCCTGGTAGAGATTGCTGAGAGACCTTATGAACATGCACGCCCCGAACACTGTCAAAATACTGACGATCCCATATGAGACCGCATTCATCCTCATTTTGCCCGGCGCGTATTTCACCTTCTTTTCATTGGTCACCACACCGTAGAATCTCTCCTTATAGACGGAAGTGATGTAGACGATAAAAACAATGCACAGCATGACGATCACCGCAATACCGACCATCGATGCTTCCAGAGCCTGGAACATCATATCGGTCTCCGGAATTGCCAGGGCCAGCTTGCAGTCCAGCTCATCGATGTCTTCCGTGACATAGCTGAGCAGGCCAAGCTCATCGTCCGACAGGAGCCCGGTGCCGCTTACCTGATCCAGTTCCCAGTCGATGTTGATGTCTTCCGGGTCTCCGCCCTCCGCTACTGCCACGCCGTTGTAGATCACATCACTCGGATAGCAGAAGAAGTAACGGCTGTTCTCATGATCCGGACAAGTAAGGACAACTGTCATCCCGTTCACGTACTCCAGGCCGTTGAGGATCTCAGCGACTCCCACAAACTGGCTCACATGAATGTACGCGTCCCGCCCGTTCGTGATCTCCACATAATAATAAGGGCCTTTGATATGGCTGTAGACCAGGATGTCTTTTCTCACTCCGCTCATAGTGGGCGTATCATAGATCAGCGTTCCTCTTTCTCCCGTGATCTTGTCGCTGTATTTCTTAAGGCCCAGCCTCGATCCGGAAGGGATGATCATATTGCCGTTCTCTATTTTGACGACACTTCCCTTGGTGTGTTTCCGGATACAGGCGTCGCCCTCCTCGGAAGCCACCTTATAGCAGGCCTTTGCGGCCATATCCGCCTTGACCTGGATAAGCGAATAAAAACTGTCGTACGCTTCCTCATAGAGCCCGTTAAGCTCCCTGACCGTCTGTACGATGCCCTGATACTTTTCGGCCGCCGTCTGGTCGTCCAGCGCGAAATGGATGTATCCCAGATCGTAGATCATGCTGTATCCGATCATGATGACCATGAGGACAGCTGTCATGAGCAGCATCAGCACTGTTCCGATGATCAGTTTTTTACGCGGATTTATCATTTTGAGAATCCCCTCGTACCGATTGGCTTTACTATATCAAATTGTCTCACGTTCCTTGGCTTTTGTCAGCAACGGATTCGGCATCAGGGCATTTATTCGGATTTCTTATACTATCCGATCGTACATATTTGTTATGGAAAACCTGACCGCACTGTGTTACGCTAAACGAACAAATCGCTTTGACATGAGATCATGGAGGAA
>CAMOXN010000181.1 GCA_946629175.1 uncultured Lachnospiraceae bacterium | reverse complement strand
CTGTCAGACCGTCAGGTCCCTGATCCAGATCCCCCTGTTCATGAGGACCGATCCGATCGCGATCTTGATCATTTCCAGCGACATCACAATTGCATACATGGGCAGGATCGGCACCTGCGTATAGCGCGACAGATACCATGCCATCGGAATGGACGCCGCCCAGCAGAAGCAGGAATCGAACAGGAAGGTAATGAATGTTTTGCCGCCTGAACGGATGATGAAGTACGCCGCGTTGTTAAAAGCATGGACCGGCATGAAAGCCGCGGCTATTAAGATCAGCCCGGTCGCCAGGGCGCGGATCTCTCCCGTCGTGTTGTAGATCTTCGGGAACACCCCGGAGACCATCATCATCAGAGCTGCGGAAAAGACGCATAGAATTACGGAAAAGAAAGTCAGCCTCCAGGCCTCCTCTTTGAGCTCTTTGCTGTGTGATTCCCCTAATTCGCCTATCTTTTGACCCATGATGATCGCGGTCGCCATTCCCATCGCTATGAATGCGACATTGAACACGTTGGCGATCGTCTGGGAGATGTTGAGCGCCGAGACGACTGACAGGCCCCGCACGCTGTAGCACTGGGTCAGCGTTGCCTGCCCGCCCGACCAGAGCGCCTCGTTGACAAGGAGCGGCGTCCCTTTCCGGATGCAGTCCAGGACCAGCCGCCCCGGCACGTACAGGCTCCGGTACGCCCCGTCAATGAACGGCAGTTTCGCCGCGTGCGTGTGTGCCCATGCCAAAATATAGACAAGTTCAACGAATCTGGCGATCACTGTCGCTGCCGCTGCTCCTACGACGCCGAGTGCCGGCGCGCCGAATTTTCCGTAGATCAGCGTGTAGTTGCCCGCCAGGTTCACCCCGACCGCGAGAAAAGTCGCGATCATCGGCGCAATGGTCTCCCCGTGGGAGCGGATCGTCGTGCTATACGCCTGCGTTACCGCGAAGGGCAGAAAGCCCAGGCACATTACGGACAGATACTGCAGAGCCGCCCGCATCGTGCCCTGAGTGGAACCTCCGCCCCCGTCTTCATGCAGGTAGAGGCCGATCAGCGACTGCCCGTACAGCAGGAAGACTGCTACGCCCGCCGCCACAAGCAGCAGTGACATCATGATCTGCAGGCGGAATGTATGGCGGATCCCCTCGTGGTCGTTCTTGCCGCAGTACTGCGCCGTAAAAATCCCGATGCCGGAAAGCCCGCCGAACACGCATATGTTCCAGACGAACAGGAGGGAATTGACGATCGAGACACCCGTCATCGGATCGGTGCCGATCCTCCCCACCATGATGTTATCCAGCATGTTCACGAAGTTCGTGATCCCGTTCTGCAGCATGATCGGCAGGGCGATCATCATTGTGCGGCGTATGAAGTTCTTGTCCAAAATTTGAACGTGGGACAGTCCCCCGTTCAAATTCTTACTGTTTTCCATGCTTCCGTAAGCCTCTCCAGGTTCCATGCCGCATTGGCAGGGCTTGTCGACGGCAGGCACACAGCCGGTCGACCAATGACAGGTTCGATGTATTTGCGGTACATTTTCTCCGCAGTTTTGCCGTTGACAAAGATCCGCCGGATCGGCGCATGATCCAGAATGATCGTCAGGTCGTTCGGAACCACATCCTTAATGCTGGCGTCTGAAGAGCCGCGGATCGTGCACGAATGGATCACGTCCCAGGCAGCGATCTGATGCCTGATAAGGAACGCCCTCTTCTGCGGCACATCTGAGGGCACGTCATCCTCGAACACTGCTGCCATCACTTTCCAGAACCGGTTCTGCGGATGCCCGTAGAAAAATGCGGATTCCCTCGATTTTACAGACGGAAAGCTGCCGAGGATCAGTATTTTGGAATCCTCCCTGTAAAGCGGAGGGATCGGATGTATGATCGTTTCCTCTTTCATTTCTTCCTCCGGAGCGGCGGCCGGTCGTTATCGCTCCCGTATGCACGTCGCTGTTCCCCTGTCACCCGATGCAATGCCGGATGACATGCGAGTCACTCACACGCCGTGGCTATAAACCTGCTCTATAATACCGCGAGCAGCTCCTCGATCAGTTCCCGGCTGCCGAGCCGCAAGCTGAACGCAGTGGCGCTCCCTGCCGCCGTGCCGAGCCTGAGCGCGTACTCGTGATCGCCGCCGGACTTCAGATATCCCGCGAGGAATCCCGCGACCATGGAGTCGCCGGCGCCTACGCTGTTCACTACTTTGCCGGACGGGCAGCCGATGCGGTGGCTCACGCCGTTCTCATCCAGCAGCAGCGCGCCTGCCCCCGCCATGGAGACCAAAATATTGCGGCCTCCCATCTCCTGCAGCTTCCGCGCGCATTCGACGACTTCCTCGTCAGTGGTCAGCTTCTTGCCAAAAATATCTCCGAGCTCAAGATTATTGGGCTTTATCAGGAAGGGATGGTATTTAAGAACATTGATCAGGAGATTCTTCTCCGCGTCCACCGCGATCCGGATCCCGCGGCCGTCGAGGCACGCCATCAGTTTCTCATAGGTGTCACCGGGCAGGCAGGACGGAATCGAACCGGAGAAGACGAGCGTATCTTCCGGCGTTATCCGGTCGAGCCGCGCGATCAGTTTGGTCATATCTTTCTCCGTGATCATCGGTCCCATGCCGTTGATCTCAGTTTCTTCCGCCGCCTTGATCTTCGCGTTGATGCGGGTCATTCCCTTCTCTACGCGGATAAACTCCGTCGTAAGCCCCATCTCCCGCAGCCCGTTTTCCAGGCCGTCACCTGTAAACCCGGCAATAAATCCGAGCGCCGTCGTCTCCATTCCCAGCGTCCTCAGCATATTCGACACATTGATGCCCTTGCCTCCGAACTGGAAGTCTTCCGAGACGGCTCTGTTGATCTCTCCCGGAACGAGCGGTCCGTTCAGCCTGACCACATAGTCAATGGCAGGATTAAATGTCACCGTGTAGATCATGAGGCTTGCTCCTCTCTTATGGTTACTGTGCGGCCTGCGGCTGTGGTCGCAGGCTGCCAGCTTTATTCGCGGGCTGCGGACCGCGCCCGGAAAGAGTAATGGCTGCAATGCACAAAAACAGTGTACCTGCCGGCGGCGAGCTCTGTCAATGCCGTACGTGGGAGCCCCGAATGTCACCATGAACCGGCCGGGTTTGGGCACAGCAGAGGCTTTTTGATATTTTGTTCCCCTTGTCTTTTGGATATTTTTGTGTTTTTTGGGCACAGCCATGGCTTTTTAGAAAATTGTTCCCCTTGTCTATTCTTCTTTTGGGTACAGACAGCTCTTTTCGTTGAAAAGTTCTCCTTTCCGATGGAAAAACATGGGGAACAATTTACTGCAAACGCCCGCCTATACCCAAAACCAATCCGCAGCTTCAAAAACCAAGGGGAACAAATTCTCTAAACTTGTCATCTGTG
>CAMOXN010000180.1 GCA_946629175.1 uncultured Lachnospiraceae bacterium | reverse complement strand
AGAAGCCGCTCAGGAAGAAGTTCCCCAGGAAGGGACCGCTCAGGCTGATGCTGAGAACGGCAGCTTCAAGATCGATTATAAGACCTCCGAGCTCTATACAAAAGAGGATATGGATGCCGCGATCGCCGAGATCATGAAGGAATTCGATAGCTGGGAAGGCTGTGAGATGCATGAGATCAGCTACACGGACGACCAGACCTGCAAGGATAATATCAGCTATGCGAATGAACTCGATCAGGATAAGAAGGGATACGCGGACTGCATCGTATTCACCAGCAGCTTCCACTCTCCCAAGGAAGGCGGCGGATCCTGGGAAGCGGATTATGAATATGAGGGCTGGCAGTGGTACCTCGCGAGGGTCAAGAACGGCAGCTGGGAGCTGCTCACATGGGGTTATTAAGAGTTTATGGGAAAGATCATTGCGATAGCGAATCAAAAAGGCGGCGTGGGTAAGACAACGACGGCGATCAACCTCTCCGCGGCGCTTGCGGAAGAAGGAAAAAAGATCCTGGTCGTTGATATCGATCCGCAGGGAAACTGCACGAGCGGTTTCGGCGTCGACAAGAACAGACAGGAAAACACGGTTTATGAGCTCCTTCTCGATGACTGCTCGATCAATGAGTGCATGATCAGGGATGTTCTGAAAGGAATCGGCGATGAAAAGACGAGCGGGATCGATCTGATCCCCTCCAATGTGAATCTGGCCGCTTCAGAGATCGAGCTGATCGGAATTCCAAGGAAAGAATTCATCCTGAGGGATGCGCTGGACTATATCAAGGACGACTATGATTACGTCATCATGGACTGCCCGCCTTCTCTGAATGTGCTGACAGTGAACGCAATGACAGCGGCGGATTCCGTGATCGTTCCGATCCAGTGCGAATACTACGCCCTGGAGGGTCTGAGCCAGCTGATCCATACGATCAACCTGGTGAAGGAAAGACTGAACCGTAGACTGGATATCGAGGGGATCGTGTTCACAATGTATGACGCGAGGACCAATCTATCTGCACAGGTCGTGGAAAATGTGAAGCAGCATGTGGAACAGCACATCTATGAGACAGTGATCCCGAGAAATATCAGGCTGGCGGAGGCGCCCAGTTACGGGGAGCCGATCACCGTTTACGACAAGAAATCGTCCGGCGCAGCGGCATATAGGGAGCTGGCCAAAGAAGTGATCGCGAAGGATTCAGGAAGAGGGGTCAATTGATCGATGGCAAGAAGACATGGCGGATTAGGCAGGGGGCTGGACGCACTCATTCCCATGAGGGAAGAAGTGGAAAAGGCAATGAGTTCGGCGGATGCTGAAAGCGTAGAGATCCTGTTCAATGATGACGAAGAAACAGAGAAAGAACCGGCGCGGGACAATTCTGTTAAAGACCGGCAGATTGTTTCACGTGAAACATTGGAAGATAATAAGGTTCCTGATAATAAAGATCTTGAAGATCGGGTACCTGCAAAGGACAGCCGGGCGGAAGCTGAGATTAATGTACGTGATCAGATCATAAGCGATTCGATTGCAAACAATGAGATTAAGAACGATCAGGTCAGAAATGATGCGGACCGGAATGACCCCGTCACAGTCAGGATTTCAGAAGTGGAGCCGAACAGGGACCAGCCCAGGAAGTATTTTGACGATGAGAAGCTGGAAGAATTGTCCGAGTCCATCAAGACATATGGAATCCTGCAGCCCATCCTTGTCCAGAAGAAAGACGGCTATTATGAGATCATAGCCGGCGAGAGGCGTTGGAGAGCTGCCTTGAAGGCCGGGCTTAAGGAGATCCCGGTCATCATCCGGGAGTATACCGACAAAGAGATCCTGGAGCTTTCTCTCATTGAGAACATACAGAGGGAGGACCTGAATCCGATCGAGGAAGCTGAGGCCTACAAGAGGCTGATAGACGAATTCGGAATGAGCCAGGAGGAGATGGCAAAGAGGGTCTCCAAGAGCCGCTCCGCTGTGGCAAATTCGCTCCGCCTGCTCAAGCTGGAAGGTGATGTCAGAAAAATGCTGGTCGACGGACAGCTCTCCATGGGCCATGCAAGGGCTCTCCTTCCCCTGGAGATCGCGGAGGAGCAGATCGAAGCCGCGCGGAAAGTGGCGGACCGTCAGCTGAGCGTCCGCGAAACGGAAAAACTTGTCCGGGATATTCTGAAGACAGGCGCGGGATCCGGCACGAAAGCGGTAAAGACTGAACAGCCGCAGGAGGATCCGAGCATAGCGGTGATCTACAAGCAGATCGAGGAGAGGCTGCAGCAGACGCTCCACACGAAAGTCCAGATCCAGCGGAAGAGGAACGGACACGGAAAACTGATGATCGACTTCTATGGCAGTGACGACCTCGACAAGATCATTGACAGGCTGACAGACCGGGCCTGACTCCGGAGGCGCTCCTTGTTCAATTACATGAACAGGGGATTGGAACCGGAGAACGCCAATCTGTATTTTGATTAGGCAATATAGAGAAAACATGTTATAATATGGCGCGCAGCAATGCGAAGAATAAAGCCGGAACAAAGGAAGGTGACAGAAGATGATTGATGTTAAGTTTTTGAGAGAGAATCCGGAGATCGTTAAAGAGAATATCCGCAAGAAATTCCAGGACGTGAAGCTTCCGCTCGTCGACGAAGTGATCGAGTATGATGAGAAGAGACGCGCGGCGCAGAACGAGGCGGACCAGCTCCGCGCGGAGAGGAACAAACTCTCCAAGCAGATCGGCGCGCTGATGGGCAAGGCCAAAAAGGATCCGTCCCTGATGCCCGAGGTAGAGGCAGTCAAAGCCAAGGTCAACGCGATGGCGGACCGCCTGAAAGAACTCGACGAGATCAAGAAGGAAGCGGATGAGATCGTTCTCAAGGATATGATGGTCATTCCCAACATCATCGATCCTTCCGTTCCGATCGGCCCCGATGATACCCACAATGTAGAGATACAGAAATACGGCGAGCCTGTCGTCCCGGATTTTGAGATCCCCTATCACACACAGATCATGGAGAGCTTCGACGGCATCGACCTCGACAGCGCGGGCCGTGTCTCCGGAAACGGCTTCTATTATCTTATGGGCGACATCGCGAGGCTCCATTCCGCAGTTCTCTCCTATGCCAGGGATTTCATGATCGGCAAGGGATTCAATTACCACATCCCCCCCTTCATGATCCGCAGCGCGGTCGTCTCCGGCGTTATGTCCTTTGCTGAGATGGACGCGATGATGTACAAGATCGAAGGCGAGGACCTGTACCTGATCGGGACTTCCGAGCACTCCATGATCGGCAAGTTCATCGACCAGATCATTCCCGAGGAGAAACTGCCCCAGACCCTGACCAGCTACAGCCCCTGCTTCCGCAAGGAAAAGGGCGCGCACGGCATCGAGGAGCGCGGCGTCTACAGGATCCACCAGTTCGAGAAGCAGG
>CAMOXN010000179.1 GCA_946629175.1 uncultured Lachnospiraceae bacterium | reverse complement strand
ATCGCGGGAAGCGGCAAGACCTCCGTCCTGCTGCAGAGGATCGCGTACCTTTTCTATAAGAAGCGCGATGACCTGCGGCCCGAGCAGGTCTACCTGCTCACGGTCAACCCCGTCTTCCGGCAATACATCGACCAGGTGCTGCCGGACCTCGGCGAGGAGAACCCGCGGACGATCACCTGGAGGGATTTTATCCACATCGCTGAAGCTCCCGACAAGGGTCCGAACGAGCCCGCCAAAGAGTCCGACCTGCGCAAAATAGAGAGTGCCCTGCCTTCTCTTAGATTCGACGAGGAGGATTTCCGCCCCGTCATGCAGCGCGGCAGGTGCGTCCTGAGCCGCAAAGAGATCAAACGGATCGCTGAAGAACTGGCACACATCGAGGCCGGTCCGCGGTTCGTGCGGATCCTGGCGGACAGGCTCTCAGAGCGCGCAAGGATCAAAATTAAGAGAATGGAGCGGGACGACGGCCGCGCCGCAGGGGAAGACATTGCGATCACAGGCCCGGGCTGCGGTCGGCCGGAAACAGTGGGCAGTGCAACCGCGGCAGCATTCAACGCAATGGATCCTTACGCGGGGGATGAAGGCGCGGACCGCAGCAATGACAACCGTATCCGGAACGACTACGGCGGCGCTTTCAGCGCGATCGAGCACTTCGCTTTTATAGATATCGAGAAGATCGGCCGCCGCATCCTTGGCAGGAAGAGCCTCTCTTCCGCGCAGTGGATCTGGCTCAAAATGCTGCTCACCGGCATCTGCGACCGGAACGTCCGCTATGTCATGATCGACGAAGTGCAGGACTATACGGCAGCTCAGCTGATGGTGATGAGGCGGTATTTTGACAGGGCGAAGTTCATGGTGCTGGGAGACGAGTTCCAGGCGATCCGCCCCGGGACGGTGACCTTCGGCAAGATCCGCGACCTGTTCTCGGAAGACGGCCGGGAAGTCCGCGAACTGTCGCTCATGACGAGCTACCGGTCCTCGCCGGAGATCACGGAGATCTTCACAGGGCTCCTGCCGGAGGAGAAAAGAGGCAGAACAGCTTCCGTACAGCGGCCGGGCACAGCGCCCGTGAAAATGGCCTGCGCGTCAGGCGAGGAGTACCGGCAGAGGCTGAGCCTTCTCGTGCGCGCGGCGGGAGGCGAAGAAGGACTTACCGCGGTGATCTGCGGGACGCGGGCCAGCCTTGAAAAGGTCAGGGGGCTCCTCGAAGATTCACTTGGCGCCGACGCGCCGCCGGTGATCCGCAGGAACCAGGCGCTGCCGGCAGGCGGAGTCTTCCTGATCCCGCTGGACCTGGTCAAGGGACTTGAGTTCGACGGCGTGATCATTCCGGACGCGGACGCTTCCATGTATCCGGACGACGTGCTTTCCAGGCACCGTCTCTACACGGCGGTCTCGAGGGCCACAAAGAGACTGAGCATCCTGGCGGACGGAAATCTGACGGGATTGATCGGATAAATGAGCTGCAGAACTGATTCCGCAGCCGTATCAGCGGTCCACGATGCCGGCAGGATATCGGGCCGCACATAGATTACAAGGGGGAAAATATGGTTTCCATCGACAAGATCACACAGAAAACGCAGAATCGTTTCGTCAACCTTTACGACCTGGACGTCACCCACAGGAACGGCGAGGCGGCGCACTATTACGTCGCTTCCAGGGCCAAAACAGAGAAGGACCTCAAGCTCGTCACCCGCGAGAACCATCCCGACGGCGTGATCATTTACGCCTTATACGGGCCGGCGCACGACAAAGTCGTACTGATCCGCCAGTACCGCTACACGCTCGGCGACTACGTCTATGAATTTCCGGCGGGACTGGTCGAGAGAGGCGAGGACTACCGTGAGGCGGCAGTGCGCGAGATGCACGAGGAGACAGGGCTGGTCCTCACGCCGTTCGACGTGGCTCCCATGTTCGAAGAAGCCCGCTTCACGACCGTGGGCCTGACCGACGAGTCCTGCGCGACCGTCTACGGATATGCGGACGGGAACATCAGCAACAAATTCATCGAGGACAGCGAGGAACTGGAGATCGTCATCGCGGACCGCGACGAAGTCCGCAGGATCCTCAGGGATGAAAAGGTCGCGATCATGTGCGCGTACCAGCTCATGCATTTTCTTGTGGACGAGGAACCTTTCGCGTTTTTGGGAGTGTGAACGGCGCGGCCGCGGTAAGTGACACAGCGGCACACTCGAGATTCAGGAGGTGGAAATGGCACAGAATAAATGGTACCAGCTCGACAACGCTGCCAAAATAGTGCCCTCCACAGCAAGCGGTGCGGACACGCGCGTGTTCCGCATAACCTGCGAGCTCAGGGAGGCAGTGGATCCCGACATCCTGCAGAGAGCCGTAACGGAAGCGGCTGCGGACTTCCCGCATTTCAGCAGTATTTTGAAAAGAGGGCTGTTCTGGTATTATCTGGACGAAAGCGACCTGGAGCCCGAAGTGACGCCGGACAATCTGCCCGCGCTCTCGGCGATCTACTGGGAGGGGCGCAGAAATCTTCTCTACCGGGTCAGCTACTACGGGTGCAGGATCAACCTGGAGATGTTCCATGTCCTTACGGACGGGACCGGGGCCTTCGCCTTTCTCAAGGCGATCCTGTCATTGTATCTGGAATACAAGTACGGCATCGAGGAGCTCATCACAGACGGCAACCGTTCGTCCAAAGTCGACCATAGGGACGACGCCTTCGACAAGTATTACAAGAAAGCCGGCGCCAAGCCTGAGGAGCAGAAATCCGCTCCAAAAAGGGCATACCACCTGCGCGGCGACCGCGACGAGAACCTCGAGAGCCATCTCCTGGAAGGCACTGTCTCAGTGAAAAAATTCCTGAAGGCGGCGCGCGAGCGCCACTCCACGGTGGCAGAGCTGTGCACGGCGATGTTCATCCGCGCGATCCTGGAGGAGATGTCGGTCCGCGACAGGCGGCTCCCGATCGTGCTGAGCATCCCCGTGAACCTGCGCAATTACTTCCCTTCGGAGACCGCCCGCAACTTCTTCGGTGTCATCAACGTGGCTTTCGACCCCGTGCTGTACGACGGGACAGTGGAGAGCATCATCCCGGTGGTCCGGGCTTCCTTCGAGCGGCAGCTGCAGCAGGACCAGATCGAGCTCACGATGAACTCCTACGCCTCCCTCGAGCACAATATCGCGATCAAGGTCGTCCCGCTGGCGATCAAGAACCTCGTGATCTCCGCGATCAACCACAGGATGCAGAGAGGGATCACCGGCACGATCTCCAACGTCGGCAAGATCACGCTGCCCGAGGAGATGGAGCCCTTCGTCCGCAAATTCAGCTGTTTCATGGCGGCGCCCGAAGTGCAGATCAGCGTCTGCTCCTACAAGGATTACCTTGTGTTCGGCGTGGCTTCCGCCTTCATCGAGCACCCCGTCATGCGCAATTTCTTCCGCGAC
>CAMOXN010000178.1 GCA_946629175.1 uncultured Lachnospiraceae bacterium | reverse complement strand
GCGCGGATCACCGGCAGCATGCTGTTGGGCTCCTTGACAAAGCCGAGCGGCTGCGTGAGCACCACGACGTTCCTGGGGCATCCTCTTCTCTCCATGGCGAGCAGCGGAATGCTGTCCACGATGCCGCCGTCGAGGAGCTTGTAACCGTCGACTTCCACGATGCGGGAGACGACCGGCATTGAAGCGGAAGCTCGAAAATACAGCAGATCTTTGCTGTCTCCCTGATCGCAGCGCTTGTGGATCGCTTTCCCGGTCTCGACATTCGTGCAGACCGCGTAGAAGGGCATCGGATTGGCTTTGTAGGCCTCTGTGTCGAACGGATCGAGGCGGTTTGGGATGTCGTCATAACAGAACTTGACGCCGAACAGGTCGCCGGTCTTAATGAGGGACTCCATGCTCCAATAGCGGGGGTCGTTGCAGAACCGCATGTTGTAGCGGAGGGACCGGCCGATCTGGCCCGATTTGTAGTTGCAGCCGAAGACGGCGCCTGCGGAGACGCCCATGGCCGCATCCAGCCTGATATCATTTTCCATCATCACATCCAGTACGCCGGCAGCGAAGATGCCGCGCATGCCGCCGCCTTCAAGGACAAGACCGGTCTTGTTGTTCATTGAAAACCTCCAATCATAGAAAGAAACTATATACGGTAGGGGGGTATCTGTGTCGGGAAATTAGAAATAACACTCCTCAAATCAGATAATCAGGCATTTTAGGGAGTGCATATTTATTTTATCTGACTCCTCAAATCAGCCAATCCTTTAAATTAGGGGGAATACCGAATCCTTTAATGCCCACCATAAACAGCTTTCTTGCTGTTTGGGGGGGATTATATTTATCAGAAAGTATAAGATACCTGCCATGAAGAGAAATCCGGACGCCCTAAATGAAGAATTTCTTGAAAATGGGGGGTGAAGCTCTGAAATTGTACCCCCTAAAACTGCAATAATTCAATTTGATGGGAAACCTGCCCCCAAAATCAGCTTCCGGCCCGGACGCCAATTCAGGATCCCCGGAATGTGACAGAGAACCGTCCCCCTGTCACCCCAGCTCCTGCGCCCGCTCGAGCCGCGCGTAGACACCTCCCAGCGCCATCAGCTCGTCGTGCGTTCCCAGCTCCGCGATGTGCATCCCTTCCACGACCGCGATCCGGTCCGCGCCGCGGACCGTGGAGAGCCGGTGCGCGATGACCAGACAGGTCTTGCCGGCACTGAGAACGTCCAGGCTGTCCTGGATCTCTCTCTCCGTGACGCTGTCTAGTGCGGAGGTGGCCTCGTCGAGGATCAGGATGGGCGGATCCTTGAGGAAGACGCGCGCTATGGAGACGCGCTGCTTCTGGCCGCCGGAGAGGACGATGCCGCGCTCGCCGACAAATGTGTCATATCCGTCCGGCATCTCCATGATATCATCGTGGATCCTTGCGCGCACGGCCGCTTCCACGACTTCGGCGTCCGTCGCGTCGGGCCTGCCGTAGCGGATATTTTCCCGCACGGTGCCCGCGAAGAGGAAGACATCCTGCTGGATGATCCCGATATTCTTGCGGAGGCTCTCCTGCGTGAGCGCGCGGATATCCTGCCCGTCGACGGTAATGCGGCCGTCTGTCACATCATAAAAGCGAGGGATCAGATGGCACATGGTCGTCTTACCGCCGCCGGATTCGCCCACCAGCGCGACGGTCTCGCCCGGAGCGACGTGCAGATCCACGTGGTCGAGCACCTTGGTCCCGTCGTTATAAGAGAAGGAGACATCTTCGAAGCGGATATCGCCTCTTACATCAGTCAGTATCCGGGCATCAGGCGAGTCCTGGATCTCCGGCTGCGTGCGCATAAGCTCCACGAACCGGTCAAAGCCGGACATTCCCTGCGTGTAGATCTCCATGAACTGCGTCAGCTTCCGGATCGGTGTCGTGAAGGTCGAGACGTAGAGGGTAAAGGTGATCAGGTCGACATAGCCGAGCTCCCCCCGCATGATCAAAATACCTCCCACTGCAATGACAGCGACCTGCATCAGGCTGATCGCGGCTTCGATGCCCGCGTTGAAGATGCCCATGGCTTTGTAGAAGGATACCCTGCTCTCCTTGAAGGCCTCGTTCGCGACAGCGAACTTCTCGTCTTCGGCCCCTTCGTTGGCAAATGCTTTAGAAGTCCGGATGCCGGAGATCCCGCTCTCGATGGCGGCGTTGATCTCGCCGGTCCTCTTTTTGACCTCGCGGTTGGCGTTCTGCATGTTGAGGCGCTGCCGCATAGTGAAGACGACGCAGGCGGGGACCATGACGAGGAGTACCAGCGTCAGGACCGGATTGATCGTAAGCAGGATGACCAGCGCGCCGATGATCGTGAGCGAGCACGTCAGGATGTTCTCCGGGCCGTGGTGCGCCAGCTCGACGATCTCGAACAGGTCGTTGGTAACGCGCGCCATAAGGACACCGGTCCTGTTCCGGTCAAAAAAGCTGTAGGACAGCGCCTGCATATGTGTGAAGACATCCCTGCGCATGTCCGCTTCGACCATTGTTCCCATGCGGTGTCCGATCACAGTGACAAAATACTGACACACCGCGCGGATCAGATACGCCGCGAACATGATCAGCATGACCGTGAAGAAGGTCTGAAAGAGCCCTTCCGGCAGGAGACTGCGCATGGACCACCTCGACACGTAGGGGAAGACGAGGTCTACGACGGCGATAGCCGCAGACAGCGCCATGTCGATGGCGAAAGCCTTTCCGTGAGGCTTTATATAGGAGGCGAAGATCGCCAGCTTGGAACGGGAAAAATCTTTGTTCATTTCAGTTACCTGTTTCAGTGTGATGTACCCGCGGGCGGCTGTGATCAGCTGCGGGCTTACGCGCCGTTTCGGTAGTTCCGTGCCTCCTTACAGATCCAGCACGCCTGCCGATTCAAGGAACAGCACGAACATGATCACCGGCACGACGTATTTGATCATGACCGCGTAGAGTCTTTTCAGTCCGAACGCGCGCCCGCCGTGCTCGACCTCCTCTACGATCCAGGAAGGACCGATGACCCAGCCGATCAGGATCGCCGACAGCATGGAGATGAAGGGCATCATAAAGCTGTTGCTGATATAATCCATGAGGTCGAGGAGCTGTCCGATGCTCCCGTTCGGGAGCGGCAGTTCCACGTAGAACAGGCTGTATCCGAGCGCGATGACGATCGAAGCGGCTGTATAGATCACGGTGAGCGCTATTGTGGTCTTTTTCCTCTTTGTGTGGAAGATCTCCATACAGTTCGCAGTGATGGTCTCCAGCACCGAGACGCAGCTCGTCAGCGCCGCGAAGGCCGCCATGACAAAGAACAGAAGGCCCACGATGCGGCCGATCCCGTGCATGGAAGCGAAGACCTTGGGGAGCGAGATGAACATCAGGCTCGGGCCTGCCTTCATTCCCTCCACGCCCTCGAAGACGAAGATCGAGGGGATGATCATCATTC
>CAMOXN010000177.1 GCA_946629175.1 uncultured Lachnospiraceae bacterium | reverse complement strand
ATTTCTGGCTGATTTGCCCTTTCCGTGGTCTTCAACGCCCCATAAAGACCACCAAAAGGGCATTCTCTCTGATTCCAAGTTAATCTGCCCTTTCGGTGCCCTTTAGCGCCCCATAAAGACCACCGGAAGGGCATTCTCTCTGATTCCAAGTTGATCTGCCCTTTCGGTGCCCTTTAGCGCCTCATAAAGACCACCGGAAGGGCAGCTCCGCTAAACATAGTGTGTCCGCCCCTTACAAAGTCCTCAGCGAAATAAAAAGGCCGCAGGATATGCCATCCTGCAGCCTGCTCTTCTGCCATCACGGCGATCGCGCTATTCCAGCTCTTTCTTCAGCTCTTCATACGTGTACTGCGTTCCCTCCGCGACCGGAGCCAGCGGCGACATGTAATCTCCGGTGCTCTCCGAATCATCCGCCGTGTACCGGATATGGACCGAATCGCCCAGAAAGCTCACCCAGCCGCGGTCATTGGTATAACGGAAATACCTGCCCGGCTTGAAATCAGAAATTTCTTCCGTAGTCACATTGAAGAGGAAGTGGGTGAGTTTGTCCGTATACCACTTGTTCCGTATCGCTTCCTCGGCGATCTCGCTGTATTCCTCTTCCGTATCCAGGGCTTCCTCTACGGAAATATCATTCCAGGTCGCGTCCACCTCATACCACTCGTCATCCAGCTCGACCAGGTTCCAGGAGTGGCTCCCCGCCGTCTCCTCTGTTTCGCCTGCCCTGCCCGCGACGATCGCGCTCCGGATCCCGGCCTTTTGCAGCAGGTACTCGTACGCGTAGGAATAGCCGTCACATACAGCGGTATTGGAATATCCGCTCGTGTTCTCCACAAGGGCGCCGTATGCCGTATGCGCGAGATCCTTGTCGAGCACCTCGGCCGCGTCTTTATCATACGTGACGAGATCGATAAGCCTGTCATGGATCTCAAGTGCCACAAAGGGCGCCGGCTCCGTGAGATCGATCCCGGAAAGAAGTTCCTCCGCCGCCTCGTCCAGTTCCTTCATCTGCGCGTCCTTAACGGGAAATTCGCCGTTGATCTGAAAAGCCACCCTGTAATAATCGGGGCTCAGCAGCTGGCGGCGGTAACTGAACTGGAAGGCGCTGTTCGAGGTCGACAGCCAAAATAGTTCAGGATGATCGTATATGAGAGCATTATAGCTCTTTCGGAACATCAGTTTGAAATCTTCTCCCGACGGATCCGCGGTGATCCGGATCTCCTCCCCTCTTTCGGAAGGATCCTCTGACATGGCGCACGCAAGGAGCGCGTCATATATGAGCTGCTCCTCATCGGTCAGGAGTGTGCGGTAATAATGTATGTTATCATTCTCTGCCGGAACGCTCCCGCCTGAAGGTTCAGCGTAAGCAAACAGCACAGATATCGTGAACATGGCAGCCAATGCGGCGGCGGCGATGGATAGTCTTCTCATGTAATGATCCTTTCCCGGACAGAAAGCATAGCGGTAAACCGCCTGCCGGTCTCCCGGACGAAAAGAATAGCAGTAAACCGCTTACGATCTCCCGGACGAAAAGAATAGCAGTAAACCGCCTGCCGATCTCTGAAATCCGGCAGGCGGTTCATCTTACAATATTCAGCTGTCGGGAATTATTCCTCCGCGGGCTTCTCTTCCTCTACGGCTTCTTTCACTTCTTCAACGAACTCTTCAGCCTTTTCGGCGCATTCGCAGGCTGCGTCTTCAACCTTTTCCACGCACTCTTCGGCTTTCTCCGCGCACTCGCAAGCCGCGTCCTCAACCTTTTCCTTGCACTCTTCGGCCTTCTCTTCCGCCTCGTCAGCGAAATCATTCAGTGTCTCGTCGGCCTTCTTCATCTTTTCGGAAATGATCTTCTCCGCATTGGCGATCTGCTCTTTGATCCTGGCCAGTTCATCTGAAGACATCTTGGAGAATTTCTGGGTCAGCTCATCAATGTTGACGCCCCTCTTATCCATGGACTCCTTGAAGCTGCGCTGCAGGTCCTTGTTAAGATCCTTGCCCTGCTCGACAGTGATCTCGCCTTTCTTGACCAGCTCGCCGATCAGTTCCGATCCCTTTTCAGCGGAAAGCGCGATAGCACCGACACCTGCCAGGAAAATCTTCTTCATTCCATCACCAAACTTGTAATCTGCCATCTTCGTCCTCCTTATTTTATGGGATAACCCACAGTGTTCCTGATTCCTGCGGCGTTCCCGCCGCTGTTCCTGTTCTACAATATCTATTCTCTCCACGAGTGTGTTTTCCTTGTGAAGACCAGATTAATTTTTGATTAATTTCAGTGCCGGGATCTCTATTTTGACACCGCGCCGAGGTATTCCTCGAGCGTGACTCCCTTCTTAGTGATCTCTCCGGCGGCTTCCCGGCCTACGTAGCGGTAGTGCCACTCCTCGCCCCGCACTCCGGTGACCGACATCTTCTCGCGGGGGTACCGCTTGATAAAACCGAAGCGGCTGCAGTTCCCGTCCATCCAGGCCCATACCGCGTTGGCTGAAGCGTTGTCCGCGTCCTCACTGGAAATGTCCACACAAATGCCCAGCTCATGTTCGCTGGTGCCGGGTTCCGCCTCCCACTGGAGCGCCATTTCCCGGGCCTCTTCCCTGCTCTTTCCGTATCCCATATACTCGCTGATCTTGCTGTCGAGCCTTTTCTGCTGCTCGCCGGAGGTCCTGTAGCCCTCCACGACCCGCGGTGAGAGTCCTTCCGCGCGCATCTCGTCGAACATTTCCTGCAGATCCGGGTAGATCCGGGCGTCCACTTTCGCTCCGTCCCTGAGTTCCGTCAGTTCTCCCCCGAATACGTTTTCCAGCGGATGATCCCTGTTGACGAGGACCAGCCGCCAGTCATCTGACTGCCTGAAAGCATCCTGCCCCCTGCCGGGCTCTGTCTCTGCCACGGAAGATCCGGCAAAAGCGATCTCCGGCAGGTCAAATCCGTAGAATATCTGGTTGACCCGGAACGCGACCCCGATCACGAGCAGTATAATGAACAGCGCAGCAAGGATCTCTCTTTTATATGTGCGCTGTTTTCCCTTGAGGCCCTCCTTATCGGTCGTCCTCTTTCTTCCAGTATCTGCCATCCGAGTCTTCCTCTGCCGCCGGGTATCCGAACCGTATCTTCCGCTTAATTATTGCCTTAATTTTAAGAATTTGTTACAATCCAGTATACTCTGTTTCGCAGAAATTGCAAAGGAAAATCTCAATCAAGAAGGAGGCTGTCACCCCCAAACAAACTGTGACAGCCTCCACTCATCCGCTCTTTATTCTGTTTTCCGGCGCTGTGCGCTATGGTTACGCTGATCAGTATGACCATGCTGTGCGCTATGACCGGCGCCGCCCCGTTCCTGCGGTCATGCCTTCGGAACGGTCATGTCAGTTTCGAATAGCCGAAACTGTTGCAGATAGCGTCGATCGGGATATGATCCCTGCAGAGCCTGCAGTTCTCCGCCGAATAGGAAC
>CAMOXN010000176.1 GCA_946629175.1 uncultured Lachnospiraceae bacterium | reverse complement strand
CTGAGCGGCGCAGGTCCCGCCCCGGCGAGGCTTCGGTGGTATTTCCACCGGACGGAGGAACGGCAAAGAGGCCGGATCCGCGATAAATACGGTATAACAAACATATATTAATGATATATAGATAAAATCGCTGTTTTTCGCCACAAAGTCTTCCGGATGGATTGCACGCGGGGCAGACCGGAAGTTAGACTTTTGCCCAGAAGGGGCGTCTCCCTCCATTCTTAATATTATTTCTGAAATTCATTCCGAAATTCTGTCCTTTTCCGGAAAATTTCTCAGACCAGATTCAAATCAGCGCGAAAGGAGAGTATTGCATGTACAGCAGTATAACTACAGGCGCCGTACACGGGATCGACAGCTACCTGATCCGCGTGGAGACGGATATTTCCGACGGGCTTCCCTCTTTTAATATGGTGGGATTCATGAGCGGCGAAGTGCGCGAAGCCGGCGAGCGGGTGCGGGTCGCGCTCAAGAACCTGGGCATCTACCTGCCGCCGCAGCGGATCACGGTGAACCTGTCGCCTGCGGGGATCTACAAGCGGGGGATCGTGATCGACCTGCCCGTGTGCGTGGGGCTCCTCGCCTGCATGGGATACATCAGTCCCGATTCAACGGAAGATGTCCTGGTGGCGGGGGAGGTGGGCCTCAACGGCGAGATCCGCCCCGTGAAAGGGGTCCTGTCCATTGTGATGGAGGCGCGGGAGCAGGGGATCGGGACCTGCCTTGTGCCGCGCGGCAATCAGATGGAGGGGGCCCTGGTACACGGCATACGCGTGGTCGGCGTGAGGTCGCTCGCGGAGATCGTGAATTACCTGCGCAAAGACGACGCGGAGAGGGATCTCTACCTGCCGCCGACAGAAGTCGACGCCGCGCAGATCCTCGCCGGCCGTCAGGCTGCCTCATTACCGGACCTGTCCGGCGTCCACGGCCAGCAGCAGGCCAAAAAAGCGCTCGAGATCGCGGCTGCCGGCTTCCACAATATTTTGATGACGGGGCCGCCCGGCTCCGGAAAGAGCATGCTGGCGAGGTGCATCCCGGGGATCCTGCCGCCCCTGACGCCGGATGAAGCACTGGAGATCACCAGGATCTACAGCGCGTCGGGAATGCTCCCCGCGGACACGCCGCTGATCACGGAACGGCCCTATATAGCGCCGCATCACTCGGTCACGAGGGCAGCCCTGATCGGCGGAGGGAACGTGCCGTCGGCCGGATTGATCTCCCTGGCCCATCTGGGCGTCCTCTTTCTGGACGAACTCGCGGAGTACACGGCTGCGGACCTTAACGCGCTGCGCGAGCCGCTCGAGACGCACGAGATCACGATCAGGAGGCTGCACGGGGCATACAGGTATCCTGCAAGAATGATGCTGGCGGCCGCTTCCAATCCCTGTCCCTGCGGCTATTATCCCGATATGAACAAGTGCCTCTGCACGCCTTTTCAGGTGCGGAATTATCAGAAGAAGATCTCGGGGCCGCTCCTTGACCGGATCGATCTCAGGATCCATGTGGAGAGGGTGAAGGCAGAGGAATTGCAGCAGACAAACCGTGAGGAGAGCAGCGAAGAAGTGCGCGCGCGTGTGACCGAAGCGGTGAACAGGCAGGCATTCAGGTTCGCGGGGACCGCTTTCCGCTACAACGCGGACATGGACGCGGACGCGGTGGAGCGGTTCTGCCCTCTCGACACCAGGCTCGCGGCGAAGATGAGGATGGTGTACGAACTGCTGGAATTGAGCGCGCGCTCCTATCACAAGACGCTCAAGATGGCCAGGACGATCGCGGACCTGGAAGGCAGGGAAGAGATCATCGAGCGGGATCTCATGACGGCGGTAAGTTTCAGGGTCTCCGAGAGCGCGGAAGACGGGGAGACGGACTCCGTCGGCGGAAATGCCGGCAGGAAAGCTTCCGGAAGGGAGTTCAGGAAGGATGTCAGGATCAGGTCCCGAATGAGAAGCGCACACCGGGACAGGCAGGAAGAATAAGGGGAAGCATAAGAAGGAGGTATGCTATGGAAACAGGATCGGTCAATCCGTACGCGCTGTGGCTCACGAGTATCGAAGGAGTCGGCGACAAGACCATCCGCGCGCTGATGAGCCGGGTCTCCGGCGCGGAAGAAGTCTACCATATGACAGAGGAGGAGATCCGCTTATGTCTCAGCGAAACAATGAGGAAACAGACGGACATCGTCAAAAAGGCGGCGCAGATCGGGAGAGCCAAAAGAGTGAGGCCGGAAGAACAGCTTGCGGAACTTGCGGGAAGGGGGATCGGTTTCGTATCCGTTGAAGACAGCTTCTTTCCGCAGCGCCTCAGGGGGATCCCCGACTGCCCGTACGGGATCTATTATATCGGAAATCTTCCGCCCGAAGACCGGCCGTCCGTCGCGGTCATCGGAGCGAGGAACTGCTCCGGATACGGCAGGGAACAGGCCAGGATATTTGCGGAGAAACTGGCCTTCAGGGGGATCAGCATCGTCAGCGGTATGGCCAGAGGGGTCGACGGGATCGCCGGAAGAGCGGCGGTCACGGCAGGCGGGAATTCCTACGCCGTGCTGGGCTGCGGCGTGGATGTGATCTATCCCCCTGAGAACACTGAACTGTACCATATGCTCCGCGAGAAGGGCGGACTGATCTCCGAATCTCGCCCGGGAGCGGAACCTCGAACGCCCCTGTTCCCGAGGAGGAACAGGCTGATCAGCGGGCTTGCGGACGCGGTCCTGGTCATAGAAGCGAGGAGAAGGTCCGGGACGGTCATCACGGTGGACGCGGCGCTGGAACAGGGAAGAGAGATCTTCGCGCTCCCGGGCAGGGTCAGTGACAGACTGAGCGACGGCTGCAACCTGCTGATCTCGCAGGGGGCCGCGATCGCCTGTACTCCGGATATGCTGATCGAGCACTTTTACGGCGTATCCGACGAAGGGACCGACATGTCCGAGCAGAACAGGATCGCGAGGAACCGGAGGGGCTCCGTGCTTTCCGGGCTCGAAGCCGTGCTGTTCGATGTGCTGGGCTGCGGGGAGATCATGGAGGCGGAGTATCTGCGGAGAAGGGCGGAGTCCATAATCGGGAGGCGCATCCAGGTAGAGGACTTCCTGTCTTCGATGGTCAGCCTCAGGCTCAAGGGCTTCGCGACGGAGCTCGGCGCGGGGCATTATAAGGGGATCTGACTGGCCGGGGACCGTCCCGGATCATTCCCCTATTGATTTCAGCGCCGAACAAATGTAGAATAATAAGTTGTCTGATTATAAGGCGTTAGCCGTATGACAGTATGATCCGGAAAAGATCACTAAGAGAAGATCATTTTAAGAAAAGATCATAAAGGAAAGACTATAAAGGAAAGATCATCGAGAAAGGAACGAAGGCATGGCACTGATCAAGAAACCGGTCACAGGCATGAAGGACATTCTCCCCGCAGAGATGGAGATCCGCGATTACTGCATCTCCGTCATCAAGAAGACGTACGCGGAATTCGGATTCCAGTCCATCGAGAC
>CAMOXN010000175.1 GCA_946629175.1 uncultured Lachnospiraceae bacterium | reverse complement strand
CGCGCCGATCTCGACGCCTCTGATCTTTACTGTCTTCATTGATAGATCTCCAATCAAGCATACAATTTAGTCTAATATTATACACTTTTGCCGATGATTCCAAGAGCCTCATGAAGGATAAGGCGGCCGGAAGAAGGAGAGAATGCGTTTTAAGACTGTGCATGCGAAAAGGCTGTGCTATAATGGACAGGAAGTCATTTTCATAAGGAGGACAGTATGGATTCTGATAATATGATTCGGGAAGAAGGGGCGGAAGGCGCCGCTCCGGAAGAATTGATGGAGGGAGGATACCGGCCGCAGGAGGAGCAGCCGGCGGTTCCGCGGGATGCAGACGGATGGGGATCTGACAACGGCAGCGATACAGCCGCAGGCGGAGGATACAGCGGAAGTCCGGCCGGAGCCGCACCCTACGGAGACGCGTTCGGCGGCGGGACGGGCAGCAATACGCCCGCAGGCGGCACATACGGCGATGGCGGATACAGCGGCGGCGGGTACGGCGGAGATACGGGCGACGATCCCGGCAGTGAGCCGCCCGTCAACAAGAAATCGTTCATCCGCGCGTGCGGGAGCTGGACGGATATTCTTCCGATCGCGGCGCTCCTGTCCGTTATTCTTTTATTATTCGGAAGCATAATCAGTGCGCTCGTGAACAAGTTCCTTCCGGTGCAGGAGCTGGGAATGCGGCTTCTGGGCGACGAGGACGGAGTTGCGTTCCTGCTTCAGTATTTTGACTTCATCGGGATCTGGATCCTGTTCATGCTGATCACCGCGGTCTTTAAAGGCAACTGGCCCATGTGGAAAGCCTATTTCTACAACGGGCACGGCAACAATTTCAAGGCGGTCCTGGCCGGTATCCTTCTGGGATTCGGTACGAACGGGTTCTGTATTCTGATGTCGGTCATCATGGGAGACATCAAGCTCTCCTTCAACGAATTCAGGCCTCTGATCTTTCTCATTTTCCTGCTCTGCGTGTGGATCCAGTCGGGAGCGGAGGAGATCGTTGACCGCTGCTATCTCTACCAGAAACTGCGCAGGAGATATCGCTGGCCGGTGATCGCGGTCCTCGGCAACTCGCTGGTCTTCATGGCGCTGCACATGCCAAATCCTGGCGTTACGGCGTGGGGCCTGGCGCAGGTGTTCCTCATCGGCGTCCTCTTCTCGCTGATCATCTACTATTGGGACAGTCTTTGGACAGCGATCTGGGCGCATACCGCCTGGAACTTCTCCCAGAGCATCGTGTTCGGGCTCCCCAACAGCGGCATCGTGTCAAAATATTCCGTTTTCAAGCTCGAAGCAGCTTCCGCAAGGGACGGCCTTTTCTACAGCACGAGCTTCGGCGTTGAGGGAAGCAAAGGCGCGAATGCGATCATCGGGGGCCTCATCGTTATTGTCCTTCTCTACGGGCTTATCACGAAGCGCGGCGAAAAGGCCGATCACTGGGAAGAGATGGAAGAGCTCGAAGCGGGCAAGAGCCATATCTGGGAGGCGGTCGTCCTTACCGTGATCATGATCGCGGTCGTGGCAGCGGGAGCTCTTGGGTATCGCTGGTATAATGAACACGCGGAGGAGATCGCACAGATCTCTGAGATGATGGAAGAAACGATGAATGAGCAGGAGCAGCCCGGAGCAGAGGCGCCCGTTGTGGAACAGCCTGCCGGACAGCAGCCAGGAGCGGAGACTCCTGCTGTGGAACAGCCTGCCGGACAGCAGCCCGGAGCAGAGGCTCCCGCAGTGGAGCAGCCTGCCGGACAGCAGCCCGGAGCGGAGGCTCCTGCGGCGGAACAACCCGCCGGACAGCAGCCCGGAGCAGAGGCTCCTGCAGCGGAACAGCCTGCCGGACAGCAGCCAGGAGCGGAAACGCCTGCTGCTGAGGAGCCCGCGGCGGAACAGCTGCCCGAACAGGGGAGCCCGATCTTGTGATCGGGACTGCGATACGGTAAACGAAGATAGAACACGAAATAAACGGGGGATGTCGCATTAAGCGGTAAGGATTGAGACCTGCGCTTGTGCGGCATCCCCTTTGTTTCTCGGATAGCTTTATTTATTCACCACATTGATGGGGGCTCCGTCCACATAGCTCCCAATGTTGTCGACGGTGATGTCCATGATGCGCTGGCGCGCCGCCTGTGCCGCCCAGGAGATGTGGGGGGTGATGAAGGTGTTCTTCGCGGTCTTGAGCGGATTATCGGCCCCTATCGGCTCGGTGGAAACCACGTCGAGACCTGCCGCATAGACTTTGCCGCTGTTGAGGGCGTCCGCGAGATCCTGCTCGACGACGAGCTGGCCGCGGCTGTTGTTGATGAGGATGACGCCGTCCTTCATCTTCGCGATGTTGTCCTTGTTGATGATGCCTTCGGTGGAAGGGAACAGAGGGCAGTGCAGGAAGATGACGTCGGAGCGCGCGAAGAGCTCGTCAAGCGGAACGTACTCCGCGACCCTGCGGCCTGCTTCGGACTCGAACGCGTCATAGGCGAGGACCTTCATCTCGAAGGCGTTCAGGATTTTGGCAGTCGCCTGGCCGATACGGCCAAGGCCGATGATGCCCGCGGTCTTGCCGTAGAGCTCGATCAGCGGGTAATCCCAGTAGCACCAGTCAATGTTGTTTTCCCACTTACCTTCTTTGACGGTATCGGAATGATGGCCGTAATGGGAGCAGATCTCCAGGAGGAGGCCGACGGCGAACTGACCGACGATCTGCGTGCCGTAGGTGGGGACGTTCTGCACGACGATGCCTTTTTCCTTCGCGTAAGTGTAGTCGACAACGTTGTAGCCGGTCGCGAGAACGGCGATGCACTTAAGGTTCGGGCAGGCATCGATCGTCGCTTTAGTGATCGGGGTCTTATTGATGATCGCTATTTCCGCGTCACCGATGCGTTCCGCAATGAGGGGGCTGTCCGTGTAGCTGGTCCTGTCGTAAACCGTCAGTTCGCCGAATTTCTCAAGTCCTTCCCAGCTCAGGTCGCCCGGGTTCTCGGTATATCCATCCAATACCACGATTTTCATATGCTGCTCCTTTCCGTTGCAATACTATTCATTTCTTTAATAATAGTCCGCTTGAATCATAAGTCCGTTTCAATAATAATCCGCTTTTAGAATAATCTGCTTTTAGGATCATTCACTTTTCAGTCTTCCGGCAGCGCCCGCGCGCGGTTCAGGAAGCGCTTGGTATTGGCGAGGACGATGCCCTCGTCTTCTTCGGGCGTCAGCTGCACTTTCAGGGAGAAGACCATTGGAGAGTGCATTCCTGTATATAGTTTATTTCAACCGAATCACAATGTCTAACATCATTTCAAATGCGGCATCCCCTTTGCTGTGACCCACCGGCACAAGGTTTCATTTATGGTGGTGCTTTATTGCGGGACTGCAAGCATGCGAAACGCCCGCCCGGAGCCGCCTGGTCCAATAAAAAACCCCCGCCGGACCGGCGGAGGTTTCTCTTCTTGTCATTAGACCGCAAGCCCGGGCCTGCCGGTCGCGGCCTTGTCAC
>CAMOXN010000174.1 GCA_946629175.1 uncultured Lachnospiraceae bacterium | reverse complement strand
AGGCGGTCGCGCGCAGGCTCTGCCAGAAGCTCAACACCATGGACCGGTCCGATTTCAAGGGCTTGCAGGCAGTCGTCAAGGAACTTCTGGGCAAATCGGACAACGCGTGGATCAACCCGCCCTTCTACTGCGACTATGGGAAAAATATAGAAGTCGGCAAGAACTTTTTTGCCAATTACAATTGCACGATCCTAGACGTCGCCAAGGTGGTCATCGGCGACAACTGCCAGATCGCGCCTAATGTCTCGATCTACACAGCCGGCCACCCGGTCCACCCGGCAACGCGCAACACCATGTACGAATATGGCATCGGGATCACGATCGGCGACAATGTCTGGATCGGCGGCGACTGCGTCATCTGTCCCGGCGTGCACATCGGGGACAACGCGGTGATCGGCGCGGGCAGCGTCGTGATCAAAGACATCCCTGCCTGGAGCGTGGCAGCCGGCAATCCCTGCAGGGTGATCCGCAAGATCACGGAGATCGACAGGTACAGGTATTTCACGGGAATTCCCGTCGATGACGAAGCAAAAGCCCACATGCAGCGCATGTGGGCGGAAAGCACAGATCCTGTCAAGTTTCCCTCAGCGGAAGGTGACATAGTGTGACAGGGGGCAGTTCCCTCTCAACCGCAGGCCCGACTTGCTGACGGGCCCTACAGTAGGGCCCTCATGGGCGGAACGCCTTAGGTAGGAAGTCTTTCAAATTTGGGGCGTCTCAGAAAGTATCTCCAAGCTAGGCTGTGACAGGACAAAACGCCTCATAATATCATAATTCTTGTTATGGGGCGTCAGGAAATCAGCTCCTGGCTCCCCAAACCAACAATTATTGTCATTTGAGGCGTGAGAATACTCTGGCAAAAATGAAAATGATTCCGGAATTCAAGTCAGAAGACTCCTCATTCCGGGTATTCTTGAGAATTGGGGCGTCAACCTGCTTCCATAATTGAAGATTTCTTGAAACTGAGGACTCTCCTTCGCTCCTCAAAATGAAATTCCAGCCAATTAAGGGCGTCTCAGTTAAAAAAACAAGCGCCTCAAACCGGAGCAGTGGCCAATTTGGGGCGTACGAGTCGACGTTGTGCCAATTCCTGACCGGAAGTCAACCCAAGTTGACACCAAATCAACCGCAGGCCCGGCCTGCGGTCGGACACCCGAGTCAGTTTCCGGAAGAAGACGACGCGCCTGTAGACGCCGACGACGCGGCCGCCCTGTCCGCCATCATATGCTGCAGAGCGACGAGGATCGCCACCACCGTCTTCTCGCACTCGGGTCTGTAAATGTCGACACAATACTTGTCATGCAGCGAGAGAAATTTCTGCGAAATAGCTGCGATGATCCCGCCGTTCTCATCGTAAAGCTCGAAGTTCAGCCCGAGGATGTTTCCGCGTAGCTGCCATCCCAGGCCCTCGATATTGGTGATGTCCTCGATGATGTGGAACAGCTCGTTGGAGAGTTCAAATTCCGTCCCGTCATCCATTGTCACAAAGTGCCTCTCGTGGAGCGTGAACAGTTTCCTCTCAATATGCGCCACATGGCGGCCGGCAGCGTCGGTCACATCCGTCTTGTCATGGATGGACGGGAACGCGGATTCCGAGCGGTAAACGACATTTCCCATATCGTCCGTGATCTCGATTTTGTGATGGATCGTGAAGACCGGGGTGGAAGTGAACAGCGAGCGGACCGGCTCTCCGAACCGCTCTACATTATTGATATTTGCCGGCTCTCCGGCTTCGCGGAAGCGATGGAATGATGATTCAGAACTCATGATGTATCTCCTTTCGCGTTGGCGGCGGCCTCAGAGCTGCCGTCTCAAATTATGTCCGTATGAATGCAAATAAGTGCCTGTGAAAAGCTGTTCCTGCATGCTCTTTATATGATATAGTTGCTACATTATGAAAAAACAGGATAATCTTTCCCAATCAATTCAATCCAATACCCGCCGCCTCGGCACCGCATGCGTGCTCGCCGCCTCCCTCTGCTTTTCGACCGGCGGCCTGCTCATGAAGCTGATCCCGTGGAACCCGCTCGCCATCAACGGCGCGCGCAACGTCATCGCGGCGCTCGTGATCGGCCTCTACATCCTTGTCACGCGCCACAAGCTCAAGTTCAACCCGACTGTCCTTGTCGGCGCCATCTCGATGGCCGGCGTGACGACCCTCTATGCGGTCGCCAACAAGCTGACGACAGCGGGCAACACGATCATCCTGCAGTACACCGCGCCAATCTGGATCGTGATCCTGATGTTTCTCTTTTTTGGCCAAAAGCCTGACAAGACCGCTCTGATCTCCATCCTGATCGTATTCGCGGGCATCCTGTGCTTCTTCTTCGAGGGGCTCTCCACCGGAAAGTGGCTGGGCGACCTGCTGGCGCTGCTCTCCGGCATCTTCTACGCGGGCGTCTTCATGCTGAACAGCTTCGAGAAGGGCGACGCGCTGTCGTCGGTCTTCTTCGGGCAGCTCGCGTGCGGGATCTTCCTGTCCCCGCTGGTCCTTCGCGAGAGCGTATTCACGGCGCCTGTGCTTCTCGCAGTCTTCGTGCTCGGCGCGGTGCAGGTCGGCCTCGCGTACATCTTCTTCACAACGGGCACCAAATACACCGACCCGGTCACGGCTTCTATCATCAACGCACTGGAACCGATCCTCAATCCCATCCTCGTCGCGGTCTTCTACGGCGAGATGCTGGGCAGGCTGTCCCTCGTCGGCGCGGTGATCGTGCTCGCCGGGATATTGTATTATAATCTGCGGGGGAAACTGTGAAAACAGTACTCATCGGTACAGGCGATGCATTTCCTCGCCCAATGATCATATCGTCTTTCCCTGTACCGTGCCATATTTTTCTCCTCGACACATAAAATAGGTTCTCCAAGAAATTTTAAACGCATTATTTAGAAAGTCTCAAGAAAAACCTGCTATATTTTTCTTACGGTGATATAAAAATCTCTTTCAGAGAAAATTTTAACAGCACAATCACATGTGCCTTGGCGTCTTAGTCAAAACCTCCACCTCAACTCAGAACACCCCCTGCACCAGCACCATATAGAACACCGTCCCCGCCAGGATGCTGAGCAGCGAATTGCGCTTCCACACCTGCAGAAGCACCACGCACGCCGCCCCGGCCAGCTCCGGTAACCCGAACGGCGCCGCCAGAAGGCTCACATCCTTCAGGCAGTAGATCACAAGCATCCCTATGATCGCCGGCGGCAGCACCTTCCCCAGGTAGACCAGATACGGCGGCGTCTCGTTCCGAAAGACCAGGAACGGCAGGAACCTTAGCAAAATAGTGACCGCCGCCATCACCGCGACCAGAACCGCTGCCCTCATGACACCACCTCCCTAAAAGCTTCTGTTCTCATCCTGCCACCTCCGTCTTGTTTTTCTCCTGTTTGTCCCCGGACTTCTCTTCATGTTCCCCGCTCGCCTGTGCAGGATCATGATACCTCCCCCGCACCACCGTAAGGATCAGCGTGATCAGCAGCATCGCCGGAATG
>CAMOXN010000173.1 GCA_946629175.1 uncultured Lachnospiraceae bacterium | reverse complement strand
CCGGGCGCGGCGGCGCTGGAGGAGTATCACTATTTTGACGCGGACGCGATCCGGAAGGGGCTCAGGCTTACCGCGAGGCAGCTGCAGGAGGGAGCCCGCCTCATCGAGAGCGGGGACGCGGCGGACACGGAGATCGCTGTCGCCGACAGGATCGTGAACACAGCGGACATGTGGTCAACAAAGAGCGCCGGGAGCGACCCGGACAAGGGCCGGCAGGCCAGATTCACGCAGCACAGCGTGAGCGGGAGCTGGAAGGTGGACCAGGTCTTTGACAGGCGGAAGATGGTGTTCTCCCGCTGCTACTGCTGGGAGTGCATCTATTCCCAGAGGAAGAGCAGCAATCCGCCGGGCCATATTCTGTGCAAGCATGAGACAGCGGCCTATCTTGTCGCGGATGACTATATGCGCAGGCATGCGGTCGGAGATATCACGGACCACAAGGCGAAGCGCTTTCTGGACGCTTTCCGCGGCATTGCGGCAGCGGGACCGGGCGGGGCAGACGGAGCAGGTGCAGGCGGTCTGAAAGGCGCCGGAGGGAAACGCGGCGCGGGGAGCAGGGAAGTCGAGATCCTGACACTGCAGCCCAAACTGATCGAGGACAAAAGGGGGAACTGGATGGTCCAGTTCCAGGTCGGCGCTGGCCGGCTCTACAAGGTGAAGAGCATTCCGGAGCTGCTCAGCGATATCAGGGACCATGAGACCAGGCAGTACGGGAAGAAGGCGGTGTTCACGTTCGGCCGCGAGCTCCTCGACGCCCGCGGGCTCGCCTGGCACGCGTTCATGGAGCGGGCGGTCAACGCGCTGCGCGCCTTCTCCGATACTTCAGAAGAGTTCGGACTCATCCGCTATTACTCACAGATGGACGGCTGGGTGCAGCTGACGGATCAGATCCCGCTGGTCGGCAGTATTCTGGACTCGTTCTATGAGACTGCGCTCGCGCAGGGCGACAAAATAGAGATGACGCGCAAGTCTTATGCCTTCCTTATGGACACGGAGGACACGAACGATAAACTGTCGGTAAAGGTGACGCCGGAAGGCGCTGTCACCCCCAGGCTCACGCTGGAACCGGTGCTTGCCGGGAAGGAGCAGACCTTTGACGGCGTGAAGCTCAGCGGGGAGATCCCGCCGATGGTCAGAGGCGCCGACGACTATTACTGCCTGAACATGAAAGGGCAGAACGCGGAACTGATGAGGGTCGGCAGCGAGGAGGCGCAGAAGATCCGCCCCCTGATCGATGTGTCCTCGGACACGGGGCAGATCGACCTTTATATCGGGAGGTCGTCGATCGCGGACTTCTACCGGAAGGCCCTTCCGCAGCTGCGGGAAGCGGCGGATCTTACGGAGATCAGGCCGGAGCTGATCCGGAAATATATCCCCGCGGAGCCGGAATTCGTCTGCTACCTGGACGTCGATCAGGACGCTGTGCTTTGCGAGCCCGCGGTCTACTACGGAGAGAAGAACCACAGCCCCTTTGACAGCGACGACTGGAGATACCGTCAGGCTGAGCCGGAGCACTACCGCGACATCGAGGCGGAGTCCGCGCTCATGGATTTCCTGTCCGGCTATATGGCGGAGAAGGATCCCGTGGAGAAGATCTTTGTGACGCCCCGCGACGATGAGACACTGTTCACCTTCCTCGACAGCGGCCTTAATAAGCTCATGACAATGAGCGAAGTCCGGGCGACGGAGCGCTTCATGCGCCTGAAGATCCGGCGCCGTATGCCCTTCCACGCGGGCGTCTCCCTCGCCGAGGGCCTGCTCACAGTGGAACTCACTTCGGATGAACTCAGTCCCGAGGAGATCATGGCAGCAGTCAGCGGATACCGGCAGTCGCAGAAGTTCATCCGCCTGAAGAACGGGGATTTCCTGCGGCTCGATGAGAACGAGGAGCTGAAAAAGCTGATCGAGCTCATGGATACGCTGCAGGTCTCGCCCAAGGAACTGCTCGCCGGCAAGATGCACATCCCGGCTTTCCGCTCGCTCTACATCGACAAGATGATGGAGTCCATGGAGGACGTCTACGCGGAGCGCGACACGAAATTCAAGAAGCTGATCAAGGAGTTCAAGACCATCTCCGACGCGGATTTCGACGTGCCGGTAAAGCTCCGGGAAGTCCTGCGCAAATACCAGGTCGCGGGCTACCGCTGGATGCGGGTGCTGGACGCGTACGGGTTCGGCGGTATTTTGGCAGATGATATGGGACTGGGCAAAACACTGCAGGCCATCGCGGTCCTTCTGGCCGACCACGACGAGATCGACCCGCAGGAGAAGCCGGGGACGTCGCTGATCGTGTGTCCCGCGTCCCTCATCTACAACTGGGAGGAGGAGCTGCACCGGTTCGCCTCTCCGCTTCGGGTGCTCGTGGTCGCGGGAACGCAGGCCGAGCGGCGGGAGATGATCGCGCAGTGGAAGGAATATGACGTGCTCGTGACATCCTACGACCTCTTAAAGCGCGACATCGCCGAGTACGAGGGGCGCTCCTTCCGGTATGAGGTCATCGACGAAGCGCAGTACATCAAGAACCACAGGACGGACGCCGCCAAGTGCGTCAAGCTCATTTCGGCGAAGACGAAGTTCGCGCTGACCGGCACGCCGATCGAGAACCGGCTGAGCGAGCTGTGGAGCATCTTCGACTTCATTATGCCGGGCTTTCTGTACGATTACGGCACTTTCCGCGAGGAGTTCGAGGTCGCGATCGTGAAGAACCGGGACGAGGAGAAGATGGAGAGGCTGCGCAGGATGGTCGGACCCTTCATCCTGAGGAGGTCCAAAGCGGAGGTCCTCAAGGACCTGCCGGAGAAGCTAGAAGAGGTCCACTACGCGGGCTTTGGCAGGTCGAGCGAGCAGCGTAAGCTCTACGACGCGCAGGTGGTGCGCATGCGCGAAGACCTGCGCAGGAAGTCCGAGGAGGACCTGAAGCGCAGCAGGATCGAGATCCTCGCGGAACTCACGAAGATCCGGCAGATCTGCTGCGACCCGGCGCTCCTGTACGAGAACTACAAGGGGGATTCGGTCAAAAAAGAGATGTGCATGGAACTTGTGCGCAGCGTCGTGGAGGGAGAGCACAAGGCGCTGATCTTCTCGCAGTTCACGAGGATGCTGGAGCTCCTGAAAGCGGAGCTGGACAAAGAGAAGATCCCCTACTACGAGATCACGGGCGCCACGCCCAAGGAAGCCAGGATCGAGAGGGTCCGCGCCTTCAACGCGGACAGGACGCCGGTCTTTCTGATCTCGCTCAAGGCGGGTGGCACAGGCCTGAACCTGACCGGCGCGGACGTCGTTATCCACTACGATCCGTGGTGGAATGTCGCCGTGCAGAACCAGGCTACGGACCGCGCGCACCGCATCGGGCAGACTAAGGTGGTGACGGTATATCAGCTCATCTTAAAGGGATCTATCGAGGAGCGCATCATGGAACTGCAGCAGCAGAAACGCGCGCTGGCGGAAGACATCCTGTCGTCGGAGAACGTGACGGCGTCGACCTTCAGCCGGGAGGAACTGCTGGAGCTGTTGGAATAGGAGACAGGGGACGG
>CAMOXN010000172.1 GCA_946629175.1 uncultured Lachnospiraceae bacterium | reverse complement strand
CAGGCGGAGGAAAGCGCGGCCGGTGAACAGGCGGAAGCCGGTACGGACGGCAGCGCGGTGATGGAGGACACGGGGGATTTCCTCACAGCGGTCCCCGGAGCGGAACTGGCGGCGGAAGAAGAGGCCCTTGCGGAAGGCGCTGTTTTCAATATCTACTGCATAGGAGAGGATTTCAGGAGCAGGGTACAGGACTATTATCCGGAGTACGAGGCGTCCGGAGAAGATTCCGGAATGATCGGACAGACGCAGGTGCGCTGGCATGTGTACAGCGACGCGGAGGAATACCGGGATGACCTTGATCAGATGCTTGAGGGCCGGACGGAGACCGGCGGCGAAGGAGATACTTCCGATCAGAACGGATCAACACAGCGGGCGGATGACAGGGTAGACCTGTTCGTTGTCGACGAGGCGTATCTGCGCGATTATGTGGAGAGCGGGTATTCGCTGGATGTGACGGCAGAGGTCGGGATCACAACGGAAGAACTTGCGGATCAGTTCCCCTATACCAGGCAGATCGCGACAGACAGTGAAGGACGGCTCAAAGCCGTGACATGGCAGGCGACGCCCGGTGTATTCGCGTACCGGAGATCCATCGCCAGACAGGTCCTTGGGACGGATGATCCCGCAAGGGTGCAGGAGGCGGTCTCCGACTGGGAAAAGTTCGCCGAAACGGCCGAGATGGCCAAAGAAAGCGGTTATTACATGCTCTCGGGATACTGGGATGCCTATCAGGTCTACGCCGACAATGTATCTTCCGCATGGGTGGAAGAGGATGTGCTCAACATAGATCCCCACCTTACGGAGTGGGCGGAGCAGACCCGTGAATTTGCCGAGAACGGATATACGCACGGTACCGAGCAGTGGAGCGATGACTGGAGGGCGGACCATACCGGAGATGGAGAGGTCTTCGGCTTTTTCTATTCGAGCTGGGGGATCCGCTACACGCTGCAGAGCAAGGCTGAAGGAGAGTCCGGAAGCGAAGACGGGGAGGAAGAAGAGAATGACGACGTGACCAGCGCTTCAGGTGATTACGCCGTGTGCAGAGGGCCGGAGCCGTGCCATTACGGCGGACAGTGGATCATCGCGGCGGCCGGAAGCGACAATATAGAGCTTGCGGGATCGATCATGAGGACTCTCACCTGTGATCCGCAGCTCATGAAGAAGATCACGGAGGACATCCATGAGTTCACGAATACGGTGAGCGGCATGAAGGAGATCGCGGAGAGCGGCTACAAGGCGGATGTCCTTGGAAGGCAGAATCCGGTCCCGGTCTATGTGGAAGTCGCTGAGGAGCTCTCGCAGCAGCACACGACTTCCTATGACGAGGATCTTGATCTCGGTTTTCAGGTCTCCATGATGGACTATATAACAGGGAAGACGACGCTCTCAGAGGCGCTTGACCTGTTCAAGAAGGCCGCGGTCGCCAGATACGAGGAACTGGAGGCTGAAGACTGAAGTGCCGGCGGGGCTTTCCCCGCCGACACAAAAGAGGCATAGAGAAGGCAGACAGTATACCCGGCTGAGAGCATTAGGAACGTGAGCCGAAGACGGGTATACTGCCTGCCTTTAACTATGCTTTTTATGCCGACTGGGAACGGCCCCGCCGGGACTTCAGATCAGCAGCTGCAGTTTGTGCGGATACAGATCGACCGTGATATGGCTTGATTTACAGGAGACTTCTCCATCGGTGTGGACCCAGAGCGGCGCTGCGCTCTTTATGGAGATCTGCCGCCCCCTGCCCGTGAACAGTCCCTTGAACCTGAGGTGGTTCCCGTCGTATGCTGTCGGGAAGATCCTGAAAAAGTTCATGCGGTGGAGGTCATTCGCGCCGAACAGGTCTAAGATGCCGTCCGTGCTGACAGCATCCGGACAGAACTTGAAACCGCCGCCCTCGTAGCAGGTGTTCATGACGACTGCGAACAGCGTTCTCGGATACATTTTCGACTCGCCGCCGCAGTCGATCTTCATAGTGACCATGGGGCTCGCGAGGATCATATGGATCGCTTCCGCGATGTAAATGAGCTTCCCCATCCGGATCCTGTTGAGGACGGATTTAAAGGCGGATGTATCCGCTCTCTCACAGACCGCGGCGTCAAATCCTATTCCGGCGCTGATGTTGAAGAGCCTTACGGCAGCAGATGATCCGGCAGAAGGATCGGGGGCGGCCGCTTTAAGCGGCCTGTGCGTAAAGGGGTCGAGCAGGCTGGAACGATTGTGGAAAGTGACCCTGCCGATATCGCAGGTGCGCACGACTTCGTTTCTCAGGATCGAATCTGTCAGTTCGTCTATATTTTGACTGATCCCGAGCCCCTTCATGAGATCGTTGCCGGAACCGGTCTGAATGAACCCAACTCTGGTGTGCTCGAAATCGCGGATCCCGTTCACGGCCGCGTTCATTGTTCCGTCTCCGCCGAGGATGATGAGGTTGACGTCCTCCCCGGATGAGGTCAGCTCTTCGCATATATCTTCAATGGAATATGCGGGCGAGGAGTAGTGGACTTTGTAGGGAACGCCGCTCTTTTTGAAACGTTCCTCGATCCTGTCCCATTTGCTCTTTCCGCGTCCTGAACTGCTAGAGGGATTGACTATCACATGAAACATATATGCCTCCGTAAACGTAATGGCCGAGCGTGATGAAACGATGCTGCGCTGACAACAGCATTCTCAAATATAGTATCACATTACAGCGAAAATTTGGCACATTTCACAGAACGTTTTGCCGGAGGATATGTTAATATGAGGATGTAGGCAGAGTAGGACTGTGCGCGTGAAGTGCCGGGTGGACAGGGAGTTGTCATCCGGACGAAGAGCTCTGGGAGATCCCATTGTTTGCGGTGCATGGTCCGCATCCCGCTGCTGCATAGCAAGGTACTGCGGCAAAATACTGTGATCCGGCAAGAGTCCCGGCTCCGGCGCAGCCGCGGTTTCCCTCGGAGAGAGATCTCCTTATGTGGCATGGATCGTTTCAGCTATGTAAGGAGGTTTTTATTATGGCTGAGAACAAAGGATTCATGGCAGGTTCCATGTGGATCAGGTCGCTTGGCGAGTTCAAAAAACTCAGGGTGGTCACATTCTGCGGCATGATGTGCGCGGCCGCGATGGCCCTCAACATGGTGGCGTCGGTCAGCCTCGGCCCTTATATCCGGATCGGATTCTCGGGCCTTCCCAACCAGGTGGTGGCATATCTTTTCGGGCCGGCCGTAGGAGGGATCTTCGGCGCCGTGCTCGATATCATCAAGTACCTGATCAAACCGGAAGGCGCTTTTTTCCCTGGATTTACGGTAAGCGCCGCTTTGGGGGGAATTATCTACGGCGCCTTTTTGTACAGGCGGAAACTCGCCATCGCGAGAGTGTTCGCCGCGCAGCTGACGGTGAAAGTGTTCGTAAATCTTCTCCTGAATACGCTGTGGCTCAATATGCTCTACGGAAAGGGATTCATGGCGATCCTTCCGGGAAGGGCCGTATCGAACGCCGTTATGCTGCCCATTGATACGGCGATCATGTTCCTCATGCTGCAGGCGGTGGACAGGACGGTCAGGAAGTACTTCGA
>CAMOXN010000171.1 GCA_946629175.1 uncultured Lachnospiraceae bacterium | reverse complement strand
ACTGCACGCAAACAGTGCCGGCAAATCCCAGCTGATCCGGGATTTGCCGACCCTTTTTACATGGCTTATTATTTATTCACTACATTGACCGGATTTCCTTCGACATACGCCTTAATGTTGTCGACCGTGATATCCATGATCCTCTGGCGCGCCGCCTGCGCTGCCCAGGAAATATGCGGAGTGATGATGCAGTTCTTAGCTGTCAGAAGCGGGTTGTCTCCCTTGATCGGCTCTGTAGATACGACGTCCAGGCCGGCCGCATAGACCTTGCCGCTGTTCAGCGCATCCGCCAGATCCTGCTCATTGACGAGCTGCCCGCGGCTGTTATTGATCAGGATCACGCCGTCCTTCATCTTGGCGATGTTTTCCTTGTTGATCATCTTCTCTGTGTCAGGGAACAGAGGGCAGTGCAGGAAGATCACGTCAGACTTCGCGAACAGTTCATCTCTCTCCACATATGCGTCTGCGATTGCCTTGCCGCTCTCAGACTGGAACTTGTCGTTTACGAGGACTTTCAGTCCGATGGCCTTCAGGATCCTGCCTGTTGTCTGGCCGATCCTTCCGAATCCGATGATACCTGCCGTCTTTCCGTACAGCTCGATCATCGGGTAATCCCAGAAGCACCAGTCGATATTGTTCTCCCAGCGTCCTTCCTTGACCGCCCTGTCATGAGCGCCGTAGTGCGCGCAGATCTCAAGAAGAAGTCCGATTGCGTACTGTCCGACGATCTCTGTCCCGTAAGTAGGCACGTTCAGGACGACGATCCCTCTTTCCTTCGCCGCGGCGCAGTCCACTACGTTGTATCCTGTCGCCAGCACTGCAACAGCCTTGAGGTCCGGGCACTTGTCCATTGTCTCTTTGGAAATGGGGGTCTTATTGATCACTGCGACTTCAGCCCCCTTTAGTCTCTCGGCGATCAGAGGAGATTCCACGTAGGAAGTCCTGTCGTAAACGACGACCTCGCCAAACTGCTCCATTGCTTCCCAGGAAAGGTCTCCGGGATTCTCTGTGTAACCGTCTAATACTACGATCTTCATAGTTTTCACCTCTCATTTATGTTCACGTGACCGCAGCCCGGGCCTTGCGGTCGCACCCCGCGATCACAGCCCGGGCCTGCCGGTCGCCCCAAAACTCGGAGTCACTTTCCTCCGATCACTTCGATCCTTCCCTGCGTCTCCGCATAGATCTCCGGGATCGTCCCCTCCAGTTCCGTTTTCATATAGTTGGCCAGTCCGTCAGAATCAAGATATCCGACATAGACCTTTGAAGCGGCGCCCGCCTCCGCGAAGCAGTAATAGGTATCGCCGCCGCTTGCCAGGAAATCGATGGTCGCAATGGTATATGTGGCTTCCGGATCGAACTCCTTTCCGCCTACTTCATGGATGGTGATCCTGGAACCCGGCGCGGCCGGCGCATGATACGTAGTGCCCGGGTAGAGTTCCCCTTCCTCATACGGCACCGTCGTATCCAGCGTATACCTGATCTGCGAGACCTGCGGAAATGCGGACATCGGTTCCGGCAGGGTCTGCGTCGCGGCTTCCAACGCCTCCAGCAGCTGTGCTCCGGTCACTTCAATGGTGCAGAGCTGATTGTTGAACGGGAAAACATCGCAGACATCCTGCAGCCGGATCTCGCCTGCTTTGATCGATGCCCGGATCGCGCCGCCGTTGAGGATCGCAGCGTCCGGCGCGGCAGCGGCGGCCTGGCTCACCTGCCAGTAAATGGAATCGACGGCCAGGTCTGCCAGTGTGCCCTCTCCGCCCACCGCATCCCAAGGCAGGTCAAATTCGCAGACGGCGACCGTTTCTCCCAGAGCGGCCTTGATTTCCGCAGAGAACCCCGCTACCAGCTCTGCCACTTCCGGGTCGCTTCCCGTATAGCTTCCCGCTTCCGCCAGGCTCTCCGTAAAGCTCCCATCCTCATAAGTCAAAATACCGATGTTCCTCAGAAAACTCCCCGATTCTACGATCAGGACATCGTTCCCTTCCCGGTCTTTGACGGCCTGGTCTTCCACCTGATGGTCATGCCCGTCGATCAGGACGCTGAGGCCTTCGGTATTCTCCACAATGTCCTTTGCAACGTTTCCCTTATTGGCTTCTTCTTCTCCGAGATGCCCCAGGCACACGATCACGGAGCACCCCCCGTCTTTCAATTCATCGATCTGCGCCTGCGCCAGAGCGTACAACTCTTCCCCCGACGTAAATGTGAGGCCGGCTGTATTTTTCGGCGCGGAAGTAGTCACGGTAGTGGGGGTATCCAGCCCGAACACGCCCACCTTCGTGCCGTCCGAAAGTGTGAATACCGTATTTCCTTCGGCGAACGGCTCCCCGGTGGCATCCACTGTAATATTGGCGGCCAGCGCCGGAAAATCCATCTCCGACATTCGCTTCTCGAGAACATCCGACCCGTAGTCAAAATCGTGATTGCCCAGCGCCATGACATCATATCCGACGGCATTCATGATCGTCACGATCGACTCGCCATGGGAATAACTAGCGAAAGCATTTCCCTGCAGCATATCTCCGGCATCCATGAGCAGAACGTCATAGCCCTGCTGCTCATAGTCCTTTTTGAGCTGCGCCACAGCTTCCATTCCAAGGCATCTTCCCGACGGCTCCATATAGCCGTGCACATCATTGGTGTGCAGGATCACGAACCTGGTATCCTTGGTATTTTCACCGGTTCCCACGGCGTCCGCAGTGTCTTGCGCGCTCTGCTCACCCTGCTCGCTCTGCCCGCTCTGGATGTTCTGCTCGCTCTGCCCGCCCGCACTGTTCTGCCCGCACGACATCAGGCCTGCGCTCATGATCATCACAGCAGCCGCGATCGTCATTCTTTTCAATACTTCCCTCATTGTTCTTATCCTCCTTGCAGATCACAGCCCGGGCCTGCCGGTCGCATTCAATGTCCCCCCTAAACAATCGACTCTCTCGAGTAATCCGTAATATCAGAGCCGAGTTTATCGTAAATTTCCATGACCGACCCGACATTAGACAGAGTCTTTAATTCGGCGTCCGTCATCCCAATGAGTTCCAGGAACTCGACTCTACCGTTAGGTGTATCGATCGTTTCCACTGTAGGGTCTTTCACGGTAATAAACCCAGTGAGTTTTGATTTCTGCTTTGCGTCGATTCCCGTTGTCTGGCCGGTGTAGATGAATTCAAACGGCTGGAATATCTCTCCTTTTGTAAATGTCAGCCTGGCGATCATCTGCAGGATCCCGCATATATTCCTGATCTCGGCTTCCTCATCTTCATAATCGCCCTTTTTGAGCTTGAATGTGAGCTCATATCCGTAGCCGCTTATATCAGGTGTATCGCTTTCCTTCTCGTACAATTCTGTCTGCCCGAACGAAACAAAGTGCCAAAAGCTGCCCCCGTCATAAATACTGATTCCGTCCAAAGGATCTTTTCCGCCAAGCACCCACTTGATGATCGTTCCATAGTGCTTCGGATTATTCTGACCGGGATACACTCTTAAGAATTCCTGCTCAATCGCCTCCCAGCCGGCAGCTTCCGCCTCTTTTTCTTCCTGTTTGCCGGCATCCGCCTCCTG
>CAMOXN010000170.1 GCA_946629175.1 uncultured Lachnospiraceae bacterium | reverse complement strand
TCTCTGTCTGCCCTTGCCATGGCTTTTGAGACGCCTTGAAGGTCTCCGGAAGGGCACATAAGGTCTAAATCATCGAGTCTTCCCTTTTGATGCCCTCACGGTGTCCAGATGGCAGGAATGGCACCGAAAGCTAACACCAAGAACATTCCCCGGCATCACTCCACCGTCACGCACTCCAATGCTTCTTCAATGACGACCCGGTCAGATTCTGCGTCATAGGATACGGTCAGGATCGGCGTCACGCGCGTCACGCCATCCGACTGCTGCCGCGTAATGGCCCGGATCTCATAAGTCCCGCTTTCATGGAATGGAAGAAAGATCTCATTGTTATGCCTGAAGCGTGTCGTTCTCACCGTATTCTCTTCCGCAGGATCCGTCCCCTCCTTCATCGCCGCGTCCGCTGCAGCATCCGCCGCCGACTCCGCTTCCGCATCCGCCCCCACGCCCGCGACCTCCCAGGCGTAAGACAGATCGCCCCGGAAATTGCTCCCGTTCCTGAGGAAAATGCCGCCGCTCATTATTTTGGCGCTGTAGCTTTCGATCGTGAACGGAAGGAAGCGGTGTTTGATCGATCCCGGCTCGCCTTTGACAGCCGTGCGGGAAGTGACGTACAGCGTCTCGATCTCCTCCGCGGAAAGGGCGCCCTCTTCGAACCAGTTCTGAGCAGTCAGGCCTGTATCGTGCTCTTCGCCGTCTTTGGTGTACACAAAGCGGTGGCGGCCGGGGCAGAAAGTCTCATATTCGTAGCGGTAATTCCCGTTTTCCAGCATTGTAACGGCGCATCCCTTGTACTGAAGGCGTGAATTTATATCGAACTCTGTGTGGAGGCGCTCCGCGATCCGGTTCCCCAGCCAGACGCTCACTTTTTCCATGCCGTCGAGATTCAGGTGGAACTCATCGTAGTAGTCTGTTCTATCGATGCCGATCTCAGCAAGGTGCAGCATGCTGTTGTCGATGTAACGGATGCAAGGATGATCATTCTGCATCGACTCCGCGGTCCGCAGCAGGTTGGCATAATTCTGGTTGTAGTAAAATATAGGCGCATTGTAGATCCAGATATCGAAACCATAGCGCTCCGCCAGTTCTATGACCGACCGGAAAGCTTCCACATTTTGAGGGACCAGACCGGTATCGCCTTCCGATGGTGTTAAATACGCTTTTGCTACAGTGTTCGGAAAGAAGCCTGTGCCTGATTCCACATCGAACAATACATGGGCGCCGTATTCGTCATACGTCCTGGCAGCCTCTCTGTCCCGCGACCACCTGTCCCACATCATCGCGCTGCGGAACAGCTGAAACAGTCCGGCAGGCACGTCTTCGAACGAAACTACGCGCGACAAAGCCCTCAGGCGTACATCAGGATCCGGGATCCCGTCCAGATGATCGAACAGGATGCCGAGCTTTTCCTTCCGCATTTCATCATAGTTGATCTGATCCGCGCCGAACGGGCACATTTCAAGCACTACGACACCCGGGACCTCATAGTTAAGGAAGGCCTCCAGATCTGCCGCCACGTTCACTCCGTTCGCGGAAGCGCATGTCAGTTCCCGGATATTGAGCCCGGTCGCCTCAGACAGCATTTTCCCGTCTACCGAGGAATATGTGTGGCTGTTCCCCACGAACAGAATATCGATCGGCGCATGATCTTCACTCGCGGCGTATTTCCATACGGGGTGGATCTTGGCATCAGAACGGAACCGTTTCTCCAGTCCGAGGAAAGAGACCACGAACACCGCGGCAAAGAGCACCAGCCGCACTATGCTGTATAAAATTGTGTGTTTGTTCTCTTTTTTCACACTGATACCATCCCGCCGCCTGGTCCGGCGGCACATTACTCCTCAGAACGAAACATAAATAAAGGACTGCGCGGAGACCGCCCCGTAAATACCGAAGAAGATCAGCAGATACAGAAGCGCCAGATAGATCAGCCAGCGGACCGGCAGAGCCCGCTCCTCGATCAGGTCGAGGAGAGGTCTGCGTTCCGAGATCAGGTCCGCGATCACCATTAGAACAATGAGCACGCAGCTCAGCCACCATTCGTTGGCCTCCACCGCCAGCTGCTGCAGGGAGAATGTCCAGTCCCCGCAGGCGAGGCGCGCGAGCATTTCCACGGCGGTGCCCATCGAATCCGCCCGGAAGAAGATCCAAGCGATGCTGACCAGGACAAATGTGACGATCACCGAGAGCCCGTCCGTCAGCCATTTCGCGCCGCGAGGAACTTTTGCCGCCACCGCCTTTCTCGGGCCTGAGGTCATTTTGCCGGCGACCTGATAGCATCCGTGCAGGAGTCCCCATACGATGAACGTAAGGCCTGAGCCATGCCACACACCGCTGATCAGGAACACTGTCAAAATATTGAACGCCCAGCGCCCCCTGCTCACCCTGCTGCCGCCCAAAGGGATATACACATACTTCTTGAGCCAGTCTGACAATGTGATATGCCATCTGCGCCAGAATTCGGCGATGGAGCGGGCCAGGTAGGGCTGCCTGAAGTTCTCGGGGAGCTCGATCCCGAAGAGCTGCGCGCTTCCGATCGCGACATCCGTATACCCCGCGAAATCCGCGTAGAGCTGTAAGGTATAGAAAACCGCGCCAATGGCAGCGCCCGCTGCATTCACGCCCGACGGATCAGCGAAGACATTGTTCGCTACGACCGCCAGCCTGTCCGCGATGACAGCCTTTTTGACAAGACCGATCAGGATGCGGACTGCGCCCCTGCGCATTTTCAGAGGATCAATTTCCACTGGTTCTGCAAACCGGGAGACAAGCTTCGCAACGGGCGTGATCGGCCCCTGCGAGAGCTTGGCAAAAAAAGAAACAGCCAGACTGTAATGGCCGAAGTGGCGGACGAGGGCAGTCTTTTGACCGTACAGATCGATCAGGTATCCCGTCACCTGGAACAGATAGAAAGAAATGCCCACCGGCATTACGATCGAGTTCGCGATAGATGCCGCACTATAGCGCGCCAATAAGCTGCGCGGGACCGGCGGCAGATACTTCGTAAGGAGCAATGGCAGGTCTTTCTTAAGAAGCAGGGGCAGATACTTCAGAACGAGCAGTGAACCGAACAGAAGAACAAGGGAACACGCAAGGATGGCCTTTGCTCCTCTCCTGCGCCCGCGCTCCGTGCAGCGCGCGATGGCATACGCGGCGCAGTAGGTGAGGACAATCGTCGCGGCGAGCCAGGCTGTCGAATAGACATTAATGAGCAGACAGAAAACAAGGCTGGCTGCCAGCAGCACGATCCAGCGAAAGCGGTGAGGAAATATATAGTAAATGATCAGTGTGCAGGCAAGAAACAAAAAGTAGCCCCATGAGACAAAAGACATGCGTCACTCCTTAAGAACACCGGCTCACGTAATGATACACGGCAGTCCGTGTTCTTCCAGCTGTATATCAAGCTCGATCATATCGTAGATCCTGTTCTCGATAAAATACGAAAAGATGATATCTGTCTTATCACACGGCGAGAGGGCATATCCCGCCCTGGCGAGAAGATCCCGCGATTCATCCAGATTCAGCTTCGCGCCGATGCACAGGCACAGGGCTGTGAGCTTCTGCGGATGGTAGTTCGGATTGTTCTTGATCTTGGAGAATACCTTCTTATCAACGATCGCCCTCTTGTAGACTTCCGCGTTTCCCATGCCCTTTTTCCCGATCAGGTATAGAAGGTACTCAGGGAAGGAATCTGACATATGTTCGATCCGATCTGACAACCCCCTTTCCATCTCTTCGATCGC
>CAMOXN010000169.1 GCA_946629175.1 uncultured Lachnospiraceae bacterium | reverse complement strand
TTTTTTTATATATCGAAATCCGATTATTTACATTTGCACGCATTTGCAGGTGGCATTTGTTTGACCAATTCCCTTTAATCATGGTATAATTGCAAGATACAGGACCATATCATTCTTTACACCGGGAATTATGAGAATTGAAGGAGCACGAAATGAAGAGAGTAACTCTGCAGGACATTGCCGATGAACTCGGCATCTCCCGTAACACGGTATCCAAAGCTATTAATAATTCCGACGGCATTGCGGCATCTACGCGGGATAAGATACTGCAGAAGGCTGTGGAGATGGGATACAAGCAGTTCTCCTATGTCAATTCCATCCTCGGGTCCGATGCGGCAGCCTCTGCCCCCGCGTCACAGCAGTATCAGGGTGAGATCGCGCTGCTGACCGCCGCTTTTTTGACACAGTCGCACTTTGCCTCCACTATGCTGGACAAATTCCAGCGTGAGATCTCCCAGGCGGGCTTTACAATGAACACCCACCGTATTACGAAGGAGAACCTGAGTACGATGACACTTCCTTACACGTTCCGCAAGGATCTGGTGAAGGCTGTCATCTGCATTGAAATGTTCAATTATGAATACGGCAAGATGATCTGCGAGCTGGACGTCCCGGTCCTTTTTGTGGACGGTCCCGTCAAGAGAGACGGCTCTTACCTTCCCGCCGACCATCTTTTTATGGACAATACGACCGAGATCACCCGCTTTGTCAATGATATGCTTGCCGCGGGAAAAAAGCGCATCGGTTTCATCGGCAACTATAACCACTGCCAGTCCTTCTATGAGCGCTACGCCGCCTTCCGGATGGCCATGCTCATGGCAGATGTCCCGGTGGACGAGCGCTTCGTATACTGCACCAACCGCGTCGACGAGATCATCGAGTCGATCGCAGGTCTGGAACAACTGCCGGATGTGTTCATCTGCGCCAACGATTTTCTGGCAGGTGATCTGATCCGCAACCTGTTCACTATCGGGAAGTCGGTACCGGAGGATGTGCTGGTCCTCGGCTTTGATAATTCGCCCGAGTCGCGTATTTACCGTCCCGCTCTGAGCACGGTCCACGTCCATACGCAGGTCATGGCCATCTCTGCCATGCAGCTGCTCATTTCCCGCAGACATGAGCCCTCGCTGGACTTCCGGACTGTCCACACCGAGACGGAACTGATCTACCGCGAGTCGACCAGGCTGGAATGAAGACCGGATTGAATATTGGAGTGAAGACCGGATCTTGAACTGATTTAAAGACCGGAATACAGACTGATCTGAAAGGACTTACACTATGAGATTTTTTTCTTATGAAAGCAGGTTCAGCCAGCTTCTGATGAAGCTGAGCTGCAGTTGTCTTCTGAATATACTTTGGTTTATCTGTTCTCTGCCCATTTTCACCATTGGCGCCTCCACGACAGCTCTTTACTACGCGTGCCTGAAGGTCATCCGCGATGAGGAGTCCCATGCGTGGAAACTGTTTTTTCATTCTTTTAAAGAAAATTTCAAGCAGGCAACGCAGCTTTGGCTGATCCTTCTGGGCGCAGGCCTGTTCCTTGGCGCTGACGGATATATCCTCTATCATCTGCGCAAGAGTTCAACAGGTGTCATGGCAGTGATCTGGACGCTGATCCTGGCGCTTGTGATCGCGGCGTCGATCATTTATGTAATCGTGCTTTTATATGTCTTTCCCCTTCTCGCCAGCGTGCACAACACCAACACAGCCATGCTCAAAAATGCTTTTTTGATCGGCACGCACTATCTCTTCGCGACAATTCTGGTCTTCGCTGTCCATTTTGCCATGTTCTTTGCCGTGGTCGCGGTATTCACGCCGCTGATCATATTCGGCGAGGGGCTGTGCGCCATGGTCAGCGCCTGGATCCTCAACAGCCTTCTGATCGCCGTTTCCGGTACGCCGGAGGATTATATCGATGACGAACCGGAGAAAGACCCGGACGGACCGGAAGAAGGCCCGGAAGAACTGCCGGAGAACGCCCCTTATAACATCACGGAGAACATCCCGGAGGAAAACACCTGATGGTCAAATTGTCTGAAAAGGAAAAAGCCGCCCATAAGGCGGCTTTTCAAGCGATGAGCCCGGCCGAAAAGGCCGAGCATATTTTTACTTATCATAAATGGACGATCCTGCTTATCCTGGTGGCTCTCATCGTTCTCGGCTCGATCATTCACCGGCAGTTGACGCAGAAAAAGCCTGTACTGTATCTGGCTGTGATCAACATCTCATTCGGTGAAGACGTACAAAAGAGTCTGACGGAGGACTTTGTGACCGGAGCAGGCTTCGACGAGCGCAGGCAGGAAGTCTATCTCTACCGCGATCTGTATCTGTCGGAGGACGCTGACACTCTCAACCACGAATATGCCTATGCTTCAAAGGTGAAACTCAGCGGCGCGATCAGCGCCGGGAAACTCGACCTCGTTCTGATGAATCGCGAAGCCTACGATATTTTCTCGCGGCAGGGTTATCTGATGGAACTGACCTCGCTTCCGAATGAGCTCTCTCCGTTCCTTACTAAGAACGAAGTCATCTTATCCGACAATTCCGTGGACTATCTGCTCGGAAACGCGGAAGAAGAGCAGGTCGTCACGGAAACGGTCCCCAATTCGCTCACTGTCTCTTCTCTTCCGCTGTTTCGTGACGCAGGCTTTGACGGAGATCTCTATCTGGGTGTGGTATCCAACAGCTCCAGGCAGGAGGAGGCTGCAGCGTATCTCCGATACCTCTTTGGTCTGTAATGGCTTGGGGTCATTTGACCCCAGAGGTCAAATGGCCCCCTTGCCCCCCTTGAACGAGGAAGCGTCCCCCGTTCAAATCTATTCCCACTCCACCGTCGCTGGCGGCTTGGATGAAATATCGTACACGACTCTTGAGATCCCCCGGACCTCGTTCGTGATCCGGCTGCTCGCCCGCTCCAGGACCTCATAGGGGAGCCTCGACCACTCCGCTGTCATGAAGTCATCCGTGGACACCGCCCTCAGCGCGCAGGTATACCCGTACGTTCTGGCATCCCCCATCACGCCCACGGAACGCGAATCCGTCAGCACGGCAAAATACTGATCCGGCACATGTTCAAGATCCGCCGCTTCGATCTCCTCCCTGAAGACCGCGTCAGCATCCTGCAGCATCCGCACCTTTTCTTCCGTGATCTCTCCGATGATCCGAACACCGAGGCCCGGTCCGGGGAAAGGCTGCCGCCAGACAAGCTCACGCGGAAGCCCCAGCATCGTTCCGACGCTCCGTACTTCGTCCTTGAACAGGTCGCGGAGCGGCTCTATGATCTCGTCAAAAGATATGACATCCGGGAGCCCTCCCACGTTGTGGTGGCTCTTGATCACCGCCGAGGCTCCCTTGCCGCTCTCGATCACATCCGGATAGATCGTCCCCTGCGCGAATACGTTGACATGCCCGATCTGACCGGCCACCGCCTCGAAGACGCGGATGAACTCCTCCCCTATGATCTTTCTCTTCTTCTCCGGGTCAGTGACTCCCGCAAGCCGGTTAATGAACCGCCGGCCCGCGTTCACCCGGATCAGGTTCACCCCGAAGGTCTCCCGGAAAGTCTTCTCGACGAAATCCCCTTCGTCCTTGCGCAGGAGCCCGTGGTCCACAAAGACACAGACCAGGTCCGTGCCCACTGCCTTGTGAAGAAGCAGTGCTGCTACAGAAGAATCCACGCCACCCGAGAGCGCAAGAAGCACTTTCTTACCATGGAGCTCATCCCGGTACCGTGCGATCATCCTGTCCGCGTAGTCTGAGGCGTTCCAGTCGCCC
>CAMOXN010000168.1 GCA_946629175.1 uncultured Lachnospiraceae bacterium | reverse complement strand
TTATGTAATTGAGGAATAAAAACATGCATTACACCGGAACAATCTACAGGCCGCCATTCGAGGCCCGTTCGCTCCTTCTGCAGGTGACGACCGGATGTTCACATAACAGATGCTCTTTCTGCACGATGTATCGGGATGAACAATTTGGTGTAGAGCCATTGGAGCAGGTAGAAGCGGATTTACAAGAGGCGCGGGAATACGTGCCGAATGTCACCAGGGTGTTCCTGGAAAACGGCGATCCGTTTGCACTGTCCGCTGACAGGCTCGAAGAGATCGCTGTCATGGTACACGCGTACCTTCCAAAGGTGGAGACCATTGCTATGTATGCCTCCATCAAGAACGTGATCGGTAAAACGGATGAAGAGCTGAAGCGTCTGAGGATCCTTGGGATCAACGAGCTTAACATTGGCGTGGAAAGCGGACTTGATGATGCGCTCAGTTATATGAACAAAGGCTATACTGCCAAGCAGGCGGTATATGAGCTGAACAGGCTCGGCGCGGCAGGGATCGATTACGGCGCGAACATCATTCTGGGCTGTGCCGGCGCGGAACGTCGCCATGAAAATGCGGCTGCGACGGCGACACTCTTAAATGAGACAAAACCTTATCTGATCTTTACGGGGACGCTCCATGCGGATCCGGGGTGTCCGCTGTATGAGGATATGAAAAACGGAAGCTTTGTAGAGAGCACATTCGGCGAGTACCTGGATGAGGAAGAGGAGCTGCTGGAACTGTTAGACCTCAAAGACTGCTACCTGTTTGGCCTTCATCCTTCGAATATCGTGAGGATGCATGGGAACCTTCCCGAGGATAAGGCGGCAATGCTGGAACTGGTCAGAAAAAGAAGGGAGCAGCTGGCGGGCAGATTAGATGAAAGGCCGGCCAGATACGGGGAAGGGGCAGTGCTTTTTTAAGAATTATGGAAGGAAAGTCCCCCTTGAATGGATTCCTTACGATAGAACACCGGTATATGATCTGGACTCTCTAGCGCAGGAAGTGATCAGCGAAATGTTTGGCGGATCGTTTGATGGGATCGCCTGCTATCAATGGACTGACAAAGCTTATAAGGGATTTTTCGGAAGGTACTTCCATGAATCGCGTGTGATTGAGATCAATTCGGTACTCAACTCCAAGGATGTAGATAAAAAGTATATCAAGTACCTCTTATATCATGAGATGCTTCATCGCGATTATCCCAGGCATGATGCAGCATTCCGTGAGCTTGAACATCGTTTCCCGGACTGGGAACAGTGTGACCATTTTCTTGATAGTACTATGAACCAATTCGATATCAAAGAATGGTGAATTCAGAATAGTATGCAATAACAAACCGGGGTGGTCGAAGTCGCCTGGCAGACGACCACTCCGGTTTTCATTTCAGATATACTGATATCATCAAGAGAACAGAAGGAGGAGAAGAGCATGTACGGAGCAATTCTTGGGGATATGATCGGATCCCCGTATGAGTTTGATAAGGGGAAGAAGACAAAGGACTTTCCGATGTTTATTGAGGAAAGCCACTTTACTGACGATACGGTTATGACGATCGCGGTCGCGGACGCACTGCTTGGAGTCTCCGCAGAGGCTCCGGATGAAGTTATCTGTGACGATATCATCAGTTCCATGCACCACTGGGGGAAAAAGTACCCTGACGCCGGATACGGCGGCCGTTTCAGGAACTGGTTAAGGTCCGGGGACAGAGAACCTTATGGCAGCTACGGCAACGGTTCGGCCATGCGTGTGTCTTCCGTTGGGTGGCTCTACGATACGATCGAAGAGACCCGCCGGATCGCGAGGCTGACGGCGCAGGTCACGCATAACCATCCGGAGGGCATCAAGGGAGCGGAAGCCGCGGCCAGCGCGATCTTCCTTGCCAGGATCGGGAGCAGCAAGGAAGAGATCAGGGATTACATCATCCGTGAGTTCGGGTATGACCTGTCCCGCACCTGTGATGAGATCCGGCCCCAGTACCACCATATTGTGAGCTGCCAGCAGACAGTCCCGGAGGCGGTAACCGCGTTCCTGGAGGGCACGGACTTCGAGGACGTGATCAGGACGGCGGTCTCCCTGGGCGGGGACTGCGATACCCTGACCTGCATTGCAGGCGGCATCGCGGAAGCGTTCTTCGGCGTACCCATCCTTTACGAGGCAGAGTGCAAAGCCCGCCTGCCGGAGGATATGCTGGATGTGCTGAGCCGCTTTGATGCGGCAAGGGGCAGGACAGGAGGGAACCATGACGAGTTCCTTGCGGGCAATTACATTATCGAGGACGCCATTGACAAGCTTTATGCAGAACAGAACAAGGAGAACCTGGTCGCTGTGCTGGAATCCATCCGGAAGCGGATGCATGAGGACGGGCATTTCATGATCCCGATCATCATGCCGCAGGCGGCAGTCGACATGTTCGATATAGAGCACGTCAGCGTCGGGGATACCGTCACGAGCGAAGAGGACCTGCATTTCAAGATGCACCATCTTGAGACGGACGACGGGAAGCAGTGGCTGGTAGCTTTTACCTCTCAGAAGGAATTCGAGAAGGGTGAGAGCGCTTCCATCATTTCGGACTTTATCGAAAGCATCCTGAAAGGCTGCAGGAATATGAAGGAAGCAGGGATCATCATCAACCCCTGGGAGCACAATTTCCTGCTGACAAAGGAACTGATCAATCTGATCCTGGAGGCGGATAAACCGGACAACCACATTTTTTTTGAGGTCGGAGACATCACGAAGATGAAGGTGGACGCCATCGTGAACGCGGCGAACAAGTCGCTCCTTGGCGGAGGTGGTGTTGACGGGGCTATCCACAGGGCTGCCGGGATCGGCCTCACAAATGAGTGCCGGGAACTGGGAGGATGTGAGACCGGCGAAGCCAAAATCACCGGCGGATGGATGCTTCCCGCCAAATTTGTCATCCATACGGTCGGGCCGAGATACAGGGAAGGAAACCCCAAATGCGAGCAGCTTCTCTACAACTGCTATTGGAACAGCCTGGAGCTGGCAAAAGAGCACGACCTGCATACCATCGCGTTCCCGGCTATTTCGACGGGAGCGTACCGGTACCCAAAGCAGGAAGCGGCCGCGGTAGCGCTCAGGGCGGTTTCCGGATGGCTCTCGGCAAACCCGGATTACGGCATGGCCGTGATCATGGTCTGCCGGAACAACGAGATGAGACAGTATTATCAGAATGTGATCGACGCATGTGCGCCGGGAAGGGAGTAGAGCATGAGGACAATCCGTGTAACAGGAAAAGGCAGGATCAGGGTAAAGCCTGACATGACCAGGATCACTCTGTCGCTGGAAGGGATATACCCTGAATATGGCGAAACGCTCCGGAGGTCATCGCAGGATACGGAGCGGCTGAAGGACCTCCTTGCAGGATTCGGATTTGAGCGTTCCGACCTGAAGACGCTGAACTTCAGCGTGGACACGGAATACGAGAATTATAAAGATAAGGGGACATACAGGCAGCGCTTTGTCGGGTACAAGTTCAGTCACACGATGAAGGTAGAGTTCGAGTCCGACAACGAGAAGCTCGGCAAGGTCCTGTATGCCCTTGCGAACTGCGACGTAAAGCCGGAGTTCCGCCTCAGCTACACGGTAAAGGATCCGGAAGCGGCGAAGAACGAACTTTTGGGCAGGGCAGTCTCGGATGCCGGGGAAAAAGCTTTAGTGCTGACAAAAGCTGCAGGCGTCGTGCTTAAGGAGATCCAGAGCATCGACTATTCATGGGGACAGATCGATTTTGAGATCCAGCCGATGAACAGGATGCTCATGGCG
>CAMOXN010000167.1 GCA_946629175.1 uncultured Lachnospiraceae bacterium | reverse complement strand
AGAGACAGGTGTCATATGAACAATAATAAAAGGGATTACAGCGCAGGTGCCGTCAAGCACGCGTTCTGGTTCATGGAATTCCGCAAGGTGGTCACCCTCAGGTATGAGGGAAAAGACTGGGGAGAGATCAAGAAGGCGAACGAAGAAGAGAACCTGTTCGGCGCGCCGACCACTGCGCGCGCAAAACAGATCTGGAGCACGGTATCCGCAAGGGTTAAGGCGCTGGACGACAGTTTCTATCCCATCTTCATGAGTGGCGACCTGGCCTCCCAGAAACTGTTCGCGTTAGTGGCGGCCATGGCCAACGATATTCTGTTCGCAGAGTTTGTCTACGAGATCATCCGCGAGAAGATGATCATCGGGATCAACGAGTATTCGCCCAGCGATATCCGCCTGTTCTTCAAGAGCAAGCAGGAGCAGAGCGAAAAGGCTGCGGGATGGACAGACCAGACATTGAAGAGACTTGGACACAGCTATCGGAATTTCCTATATGAAGCCGGAGTGACGGACAATGGCAGGGAGGTCAGAAAGATCCTCAGGCCGATCCTGGAACCTGAAATGGAGAGATGGCTTTTCGACCGGCATATGGATTATTATCTTAAGGCGCTGAAAGGGGTGAGATGATGGCATCAGTACAGGCGAGACTGGATGAAATGGAAGCCGCGATCAAAAAGCCATCTTTCAGGCAGAGCAGCGGCAGGGCGAATGAAGTCAATTACTGGGTGTTCGATTACCCGCCGGAATGTGAGCTGGAAGTTCGCGAGCGGGTGGAATACCTGAAGAAAAAGAACCGGAAAGGTGTTGACGGATTTGAGCTGGTTGTATTTGATCTGTATGACATCATCATGGATTATCTCGAGAAAGAAGACTTTCTTGAGCAGTGTTACAGGTTCGAAAAGAGGCGCGGACTGGACAGGATCACGAAGGCAGTAAACAATGCCATGAAGATCAACGATGACGACAGTTATATCGTGCAGTATATGAGTACGATGTAGTGAATGTGGAGTTCTGATATTGCAATCATCTGTTCGTATACGGTTAATATTGTGATTTAGGAAACTCACGTCAGGAAAGGTATATTGAAAATTATGAAGTTTTATTTCGCCGGCGGTGCCATGGAAGTAGGCGGGAGTTGTATACATCTGCAGATCGCCGGAAAAGGGATACTGATGGACTGCGGGATCCGGCAGAGCGGGAACAGGGAGGCGTTTCCGGATTTTCGCGGTATTCAGGAGAGAGGCGGTGTTGACGCTATTTTGATCAGTCATGCGCATATGGATCACACAGGATCGCTGCCGGTCATCAGCAAGGCTTATCCGGCGGCGCGGATCTATATGACGAAAATGGCGATGGAACAGACGCGGGTGCTTCTGTTTGACAGCCTGAAGCTGATGGACCGTCGCGAGGAGGAGATCCCTCAGTATTCCCGGGAAGATGTGCTATCCATGCTGGAAAGGATCACGCCGATCGCCTACCAGCAGGAAATGCCGATTCCGGAGCTGAACATGAAGGTGACGGCCTATCCTGCGGGGCATATCGCAGGGGCGGCCTGCCTGTATCTGCAGACGGAAGAGGGGAGTATCTTTTATTCCGGGGATGTGTCCGGGTTCGCGCAGCAGACGATCGAGGGGATCGGGATCCCGAAACTTCGCCCGGATGCTGCGATCCTTGAGTCCACCTACGGAAACCGTTTGCACGCGTCAAGGAGTCTCGAAGAAGCGAGACTTGTTGAGACCGTTGCGGATTGCGCGCGGAAGGGCATGAAGGTCCTGATCCCTTCCTTCGCACTGGGCAGGTCGCAGGAAGTTCTTTTGATACTCCGGAAAGCGATGGGCGACGGTAAAATACCGCATATCCCCGTATATGTGGACGGCATGGTGCGCGATATGAACCGCGTCTATGCCGGTAATCCGACTTTTCTGCGGAGAAACCTCGCGAAGAGGATCCTGAGGGGAGAGGACCCGTTTTATACGGAGGATATCCGCGCCGTGCAGGTGACGGAAGACAGGGACACACTGGTGAATGCGCAGGGAGCTGCTGTTTTCGTCTCCAGTTCGGGAATGCTGTCCGGAGGACCCAGTGTACTCTATGCGCAGAAGCTCCTCCCGCGGGAGGATGCCTGCATAATCCTGACAGGATATCAGGACGAGGAGTCGCCGGGCAGAAAACTGATGGACCTGCTGGACGAGAATGACCATTCGACGGACCCTGAACGGGAACGACGGATCACGCTCGATAAGGTAACCGTCCCTGTAAAGGCGCATACGGTCATGGTGGGGCTTTCTGCGCATGCGGACCAGTCGGAACTGTGCGGGATCATTGAGAGGATATCCGCCCGCAGGGTGATCCTGGTGCACGGCGACGAAGATGCGGTCCACGCGCTTGGGGAACAGCTTTCTTCCGATGTCCGCAGACGGATTTATCAGCCATCTGTCGGGGAAGAAGTTGCCATTTCCATCGGTACGAAGCGGACGCAGCTTACGAGCGGCCTGCCGATGCACATGAACTGTACGACTTTTGACGGGGACGAGGACGCGCTCCGGCTGTGGGACTTTGTCCGCATGAATTACAGCGGAAGAGCGTTTACTGTACAGGAGCTGGCTTACCTGTGGTACGGGAATACGGACAGTATGGCGGAAGACAGGCTGCAGGCGTTTCAGGAGAAGCTGTTGGGAAGTCTCTTTTTTGACAGGCATGCGCGGCGGTTGTACCTTCTGGTGCCATGCACGGAAGAGGAGATCCGCGAGAAGCGCAGAGTGAAGGAACCGAGCCCCCAGGATGTGGAAGCCGTCGTGCGTGAACTCGCGCAGGGAGGAGCGGCGGACAGCGGGGAGGAGATCGAGATCAAAAAGCTCGGTTTCTATCCTGAAGAGAAGAGAGTCGTCCTCACGGTGGATTTCCCGGATGTATTGCCGCCGGAAAGGCTCTCAGAGATGAAGGAGGCGCTGCGCGGGCAGACCGGATGGGAGCTCTTAGTGAAAACGACGATGAATTTCGCGAGCGCAGGGATGCTGCTTGAGAGCCTGTTCCCGCAGAGAATATTGAAGTCGTCGTACTTTACCGAAAAGAAGTATTACCAGGTGACGCTCAGTGAAACGGAACCGGACGATGCGCAGTCGTGCGAGCGATTTTGTCAAAAGACAGGATGGCGCCTTGTGATCACCAACATGGGGATGAAAAGCACCGCTTACGGGTATCCCATAGAAGGAGCTCCATCTAACGGGAACGGGACTCGCGATGAAGGAGAGCGGATGTGGTATTACCCGAAGCCGGGTCAGGAAAAGGCGGAACAGAACCTCGCCTTCAGCCTGATCGACATGGCATTTGCGGAAAGTGAGATCAAACCTTACAAGAAGGGACGTAAAAATGACATCGAAGGACTGTACCTGGAATTGTCCTTCCTCTCACCTGCGTTGGGGATCCGATGTTCTGCAATCCTGGAAGAGGCTGCTAAGCAGATCGGCTGGCGGCTTCACATCAGCGAGAGCGTCAACCAGAATCAGCTGCAGATGATCGCGGCGCAGATGTGCGCGCAATACGGCGTCACGCAGAAAAAGGCGGCGTCTTACCTGCCGGCGCAGCGCAGTATCCGGATTCAGAACCAGCCCGACACGCCGGTGCCTGCTGAGATGAAAGAGGATTTTTGGGAACGGACGGGGGTGCCGATCGTAGAGTAGCTAAGACATCGGTTCCAGTAGTGCATAACCCGGAAAAGGATAGAGGAAATATACAACGATGAACAAGACCGCCATAAAGAACTTCGCCATCTGGGCGAGAAACAAACTGATCGCCGACAT
>CAMOXN010000166.1 GCA_946629175.1 uncultured Lachnospiraceae bacterium | reverse complement strand
ATCCCATGCATCTGTACAGCATATTTGCTGCTGACTTCTGCCGCCATTCATGACCTCCTTATCTATAGTTGAACCGAATCCGTTTATCTGTTGTCTGATCAGTCTTCCGACATACATTGGCCCTTATTGGAGCGTTGACGTATATTTCTCGAGTTCACGCTCATTAGCGGGCGGGTCGATCTCGCCTTTCTTGATCTTCTCGCCGATCTCGATCGCGGCGTTGTAGATCTCATCGGAATAGTTCTCGTGGTGCTCCGGAATTCCCACCGCATCCTCTGTAAGGCCGAAGGTCAGGTTCTTGCCGCCGATCTTTCTGCCCAGAATAAAGCGCTTGGAAACGATATTCACCGCGACGTCAACATTCTTGAGGGAAGAGGTCAGGACGTTCTCCGGCGCCAGATATGCCTGGTCCCGGTCAACGCCGATCGCGAACTTACCGGCTTCCTTGGCTGCCTCGATGACACCTGTGCCCGTACCGCCTGCCGCGTGGTAGACGATGTCGCAGCCGTCCGTGAACATCTTGTTGGCGATACTCTTGCCCTTGGCCGCGTCGGAGAAGCTCTCCGCATACTGTGAAGTAACAGTCACGTTCTTGCCGAGCACTTTGTTCGCATAGGCGACACCGCCCATGTAGCCGGTCTCGAACTGCTTGATGACTTCACTCGCGATACCGCCGACAAAGCCGACTTTATCCGTCTTGGTCACAGCTGCCGCGATATAACCGACCATGAAGGAGGACTCCTCGGCGCGGAACACGACACCCGTCACGTTGGACAGCGAGCCGTCAAACGCATTGTCCACGCAGGCGAAATTGATGTCGGGATTGGAGGTCGCGCCTTCGATAACGGCGTCCGCGCACGCGTAGCCGATGCCCCAGCACAGTGTGTTCCCGTTGTCGATCAGCGTCTCAAAGTTCGTGGCGAAATCGCCGCTCTGCTTGGATTCGATGTAAGCGACTTCGGCGCCCGTATCCTGGTTGAGCTGCTGCAGCCCCTCCCATGCGCTCTGGTTGAAGGACTGGTCATTGATGCCGCCCGTATCGGTGATCATTGCGATCTTGTGTCCCTTGCCGTCGATCCCCGTGTAGTCTCCGGCTTTTCTCGTCAGCTCATCAACGGAAGCCATCTCGAGATACTGCTTGAATTCCTCGAGCTCTTCCTCTGTCGCCGGAGGCGAGATAATGTCTTCCTTGATCTTCTCGCCGCATTCGAGTGCCGCCTCATAGACTTCGTCAGGATAATTCCTGTGGTCCGCAGGGATCCCGACCGCATCGTCCGCAAGGCCAAAAGACAGCGTCATTCCGCCGATCTCCCTGCCCGCGATATGGAGCTTGGATACCAGGTTCACCGCCACATTGACGTTCTTGAGGGAAGAAGTCAGGACATTGTCCGGCGCCAGATATGCCTGGTCGCGGTCGACGCCGATCGCGAACTTGCCGGCTTCCTTGGCCGCCTCGATGACGCCTGTTCCCGTGCCGCCTGCCGCGTGGTAGACGATGTCACAGCCGTCCGTGAACATCTTGTTGGCGATACTCTTGCCCTTCGCCGCGTCGGAGAAGCTCTCCGCGTACTGCGAAGTGACCGTTACGTTCTTATCAAGCACGCGGTTCGCATATGCTACGCCGCCCATATATCCGTATTCAAACTGCCTGATGACTTCGCTGGAAATGCCGCCCACAAAGCCGACCTTGCCCGTCTTGGTCACAGCCGCCGCAATATAACCGACCATGAACGAGGACTCCTCGGCGCGGAACACGACGCCCGTCACGTTCGGCTGGGAGCCGTCAAAAGCATTGTCCACACAGGCGAAACTGACGTCCGGATGGCCATCCGCGCTCTCAACGACCGCGTCCGCGCAGGCATAACCGATGCCCCAGCACAAGCTGTTGCCGTTGTCCACCAGCGTCTCGAAATTCGTGGTGAAATCGCCGCTCTGCTTGGACTCGATATAGGCGACTTCGGCGCCTGTATCTTCCTTGAGCTGCTGCAGTCCTTCCCACGCGCTCTGGTTAAAGGACTGGTCATTGATCCCTCCGGTATCGGTGATCATCGCGATCTTCCAGCCGGTGCCGTCCACCGTCCCGACGTTGAGGTCAATGGACTGTCCGTCGCTGCTTGCTCCGCCTGCACTTGCGCCGCCGCCTGTCAACTCGCCCGGCCGTACGAACCGGCAGCCCGGGAGCAGCAGAACAAGACACAGGCACAAAGCAGTCAATGCTCTTCCTGCGAACTTTTTCATAGTTTCCTCCTTCTTCTTAGCAGTGTCACGCCTCAAAAGTTCGTTAAACATCACTAAAAATAGAATAATCTTATTCCGTGTCATTGTCCATAGTGCAGTATAAAAAACAATCTCCGGAAACTCACGCCAGTCTTCTGACCTCCGGTACATTCTCCCTCAGGAACTCCATGATCTCCTTCTCATACCGCCTGTTCACAGTGATGATCCCCTTTTCGCCGGAAGCGATGATACCGATCACCTCCTTGAATTTCCTGACGAAAGCGACATCTTTCCAGTTGATCCTGATGCTCTCCGCTCCGTCCTTCTCGACCGCGGCTCCGCCCAGGTCCAGGACCAGTGCTGTTTTCCTCTGGTCCGATTTGATCTCATTCAGGAACCTGTTCAGACTGATCAATCGATACACGCAGAAAATAATAAGCGCGACATTCAGTAACAGCGCAATGATCCCGATCGTGTCGGTGCCATATGTGGCCACTATGATTCCGAGAAAAACGGTCAACGCGACACAGATGGCGATATAGCGCTTCAACTGCGTAAAAATGTCAGGCAGCGGAGCCGTCGGCCTGTTCAAAAGGCTCTTTTGCTGCGCGGCAATACTGACCACTTCTTTATAGAAGCTTTCACTTCCCTGTCCCTGCATCTCAATTCTCATAAATTCTTACCTCTTACTGCCGGTTTCCTGTTATTACCGTTATTCTCTTACCACCGGTCTCCTCTTACTTCCGTTCTCCCATCGGCTCCTAATGTAATTTCATGCTGTTTATTACCTTTTCTTCTACTTCCCGCTCTTCAGATCCCGCAGGAGCTCCTTGGTTTCCCCAGCAGTCCCCAGTTCCCGCAGGAACTCCTCTTCTTCCTCTGTCAAAATCCTGCCCGCAAGCAGGTCCGGCCTCCGCTCCAGCGTGCGGCGCAGCGACTCCTTCAGCCGCCACTTGCGGATCTTCTCATGATTGCCGGACAGCAGCACCTCCGGTACAGCCTCTCCCTCGAACACGGCCGGCTGCGTATACTGCGGATACTCGAGAAGCCCGTTCTCGAACGATTCCTCCTCCGTGCTCTTATCCCGAAGCGCCCCGGGCAGGAGCCGGATCACCGCGTCGGCCACTGCCATCGCCGCGATCTCCCCTCCGGTCAAAATATAGTCGCCTATAGACAGCTCCTCGTCCGCATGCCTGTAGATCCGCTCATCCATTCCTTCATAGTGGCCGCAGATCAGGATCAGGTGATCGAGTTCTTTGTAGCGGCGGGCTGTCTTCTGGCAAAATACTGTCCCCGCCGGACTCAGTGCGACAGTAAAGGATGCAGGCGCTCCTCCCTCCTCCCCCTTCACATACCGGAGGGCGTCCAATACCGGCTGGCACCTCATGACCATGCCCGCCCCGCCGCCGAACGGCGAATCGTCAATGTGCCTGAAACTACCCGGCGCGAACTCTTTGATATCCACGATCTCCAGCTCAAGGGACTCCCTGCGTATCGCCCGCTGCACTACGGGGGACTGCAGAAAACCGTCGAACAGCTGCGGGAACATTGTAAGTATCGTGATCTTCACGCTTCCTCCTCATATTCAGT
>CAMOXN010000165.1 GCA_946629175.1 uncultured Lachnospiraceae bacterium | reverse complement strand
AAAAAGACGCTGAGAAAGAAGACGTCGGACAACTGGCTGGCCACACGCGCGAGGCTCTTCCGCATGGTCTCCGTAGGCGTGGTCGACGAACCGGTCAACCAGGCGTACGACATCATCAGCACCGGCGCGCTGATCGCGAACCTGATCGTCAGCATCATGGCAACTTTCGAGGACGTCAACGCGGTCTACGGGAGCTGGTTCCTTCTCGTCGAGCAGGCGACGGTCTTCTTCTTCGGGGTCGACTATGTCCTGCGCGTGATCACGGCGCCGGAGCTGTATCCCGGGAGCACGCGCGCAGGCGCGGTGGCAAAATACTGCACCTCCATGACGGGAATCATCGATCTGCTCTCTTTTTTGCCCTATTATCTGCCGGTCTTCTTCCCGTCGGGAGTCGCGGCATTCAGGATGTTCCGCGTCGTGAGGATCCTGAGGCTGTTTCGGATCAACGCGTATTACGACTCCCTCAATGTCATCACGGAGGTCATTGCCAGCAAGAAGCAGCAGCTCCTGTCTTCCGTGTTCATCATCGCGACGCTGATGCTGGGATCGAGCCTGTGTATGTACAGCCTGGAGCACGAGGCGCAGCCCGAGGTGTTCAGGAACGCGTTCTCGGGCATCTGGTGGTCGGTGTCCACCATGCTGACGGTGGGTTACGGCGACATCTATCCGATCACGCCGATGGGCAAGTTCTTCAGTATCTGCATCACTTTCCTTGGCGTCGGGATGGTGGCGATCCCCACCGGTATCATCAGCGCGGGATTTGTGGAACAGTACACCCGGTTCAAGCAGATCGGTGAGTACGGAGAAGAAGTGCGGATGAGGTTCGTGCATATCCGTCTTCTGCCGGAAGATGACTGGACCGGAAAGACGATTCAGGAACTGAATCTTCCGCACAGGATGATGATCGCGGTGATCCTGAGAGGAAAGGAAACGGTCCTGCCGAAGGGGGATGTGACGCTGCTGGCGGACGACAAGCTGATCATCGGAGCGGTGCCGCTTAAGGGCGAGGACCCGATGGAACTCAAGGAGATCACGATCGGCGCCTATCACATCTGGAACGGTTTCGCGATCGAGGAACTGGATATCTCGCGGAGGGCGTTCGTCGTCGCGGTCCACCGCGGCGGGAGATGGCTCGCGCCGAAAGGCTCGCTGATCCTGCGGGAGGGCGACGAAGTGTATATGTACAGGAAGGTGCATAAGAGCGAGATGGCGTGAACTGCGGCACGGGTCTGCAGTCGCGCCGATCACAGCCCGGGCCTGTGATCGCGCTGCCGGCGTGGTCGTGAATGTGGCGTAGAGAAGACCTGCCCTATGACCGAAGGATAGCATTAGGAACGTGAGCGTCCTGAGGTCATAGGGCAGGTCTTAAACTATGCTTTTACAAACCGGGCCGGCCGCGGTTTACGGCTGCGCCAGCAGGATCAGCAGCTCCGCTGATTTTTCCATCTCCTGGACGGAAGCGTATTCGAAGCGGCCGTGGAAGTTGTAGCCGCCGTCGCACAGGTTGGGGCAGGGGATGCCCATGTAGGTGAGCTTCGCGCCGTCGGTGCCGCCGCGGATCGGCAGGACGATCGGCTCGATACCAAGGGACGCCATGGCATCCTTGGCGCGGGTGATCAGCTCCATATGGTCCTTGAGCGGGATAGCCATGTTGTAGTACTGGTCCTTCAGCGTGATCTTAATAACGTCGCGGCCCGCGGAACCCTTGTATTTGGCATTGATGAACTCGGCCGCGTTCTCCATGTATTCTTTCCTGGCCTGGAACTTGTCGTAGTCGTGGTCGCGGATGATATACCTGAGGACTGCCCGGTCCACGGAGCCTTCCATCTTGCTCAGGTGATAGAAGCCCTCATATCCTTCGGTGTGCTCCGGTCTCTCGGAAGCCGGCAGCAGCGCGTGGAACTCCATTCCGATCAAAACAGCGTTCAGCATCAGGTTCTTGGCGTCGCCGGTGTGGATACTCCTGCCGGTGATCTCTATTTTGGCAGAGGCGGCGTTGAAGCACTCGTACTCGATCTCCCCGAGCTTGCTCCCGTCGACGGTATATGCCTCGCGCGCGCCGAAAAGCTCCGTGTTGAAGTGGTCGGTGCCGCAGCCGATCTCCTCGTCAGGCGTGAAGGCGACGCAGATGGTCCGGTGCGGGAGCTCCGGATGCGCGGTGTAGTAGGCGAGCAGGTTCATGATCTCCGCGATGCCGGCCTTGTCATCGGCGCCGAGCAGGGTCCTGCCGTCCGTTACGATCAGGTCCTCGCCGATGTGATTCGTCAGTTCCGGGAAATCGTCATGGCGCATGACGATGGACTCAGTGCCGCCGTGCCCCTTGAGGAGCATGATGCTGTGGCCATGATAATTCTCTTCGATCCGGGGATTGACGTTCGCGCCGCTCGCCGCGGGCGACGTGTCCATGTGCGCGATGAAGCCGAGTGCCGGCTCTTCACCGGGGAGCTTAGCGTATACATAGCAGTGCTTGCGGTCATAGTGCGCCTCTACGCCCATCTCTGTCAGCTCGCTGTAGAGGACCTTGGCCAGGTCGTGCTGCTTGGCGGTTGAGGGCGATGTGCCGGTGTCCTCGGCGGACTGGGTGTCTATCTTGACATATCTGAAAAACCTGTCGATCAGGTCCTTGTTCTTGATCATTTCGTTCCTCCTGTTGGTTATTTATAGTGTGGCGAACGGTTGTTGTCGCACTGTTCGCGGGGATTCGCAGGACAAAACGCCCTAGATGAGAAGAATTCGTAATTTGGGGCGTCAGAGAAATTGCCGGTTTGTGAGGATTCACAGGACAAAACGCCTCAGATGAGAAAAAATCATGATCCGGGGCGTCAGCGAAATTGGCGTCCGACGCCTCAGAACGGCAATTATTTGTGTCTGGGGCGTGAGAATGACCTGCTGTAAATGAAATTGATTCTCAAATCCTGCTTCAAATACGCCTTAATTTGCCTATACTTGAAAAATGGGGCGCGCAGCTGCCTCTGTAAGAGAGAAGATCTGAAAATGAAAGAGCTTCTGTCACTCCTCAAAATGAAGGATCCGCCGATATAGGGCGCATCAATCAAAAAAAGCCAACTCCCCAAAATGGAGCAGCAATCGATTTAGGGCGCGAATACCCGCAAATTACGTGAGCAGCTTTATTCTTCTTGATATCGGGAATCATTCCAGTCCTTCCATAATAGCATAGAGCGGACGACAATGTTATACTAAAGTATCCGATTTACAAAATTCGGTCTGTGCCCGGTCAGTGACATCCGCGCGGACCTGAAAAGCAATATAGTGAGGATCAGACGGGCGCGCCGATCTTCCACAGAGGGATGAATTATGAAAGTACTGGTAGTAAGCGATTCGCACGGCCATCACGATCTTCTGCGCAAGGCGATCGGGCAGGAGGCGCCGATCGACATGCTGATCCACGCGGGCGATGTCGAGGGCGACCTTGTCAAAATACTGGGGCCGAAGAGGGAGTACAGCATCCATGCAGTCGACGGCAATATGGACTGGGGCGACTTGGGAGACACGGATGTGTTCGACATGGGCGGCCACAAGGTCTTTCTTGCTCACGGGCACCGCTACAACGTGCACTTTACGATGGCGAATCTGCGGAAAGCCGCGGAGGAGTGCGGCGCGGATGTGGCGATCTTCGGGCACACGCACATGCCTTTTCTTGAGGAGCAGAATGACATCCTGATCCTCAATCCGGGAAGCGTGGCGAAGCCCCGGCAGGTGGGACTCAAGAAGACATATGCCGTGATCAATATCGACGATAAGACAGGGGAGATGAAGGTCAGGATCAAGAGCCTGCGCGGGATGAGCGGGTGGAGATGACATCAGGACGGTCTGG
>CAMOXN010000164.1 GCA_946629175.1 uncultured Lachnospiraceae bacterium | reverse complement strand
CCGCAGACCGCAGCCCGGGGCTGTGATACGCAGACCGCAGCCCGGGGCTGTGATATAGGATTCAAGGAGAATATCATGTATGACATTATCATAATCGGCGCCGGTCCTGCCGGCCTTTCCGCCGCCATTTACGCCGTAAGAGCGAGGCTGAACGCTATCGTCATTGAGCAGAACTTTGTGAACGGCGGCCAGGTCCTCGACGCCTCCACGGTCGACAACTATCCCGGCATCCCCGGCATCTCCGGCATTGATCTTGCCGCGAAGATGGCGGAGCACGCCGAGAAACTCGGTGTCAGGACGGAATACGGCATCGTCCGCAGCATGGACCTCGCCGGCCCTGTCAAAAAAGTGACTACCGACGAAGGCACCTTCGAAGCAAAGACACTGATCATCGCTTCCGGCGCAGCCCACAGCAAGCTGGGCGTGCAGGGTGAAGAGCAGTATGCCGGCATGGGCGTCTCCTACTGCGCGACCTGCGACGGCGCATTCTACAGGAACAAAGACGTCCTGATCGCCGTCGACGGTGATACCGGTGCGAAGGACGCGCTCTTCCTCGCCCGCGGCTGCAGCAAGGTCTACGTTGTGTACAAAAATGCCGAGCTCCGCGCCGCAGGTTTCCTTCAGGAAGACCTCCGCTCCCTTCCCAACGTGGAGATGATCCCGAATTCTTTCGTGAGATCCATCACCGGCGGCATGAAGGTCGAAGCCGCGACGATCTTTAACAGATCGGACAAGAGTTCGCGCACCATCCCCGTGTCCGGCGTCTTCATCGCTGTCGGCTCCTCGCCGCGCAGTGAATTCACCAGCAACCATCTCGCCATGGACGAGAAGGGCTACATCATTGCGGATGAGACCTGTGCCACGGGCATCCCCGGCGTCTTCGCCGCGGGCGATGTGCGCACCAAGCAGCTGCGCCAGATCGTTACAGCCGTAGCGGACGGCGCCAACGCCGTCACCAGTGTGCAGAGGTACCTGCTCAAGAAGTAATGCCGCTCGCAACGTGACGACTTTTGTGGGAGATGGCTCCCTCGTTGAATGTATAATCGAGTAGGATGCTCCTACTCGATTGACCGTTGGCCGCCAAATACATCTTCGTGCAAGCACGAGATGTGCTTGGCGGCTTATCGCACAAAAAGAGAGTCAAAGGGACAGACCCTTTGACTCTCTTTTTTATGCCCTGTTATACTCCTCTCTCCGCGCGGAAGCCCTCCAGGATCTGGATTCCCGCCGAGCAGCCGATCCGCGTCGCGCCGGCTTCGATCATCGCCTTGCAGGTCTTCCAGTCACGGATGCCTCCCGCCGCCTTGACCTGTACTTCATCGCCGACAGTCTGCTTCATGAGCGCGACATCCTCGACCGTAGCGCCGCCCGTTCCGAAGCCCGTAGACGTCTTGATAAAGTCGGGCCTTGCGCGCAGCGATATTTTGGCAAGCTGTTCGATCTCGGTTTTCTCGAGATAGCAGTTCTCGAAAATGACCTTTGAGAGCACGCCGGCCGCCCGGCAGATGTCCGCAATTGTCCTCATCTCGCGCTCGACATAGGCCCAGTTCCCGTCCTTGACAGCGGTGATGTTCGTCACATAGTCGATCTCGTCCGCGCCCTGGGAAATGGCGAGGAGCGTCTCCGTGCATTTCTCCTCGATCGTGTTCTGTCCCAGAGGGAAGCTGACGCAGGGACCGACGTGGACGTCAGTGCCCTTAAGGAGCTCGCTGCAAAGGGCCGTATGCAGGGGATTGATCGCGACCATCCTGAAGCCGTACTCTTCGGCTTCCTCGCAGAGCTTAGTGATGTCCGCGGTCGTCGCAAATGCCTTCAGGTTGGTGTGGTCGAACATAAAACACAGATCTTTTTCCGTCATTTTACTGATATCTGTCATAATTACCTCCATATAAGAGCGATCGTTAAAGAGCCTTGTGTCAAAATACTGCGGGCGTTCTGTATTTTCCCGTACCCGCAGCGACACACATCCTCTTCCCATTTTCCGGGTTCTGTGAGATGATTTTAACACATAGTAATGCTGTTCGTGGCTCTGTATGGAGGATTTTCATGGCAAATTTTGACAAAAAAGTGCTCGACACATTTATAAAGGACCAGCTGCAGCTCTTCCCCGAGGAAGTGGCATCGACTCCTGAGGAGGCTGCCGAGTTCCTGGAAGAGATGTTCGCCGTCGTCGTAAAGGGCAGACGCGGAGTCCGTAAATATTTCGAGGAAGCCGGCGTCGACATGTCGGATGGAGACATCCTCGAGGCATCCGAGGTCTTCGATGTGGGCGACGGAAGATATCTGATCGTGGAAGGGTAAGCCGGGGACCGGTCCCCGGCTCATTCTCAGTTGTTGATCCCGTGATGGCAGGTCGGTGACTCGCTGGTGATCGGAAGGAATGTATACCCCTCCTTAAGCGCATCCGTGATGAACCTGTCCATCATCGCGACAGTATACGACTTGATGTCATGGCACAGGATAAAGGAATTCTTATACGTGTGGATCCCGTTCATCATGTTCTCGTACATGACGTCTCCGTCCGTGGTGTCCCCCGCGTCGCCGCTGGTGATATTCCAGTCCACATAGGTGTAGCCTTTGACCGCGGACTCCTCCGCAAGCTGTGTCATGATCCCCTCGCAGTAATTGGCGCTGATCGTGTTGGAGGCGCCTCCCGGGAAACGGAACAGCTGCGACCTGCATCTGGTCTGTTTCTGAATGACGTCCTGCACCTTGTTAAAGTCCTCCCAGTACGCATCGCTGCTCTCGTAGATCTCCGAGTATTCATGGGAAGCTGTATGGACAGCGACCGTGTGGCCGGCCCGGTATTCCTCTTTGATCAGGTACTGGTAGTCCTCATAGGCGAGCGTTACGAAGAAGGTCGCCTTGACCTTGTGCTTTTTCAGTATTTTGAGCAGTTCTTCCGTATACTGTCCGGGACCGTCGTCAAAAGTCAGATAGATGACCTTATCCGGATCCATCTTTTCGGGCAGTTCCAGCTTGCGTTTGACCGTCACATATCTCTTTTTTGTCGCGACGTTGCCCCACTCGTCGGAGACGGTGTAGGTCAGCGTGTAGGTCCCGATCTTATCCTTATTGACAGTTCCGCTTCTCGTGACCCTGCTCGTGACGTCGCCGTCCGCGTCGTCCTCTGCGGAGACATCTTCTTTAAAAGTCTCACCTTTATAAAGGAAGACCTCTTCCCCGTTCGCGAAATGGAAGACAGGAGCGTTCCTGTCATCGTAGAAGATCTCGCGCTCTGCCGTGGCAGTGTTGCCCGCAATATCGGTCACGGTATAGTAAACGACGCCGTCCCTCTCTTCGCTCTCCACAAGATCCGTCACATCTCCGTCGTGGTTGTCCGTTGCGGTAAAGCCTTCCTCTTCGTACGTGTGGTGAGGAAGCGTATAGTAATCATCGATATGCTTGAGCTCGATCACGGGCGGTGTGGTGTCGACGATCTTGACTGTCCGGGATTCCGTAACGCTCAGCCACAGAAATTCCGCGTAATAGTGCGCGTAATAGGTCCCCGGTTCGTGAATGTTGATGCCTTCCGTCGAGATCTCGACCCTGACCGGATGGTGGACAAATTTCAGAACAGAACCTGTGACTTCCGCTGTGGCGCCTTCGTCCCTGTACGGCGTGCCGCACTCGTATGTCACGGTGTCGTCTCCGACCAGCGAAAAATCGATCCGCCATTTATTGATGCCGAATATAAAGACGAGCGACGCGACGATCAATATAAGGAGGACCAGCAGGACATTTCTTACCGTGTGCCTCTTGCGCGGCCTTGCCGGGCCTGCCGGTCTGCCGGAGCCTGCCGGTCTGTCGGGGCCTGCCGGTCCGCCGGGACCTTCCGGTCTTTTCCGAGGCGAGCTGCCGGG
>CAMOXN010000163.1 GCA_946629175.1 uncultured Lachnospiraceae bacterium | reverse complement strand
GCCGGAACCGCCGCTTCCGCTGCCGGAGGAACCGACCGGTCCTGTCCCCAGGCCTTCCCCGTGCACGTGCACGCCGGTGCCCTGTCCCGTTACATTTCTTCTTCTGCCACGAGGCCTGTTGTTCTCAGCCATCACGCGTACCCCCTTGTTCTTAACTGAAACGAGCCCTTACTGAAACGACCCTGAATAAAAACTGTTTATGCTTCTGTTCACTCGTCGAACAGAGGCGTGGAAAAATATCTCTCCGCGGTGTCCGGAAGGACCGTGACAACGGTCTTCCCCTTGCCGAGCTTTTTGGCAAGTTTCAGCGCCGCGGCGACATTGGTCCCTGCGGAGATGCCGACCATGAGGCCTTCCTCCCTGGCAAGTCTCCTGGAGGTGTCGAGCGCCTCCTCGTCGGTCACGACGTAAATATCGTTGTAGATCTCCTGGTTCAGGATGTCCGGGATGATCCCGTCGCCGATCCCCATCTGCAGGTGCGTCCCGATCGTTCCACCAGCTAAGATCGCGGCGTTCTCGGGCTCCACCGCCCAGATCTCGATCTCGGGATACTGCGCCTTGAGCACTTCGCCGATCCCGGTGATCGTCCCGCCCGTGCCGATCCCCGCGCAGAAGCCGTCGATCGGGCCGGCGACCTGCGCCATGATCTCAAGCGCCGTATACTTCTTGTGCGTCTTCGTGTTGTTCGGGTTCTCGAACTGCTGCGGCACGAACACCCTCGGGTCCTCGTCCCGCATCCTGAGCGCCGTCTGCAGGCACTCGTCGATGCACGCCCCGATGTCTCCCGCGTCGTGGATCAGGATCACGTCCGCTCCGTAGTGCTTTACGAGCTTTCTCCGCTCCTCGCTCACCGAATCCGGCATGATGATGATCGTCTTATATCCCTTCACCGCGCCTACGAGCGCAAGGCCGATGCCCTGGTTCCCGCTGGTGGGCTCCACAATGATCGTGCGGTCCGGCCGGATGAGCCCGTCCTTCTCCGCCTGTTCGATCATATTCAGCGCTGTTCTTGTCTTAATGGATCCGCCGACATTGAGTCCCTCCATTTTCACGAGGACTTCCGCGCTCCCCTCCTCGGGCAGCCGGTTCAGCCTGATCATCGGAGTATTGCCGATCGCATCCAGAATTGTGTTGTAAATCATTTCAGAGTTCCCCTCTTCCGGTCTTTTTTCAAATCTCTATTGTAATGGAAATTGCCACCGAACGCTAGTCTTCTGCCATTAATTCCTTGAGATCGGTGCCTCTTTTAAGGACGTCAAGGTCGATGTAGCGCTCTCCTCCCCCGTAGCCTTCCAGTTCTCCCGTGTCACTGTACTGCCAGACCGTCCAGTTCCCGCCCGCTTCAAACGCCGCCGGATAATAGACGCTCCTGATCCATCTCGGATAGCTGTCAAAATACCCCGCGATGTACTTTCTGTAGATCTCCCTCGGGCAGTAGATCATCGGCTTTACGTGATATTCTTCTTCGAGCGCGCCGAGAAAAGCGCTCAGTTCCTTCGCCACTTCTTCCGGTTCCGGCGGGTCCTCTCTTTTGTCACCGTAGTACTCTACGTCGACTGCCGGGATCAGCTTTCCGGAAATGCTTCCCACTGTACTGACGTAATTTTCCGCCTGCAGCTTACCTGGGCTGTCAAAAGAAAAAAAATGATAGGCGCCAGCCGGGATGCCGGCCTCTTCCGCGTTCTCCCAGTTCTCACGGAACCTGCTGTCGGTATAGCTGCTCCCTTCGGTCGCTTTCATATATATAAAAGAAATATTCTGCTCCGCCAGCGCCTCCATGTCCACATCAGCCTGGTATTCGGAGATGTCGACGCCTATGACATCCCGCGGCGAGACGACCCAACGGTTGATCTGGAGCTTTTTGGACTTGACCGCGAAGAACAGGGCCGCAAAGAGCCCCGCCGCGGCGGCCAGAAAGACCAGAAGGACCGCTGTCCGTATCCAATGTCTCTTCATTTTCCTCACTCATTTATCCTTGCCACGCTCCCGCCTGCTGCCGGAGGTGCTCACTTTGTCACTGTTTTGGCCGCCTTGCGCGGCGCTGTCTTTGCCGCTGTTCCGGCCGCCTTGCGCAGCTTTATCTTTGCCGCTATTCCGGCCGTCTTGCGCAGCTTTGTCTTTGCCGCTGTTCCGGCCGTCTTGCGCAGCTTTGTCTTTATCTGTCTTCGGGCTGCGCACCGCGCTCTCATTTACTGTGATCATATCCCTGAGATTGATGTACTGCCCCATCCTGTCTCTCTTCTCGACTGCGTAGTGCTCAAGGACCGGGATCAGGATGAGCGCAACGATCCCCGTGGTGAATCCGCCGTTATAAAGCATCAGTCCGCCGTGCAGCGCGGATGTCGCAGTGCACAGGGACGCGCACAGCGCTCCTGCGGCCAGGCCGGCCCTGATGCCGTACCTTCCGACCAGCGGGCACAGGCCTGTCGCGAAAGCGACACTGTTGATGTAGGCCTGCGTGGAGATCGTCCAGCTGCTGTGGCCGCCGATCAAAAGATTGAACAGGAAGGCCACGGCTTCGAGCAGCGGATATCCCAGGAAGATCGGCCACACATTGCTGACATGCTGGCCCATCGCAGTGAATGTCAGCGCCGCGAATATGACGCCGACGGTCGGGCCCGTAAAGCCCGCGCCTTCCGTAAGTATCTCCGCAATATCAATATAGAGAAGAAAGAGAAGTCCGTAAAGCCCCGTGTTCATAAGGCACAGGGGCATGCCGTATTTCTTCGCGAAGTTGCTCTGGTAGCCGGTGTCCTGGAACAGGATGCCCAGCCCTTTGAAAGTCTTCCCGTTGAGGAACCAGCCCGCCGCGACGCAGGTGATGAACAGCAGGACAAAAAAGACATTGGCGAACGCCGCATAAGACCTTCCGTAGCTGTCGTAGACCGCATTCGGGATGACGATCCTGTCAGGCGCGTCGATCCCCATCGTCTTATACAGGAAATTGAACATCAAAAAACCGAGAAGGCCGTAGGCGAGTCCGCCGTTGTAGAGGTTATAGCCCTTGTGCCAGGCCTTGACGCCCGGCAGGACGGCCGGCGCGACGACCGCGATGATCAGAAGGAATCCGAGCGTGAGCACAATGCCCCTGAATGTCAGGGAGACTTCCCCGGGAACATAACCGGCGCCCTGCGTATACCTGAAGAGAAGCTCCGAGATGAACGGGCTGAAGCAGGTCGCGAACATGCACACATGCAGGTTCTCGTTGAAATCCAGATTCCTGATCTTCAGATACAGGAACGGCGCGAAAAAACAGGGCAGCATATTTAAGAAATTCAGCCCGTAGAAACAGTGCGCAATGACAAGGAAATAGCCCGCGAGCGTGTTCACGTGCGACAGCCCCGGCAGAAAGAACATAAAGCATGCCATCGTCAGACCGCAGAGCCCTGCGTTCAGGAAGGTCGCCGGCATGCTGCCGATCATGAAATAGTCCGTAACGAGCGGTCCCGGCGTCGTCAGGATGCGGAAAAAGTCCCGCGGCAGGGTCGATAGTGTTCCGGTATAGAGCGCTCCCGCGATGCAGCCCAGAAAGAGCGCCGCAGAGAATCCGAATGTCATTCCGTCGATGATGCTGCTGTTCCTCTGTTCCGTGATCTTCATCTCATGTCCCCCCGACCTGTGCATACCCCGGTGCGCCTGCGTCCCGGATCCAGGGCGCCCTGCCCCTGATCCGCCTGCTTTCGGTCCAGTTACTTTCAGTCCGCCAGCTGTGCAATTTATCACCCACTTCCACAATTATAAACCAGAAAAGGGGCTGTCGCACTAAGCGAAAGGAAAAAACCTGCGCTTGTGCGGCAAGCTCCTGATTTCGCAGAGGCATGAAGGTCTCTCTGAGAAGACAATTGGGCACAGGAGCAGATTTTCCGGAAAAGTTCCCCATGGATTCCCGGCATTTGG
>CAMOXN010000162.1 GCA_946629175.1 uncultured Lachnospiraceae bacterium | reverse complement strand
TTCTTTCCATCTTTGATTTCTACCATGATCTTGCCCTCCTGACGGGATCTTATGCCGGATGATTGCGTTTTTATGTGCTGGCTCAGAATTTAAATCCGGAATGTGTTGTTACTTCAAAGTTGAGGTCCTTGTCAAAAACGATATGGCCTCTGCGGTGGCTCCAGCAGCCGACGTTCACAGCGACGCCGATCGCGGAAGGGTGACGGGCCGTGTTCTCGATGTTGACGCCCATGACGGAGTACTTGCCGCCCATGCCCTGCGGGCCGAGGCCGATCGCGTTGATGCCGTCTTCGAGGAGCTTCTCCATCTTGGCCGCGCGCTCGTTCTCGTTATGGGAGCCGATGGGACGCATCAGAGCCTTCTTGGAAAGAAGAGCCGCGGTCTCAACGGAAGTCGCGACGCCGACGCCGACCAGGAGCGGAGGGCATGCATTGAGGCCGTAGGAGGTCATGCGGTCCAGAACGAACTTGGTGACGCCTTCGTAGCCTTCACCGGGCATCAGGACGGTCGCGTTACCGGGAAGCGTACATCCGCCGCCGGCCATGTAGGTGTAGATCTCGCAGCCGTCCCAGTTGGGAACGATGTCCCACCATACGGTAGGTGTGCCTTTGCCGACGTTCTTGCCGGTGTTGTACTCGTCAAAAGTCTCGACGGAGTTGTGGCGCAGAGGCGTCGCGAAAGTCGCCTGCACGACCGCGTCTTTGAGGAGGCCTTCCAGCTCGTTAATGAGCGGGAATCCCGTGCCGCACTTCAGCCAGAACTGGAGGACGCCGGTGTCCTGGCAGGAAGGGCGGTCGAGCTTGACCGCGAGCTCCTGGTTGCGGAACATCGTCTCATAGATGACCTTTGCGAGGGGGCTGTCCTCTTTGGATCCGAGCTCCTGAAGTTTCGCGACGACGTCGTCGGGAAGCTTCTTGCCTGTGTAGCCTACAAAACTTGCGATGATATCGGTCATTCTCTTGACCTGTGCTTCTGTTGCCATGTTCTCCTCTCTTTCCGGTCCGTTGACCTCGTTTACGGCTTCTTAGCCAAAATAGTGTCGGTTCTGAGTTTTTGAATGTGCTTTGTTCTTATGCCTTTATTCTATAGCGCCGATGATCATTTGTAAAATTAATGGATATCATGGCTCCATAGATTATTTTTATGGCTTTACTGCAGGCTGCATGTTCCGGGTGAACCGCTCTGTATAGGGCAGGCTGCAGCAAGGCCTGATTCTCTGTATTTTGCCACCCGGACCCTGCCCCTTACGGATAGAAAGGGAAGGCGATGGGAAGGACGATCATGCTCACGACCAGCGCGATGAAGATCAGCGGAAGGCCGGACTTGACATAGTCCATGAACTTGTATCCGCCGGCGCCGACGACCATCGTGTTGGCGGGCATTCCGATCGGTGTTGCGTAAGCGCAGGAGCCGCCGATGACGCAGGCCATGAGGACCGCTCTGGGATCCGCGCCCATGCCCTGGGCGATGGAGAGACAGATCGGAGCCATCAGGGCTGTTGTCGCCGTGTTGGACATGAAGTTCGTCATCGCGCAGCACAGGACCAGCACTACGAAGGTCAGCACATAAGGGGAAGGATTCGCGCCGAGCGCGCCGATCACCTTGTCCGCGATCATCTGGCCCGCGCCTGTCTCCTTCAGTGCGGATGCCAGGGAAAGGGTGCCGCCGAAGAGGAAGATGGTCTTGAGGTCGATGGATTTGAGCGCGTCTTTCTCAGAAATGACGCCGGTCAGGATCAGGAGGATCGCGCCGATACATCCGGTGACGCAGAGCTTGATGCCGATCTGGTCTTCAAAGATCATGCCCAGGAGCGTAGCTACGAGGATGACCAGAGAGAGCGTCTTCTTCCACTGGGGCACGCTGCTGAAATCCTTGGTGTCGTCGAATACGGAGCCGTCGTCAGTCGTGTCGTGGTTCGGAAGGAGCCGGAAACCGATGGTCGCGTAGAACAGGATGCCGACTGCAAGGATCGGAAGGCCGACGATCGCATACTCAAAGAAGCCAAAAGAGAGACCGACCTGTTCGAGAGTACTCTGTGCGATCATGTTGCCGGGCGCGCCGATCAGGGAGAGGTTGCCGCCCATGGCCGCCGCAAAGACGAGGGGCATCAGCAGGCGGGAGCGCTTGAATCCCGACTTGGCAGCGATTCCGATGACGACCGGGATCAGGATTGCAGCTGTGCCCGTGTTGGAGAGGACGCCGCTCATCAGTCCTACGATCACCATGATCGCAATGATAAGGCTTTTCTCGGATTTAGCGAACTTTGTGACGATTCCGCCGACCTCATTGGCCATGCCCGTCTCGAACAGGGCGCCGCCTACGATGAACATTGCGACGAACAGGATGACGTTGCTGTCGATGAAACCGGCAAAAGCGGTCTTGACATCGAGGACTTTGGTGATGACAAGGCCCACACATACGATCATTGAAGTGAGGCCGAGCGGGATCTTTTCTGTGACGAACATAACAATGGCGAATGCCAGGAACAGCAGTGTAATGATTGCAGGACTCATTGCATTTCCTCCTCTTCTTGATTCGATCCTGTAAGCCCGGGAATCTGTCCCCGCTCACTCTCACCTTTCATTACGAAACCGGATGACGGATCTTTTAAATCTGGATTTTAGGTCTGAACTGGCATCGGCCGAATGCGTTTTGTTCTTATGAGCTTATTGTATAGCTGCTCTGTCTATTTGTAAATTTAATGAAAATCATGTGTCAATAAATTAATTTTATTTTTGATTGCGCTATTCTCACACGTAGGAGATAATAAGAGAAAAGGACCACGGAGGTACCATTATGACGCTCAACCAGCTCCGCTATTTCTGTACGGCAGCGCGCTGCCACAGCATCACCCAGGCCGCGAAGGCGCTGTTCGTGACACAGCCCACCATCTCGATCGCGATCCGCGATCTGGAGAAGGAGTTCGCGCTCTCTCTTTTTACCTATACTAAAAATCGACTGGAGTTAACGAAGGAAGGGGAGGAGTTCTACAGGAAAGCTTCCTATATACTTCAATATGCGGAAGATATGCAGTCGCAGTTCTCGGATGAGACGAGGTTCCGGCCGACCGTCAGGCTCGGGATCCCGCCGATGCTCGGCTCTGTATTCTTCCCCGAACTGATGGACCGTTTCCATGAGGAGTACCCGGAAATCTATCTGGAGCTGTCGGAATACGGCTCCGTGCGGGCCTGCAATCTGGTGCAGGACGAACAGCTGGATGTGGGCCTTGTCAACATGGAGATGTATGACATCGACAAGTTCTCCTATCAGGTCCTTGCGGATGAAAGACTGATGTTCTGCGTGTCAGAAGACCATGCGCTCGCCGGTGAGAAAGAGATCACCATGCAGCAGCTCGACGGGCAGCCGCTGATCCTGTTCAACCACGACTCCGTCCAGAACCGGCTGCTCACGCAGCAGTTCCACAGCCTGGGGATCAGCCCGAGGATCATCATGCACTGCAGCCAGATCATGACGACGCTCAAATTTGTCAGGCAGGGCAAGTGCGGCTGCTTTTTCTTCTCCTCCATGCTCTCGATGCTGCCGGAGCTGATCGGGATCCCCGTGGTGCCTTCGATCGACATGAGGATCGGCCTCGTCTGGAAGAAAGGGAAATATATCTCCTCGCACACGGAGTCCTTCATCCGCTTCTGCAGGAAGTATTACAATGAAAATCCGCTCGCGTGATATACCAAAAAGAACCCCGAAAGCCTTTTCAAAAGCTTTCGGGGTCCTTATTCTGAGCGATGGGGGGATCGAACCCCCGACAACTTGATTAAAAGTCAAGTGCTCTACCGACTGAGCTAATCGCCCTTATAAACTGTTTAATATGAAACGAACCGCCCTTTCGGCGGTTCTTTCCAGTGCCCAGAACCGGAATCGAACCAGTGACACGAGGATTTTCAGTCCTCTGCTC
>CAMOXN010000161.1 GCA_946629175.1 uncultured Lachnospiraceae bacterium | reverse complement strand
AGAGGTCGCGTGCCCCACGTGGCCCTCCCCCAACCGCAACAGCGGGTCATTTGACCTCAGAGGTCACGTGCCCCGAAGGGGTCGCGTCCCCCAATGCGCTCCGGTAAACACAGAGGGCATAAACTGCGTTTATGACGGTCATTTCTTATTGGTATTTTACGAAACAGCGGCAGGCAGGATACAATAAATCCAGTGAAACGGGAAATACAACAGAAAAAGCAAAATAGAAAAGGAGCAGGATATGCGCAAATTTCACACTGTATTTATGAGAGGCGGCACAAGCAAGGGCTGCATGTTCCGCAGAGAAGACCTTCCGCAGGACAGAGCAGAGTGGGATTCTATCTTTTTACAGGCTATGGGTTGTCCGGATCCCAAACAGATCGACGGACTGGGCGGCACAGTCTCATCCAATAATAAGATCGTCATTGTCTGGAAGAGCGAAGAAGAAAATGTGGATATCGAGTACCTGGTGGGACAGGTCATTGTCGGCAAGAAGCAGGTGGATTACAAGTCCAACTGCGGGAATATGACGGCTGCCGCCGCGCCTTTCGCGGTGGAAGAGGGCATGGTCGAGATCGTCGAACCGGTCACAAATGTCCGCATGAAGAATCTCAACACCAACAAGTATATCAATGTGACGGTCCCGATCGATCCCGAGACGCATACCTTCTCGCAGGACGGCGACTGCCATATCGCAGGCGTCGATGGAACAGCAGCGGAGCTCAAGGTGGATTTCCTGAACCCCGCCGGATCCAAGACCGGAAAGCTCCTGCCCACCGGGAACGCGCTGGATGTGCTGGACATCCCCGGACACGGCAAAATAGAGGCAACGATCCTCGATGTCTCCAATCCGATCGTGCTGGTCCGCGCCGAGGACATCGGCATGAAGGGAACGGAGCTTCCGGAGGAGATCAATTCGAATAAGGAAGTCTGCGATCTCCTCGAGAAGATCCGCGGAACAGCATGTGTGAAAATGGGATTTGCCAAGGACCTGAAGGATGCCACCGAAAATCAGCCGGCAGTTCCGAAGGTCGGCTTTTTCACGAAGCCTGCCGGTTATAAGGACATCGAAGGCGGAGAAGTAAAGCCGGAAGATATGGACGTCTGCGCGCGTGTGATCTCCGTTTTCAAGTGCCACAAGGCGTGCCCTCTGACCTCTGCAAGCTCTCTGGCAGTCGCCGCTTTTCTGGAAGGCTCTCTTGTGTACAAGGTACTTGGAGCGCCGGAGCCCGGTCAGGAAACTGTCCGCATCGGGCATCCCAGCGGCGTGATGACAATGTATCCCACGATCGTGAAGGACGGCAGTGAGGTGAAGGTCCCCGGTGTCGCCGTACAGAGAACGGCGAGAAGGATCATGGAGGGAACACTGTACGTCAGGAACTGAACAAAAGGGCCATTTGACCGGCCATTTGACCTCTGGGGTCAAATGACCTTTTTGCCCCCTCAGCGGGTCACTCGGGTGGCTATTTGACCTCTGGGGTCAAATGACCTTTTTGCCCCCCGGCAGAAGTCAAATGACCCGTGAATAATGCAAGCCGGACAGGTATAATAATAGTATCACGCGACCGGCGGCCCGGGCCTTGCGGTCGCTATAAAGCTTACAGATCACAGGAGGATCCATCATGGCGCTATTCGATATTAACAAGATCAAAGAAAGTGTCGGCAAGTCAGCCGGCGAGATCAGGAAATCCATATCAGAGGCTGCGGAGAAACTGCCGGACTCCGCGAAGAACATCAATCTTTCCGAATCCATGAAAGACATGGCCGAGAAAGGCCAGCAAGTGATGGAGTCCCTGAAAGCCAAAGGCGACGAGCTGGCCGCAGCAGGGAAAGAGAAGGCAGATGACGCGAAAGCCGCCTTGGATGCCGCGCTGTCAGACCGAGGCAGCGAGGCGGTCTTCTCGACGCGCGACGCCCTCCGAATCATGTACTGCCTGATGCTGATCGACGGCACCGTTTTCGCGGAAGAAGGGGCAAAATACAGCGAGATCGGATCGGCGAGCGATCAGGATTTTGACATATTCAAAAAACAGCTGATCGACGAGTGCCTGGCGATGGCCCAGTCGGAGTCGGCGCAGGGCGTAGAGTTCATTTCCCTGGATTCGGGGTACAGCGAAGAATACTACGACCAGATCCGCGACTACGTCGGGGACCTGATCACTGAGGAGAACTTCTATCGCACCGAGGGAGTCAAGGCGCAGGAGCTGCTCCGGAACATGCTCGCGATCGCGTACAGTGAGGGCGAGTACTCCGAAGATGAGAGGCGGCTGATCCGGTTCGTTGCCGAGAAGTCGGGCGTAGATGATGCGGTTTTGGCTGAGATGGAGGGTCATTTCACCTCAGAGGTGAAATGACCCCCGCAGGGGGCAAAGGGGCCATTTGACCCCAGAGGTCAAATGACCTGATCTTTATACTTATTCGGAGGGCAACATGCTTAAAAGACCCAAAATCCTGATCGCAGGCAGTTTTAACATGGACCTGACAGCGTCCTGCACGCGGGCGCCGCAGGCGGGAGAGACCGTGATCGGAAAGAAGTTCCGCACAGCGCCGGGCGGCAAAGGCTTTAACCAGGCTGTCCAGTGCGCCCGCCTTGGAGCGGACGTGACGATGGTGGGGAAAGTTGGCGAGGATGATTTTGGCAGAGCTCTCCTGGATGCGGCAAAAGGAGAGGGCATCGACATATCGCATGTCCTTGCGGATCCCGACGAGGCAACGGGCATAGCCATCATCACGCTGGAGGAGACGGAACAAGGGACACAGAACCGCATTGTCGTCTGTCCGGGAGCCAACTTCACGATCTCTGCGCGGGAAATCGGATGGCTGCGCGAAGCGGTCGGGAACTTTGACATGGTGATCATGCAGTTCGAACTGCCGATGGAGATCGTTGAGACGATAGCTGAATGGGCGCATGAAGCCGGCGTTCCCGTGATGGTCAACCCCGCGCCGGCCGCGCCGATGTCGGACCGGCTCCTGAGCGCTGTGACGTTTCTGTCGCCCAACGAGCACGAAGCGGCGATCCTCACCGGGCACTCGATCAGCGTGGAAAACGGGATCGACTACGATGATGTGCGGGCCGTGGCAGATGCGTTTCGGAAGCGCGGCGTAAAAAACCTGATCATCACCATGGGCGGGAACGGCTCTATTGCGGTGGGTGAAAGCTGTTCGGAAGCAGTGGGAGAAAGAGGCACCAGCGGTATAGACGGCGTCAGCGACATAAACAGCGTCAGCGGCATCCACCATACAGAATGCGTGAAGATGCCTCACGTTGCCGACCCTACGGCAGCGGGAGATTCATTCGTGGCATCTTTCTGCACAGTTCTGGCAGCAGGGCTCCCTGCCGATAAGGCGCTGGATTTTGCCAGCCATGCAGCGGCCATCACCGTGACCCGGATGGGAGCGATGCCGAGCCTTCCGACGATCACGGAAGTTCGGGAGCTGCTGCGGGAGCGGGGGTATGAGGATTGGGACCTCTCTTTGCTGGATGCTTTACGATGAATTTCCTCTGTCAAAATACAGATGAGTGATGTATCATGCAAGAAGAGCGGGCTGCCGGATCACGCTTAAAGCATGATCTGCTTTGCTCAAGCGATGAGATTTGGAAAGATATGGTGAGAAAACATGGCGAACGAGAATATGCAGAAACAGTTCATTTTTGATCCGATCTTTACAGAGGACATCAGGGACACTTGCAGCAGCGACCCGCCGGAGGGATCGGCGCCGGAGGATTTCGGCGTTGTGGAGTGCCCGGAATACTGTGCGCTGACGTTCGACGCGGACAAGGAAGCGCAGGCGCTGGAAGTGCTTTTCATCGCGGTCGGCAGGGCTTGGCACGAAGCAAAGAGAAAGTGACATGAGAGAGGAAACGTCCGTGTGCTGTACTGAGAGGTATAGCGCACGGGCGTTTTTATAATGATTTTCGTGGGGGCAAA
>CAMOXN010000160.1 GCA_946629175.1 uncultured Lachnospiraceae bacterium | reverse complement strand
GACGACGAGGCCTACTTCCTGGTCTCCAACGGCATCCAGGAGATCCGTGAGAACGGCTTCGGCCGCGAGAATATCCCCGCAATGATGGCGGCGGTCGTGGTCATCTCGATCCCGCTGATCGTCCTGTTCCTCATCTTCCACAAGAAGATCATGGCAGGTGTTTCGAGAGGAGGGACCAAGGGATGAAAAAAATTCTTACAACAATGCTGTTTGCTGCATCTCTGGCCGTCTCTCTTTTGACCGGGTGCCACGGCTCCCAGGGGAGGGCGGAGTTCCAGGTGCCCGAATCGCTCGACGAGAGCGGTACGACGGAGATTACGTTCTGGGCCAAGAACGACACGAACAAGACCCAGACGATGATCTATGAGAAGGCGATCTCCGACTTTGAGGCCCTGTATCCCCATATCAAGGTCAACATGCGCCTTTACACGGACTACGGCAAAATATACAACGACGTCATCACAAACATCGCGACCAACACGACGCCCAACGTCTGCATCACCTACCCGGACCATATCGCGACTTATATGACCGGCAGCAATGTCGTGGTCCCGCTGGAGTCTTTGATGGACGATCCCAGATACGGCCTGGCGGGGAGCGAGCTCAGGTTCGACGGTCCCTCCAAAGAGGAGATCGTCCCCCAGTTCCTCTCCGAGTGCGCGATCAGGGGCACGACTTATGCGCTGCCTTACATGCGGTCGACCGAGGCCTGCTATGTCAACAAGACGCTCGTGGAGAAGCTCGGTTACGAGCTCCCGGATGTCCTCACCTGGGATTTTGTCTGGGAAGTGTCGGAAGCGGCAATGAAAAAGGGGAGCGACGGGAACTTCGAGGTCAACGGACAGAAAGTCATGATCCCCTTCATCGACAAGTCCACGGACAACATGATGATCCAGATGCTCAAGGAGAAGGATGCAGGATACTCTACAGAGGACGGCGAAGTGCTCCTGTTCAACGACACGACCAAGGAGATCCTGAAGACGGTGGCGGAGCATGCCAAGACCGGGGCCTTCTCCACGTTCAAAATATCGAGTTATCCCGCGAACTTCCTTGACGCGGGACAGTGCATCTTCGCGATCGACTCCACGGCCGGCGCGACCTGGATGGGAAGCCATGCGCCCCTCTCGGACATCAGCAAGGACAAATTCGTTGAGTTCGAGACGGAAGTGAGGATGTTCCCCCAGTATGACCCCGAGAACCCCAAGATGATCTCGCAGGGGCCGTCGGTCTGTATTTTCAACAAAGAGGACCCGCAGGTCGTCCTGGCGTCCTGGCTGTTCACCCAGTACCTGATCAGCAACGACGTGCAGATCGCGTATTCCAAGACGGAAGGCTATGTACCTGTCACGCTTAAGGCGATGGAGTCTCCGGAGTATCAGGACTACCTGGCGCGCATGGGTGAGGACAACAACGAGCACTATGACGTCAAGATCAAGGCGGCGAAGCTCCTTATCGACAACGTGCAGTACACGTTCGTGACGCCCGTGTTCAACGGGTCGACGTCGCTCCGCGACGCTGCGGGACAGCTGATCGAGAACGTGACCAAGTCGGTGCGCAGGAAGGCGACGGTCGACGACGCCTTCTTGGAGGCTCTCTTCAGCGACGTCACTTCCCTCTACAGGCTGGACCAGACCAGCATGCTGCAGGGCGGGGAAGAAGGCGGAACGAAGGATCTCGGGCCGCTTCCGGCCGCGTCCAAGGCACTGATCGCCACGCTGTGCGTCACATGGCTGCTGATCGGAGCATACTTCGTAAGGGAGAAGATGAAGGCCGCCGGGAAGCAGTAATTGCGCCGGGGCAGTTCAAAATCGGGAAATCTGCAGTATAATGGATATGGCTGATCCGTCTCCGCGCGGAAGCGGATCAGTTGTAATATTATATTTATTTAAGGAGGAGAACATGAAAAAAGCATTTGTAATTCTGCTCACAGGCATCATGATGACGGCAGCTGTTTCCTGCGGCGGTGGCGGCAGCAACAGCGCGGCGTCTTCGGCACCCGCGGCAGAGGCGCCTGCTGCTGAAGAACCGGCGGAAGAGGCGCCGGCAGAGGCGGAAGCCACTGAGGAGCCTGAGGAAGTCGAGATGAACATTCCCGAGGATCCCATGACCTATGAGGAGTATGCGGCCGCCGAGATCGACAGCGAAGTCGTGATCAAGGGAGCGATCCAGGGCAAGCAGGCATATTACGGCGAAAAGAGCGTCGCTACCATCTATCTGCAGGACGAGACAGGCGGAGCCTATTTCCTGTATGAGCTTCCCTGCACGGAGAAGGAATATGAGCTGATGGAGAAGGGCAAGTTCCTCAAGGTCAAGGGCTACAAAGCGGAGTGGTCCGGCGAAGTCGAAGTCATCGACGCGACCTGGCAGTTCGAGGACGGCGAGTATATCGCGGAAGCAGAAGATGTCACAGCGCTCCTGGGAACGGATGAACTGGCCGGCAAACAGAACAAGTTCGTTGCCTTCAAGGGAATGACCGTTGAGGCCATCGGCGACGGCGACGCGGCTTATCTGTACAACTGGGACGGCTCCGGACAGGAAGGAGACGATCTGTATTTTAACGTCTCCGTAAACGGCGCGACGTATCAGTTCACGGTGGAGTCCTATCTGTGCGGACCTGACACGGATGTCTACAAGGCAGTCAAGGAACTGAAAGTGGGCGACGTGGTCGATCTGGAGGGATTCCTGTACTGGTACGAGGGACCGAACCCTCACATCACGGCAGTTACGGTACAGTAAGGACGGATCGTGACAGGGGGACAGCCCCCTGTCACACTACTGCGAGGAGATGTCGATGAGTATTACCAAGATCGTGATCACCGGCGGCCCCTGTGCCGGCAAGACGACCGCGCTCAGCTGGATCCAGAATGCGTTCATAGAAAAAGGCTATGCGGTATTGTTCGTGCCGGAGACCGCGACGGAGCTGATCAGCGGCGGAGTCGCGCCATGGACCTGCAGGACCAACGCGGATTACCAGAACTGCCAGATGCGGATGCAGCTGGAGAAGGAAAAGGTCTATGAGCAGGCTGCCCGGGCGATGAAGCAGGATAAAGTGCTCATCGTATGCGACAGGGGAGAACTGGACAATAAAGTATACATGGACGAGGAGACTTTCGCGTCCGTCCTTCAAAACCTCGGTGTCAATGAAGTGGAACTCAGGGACAGCTACGACGCGGTATTCCATCTCGTGACGGCAGCCAAAGGCGCGGAGGAGTTCTACACGACGGCAAACAACGCCGCGAGAAAAGAGAGCGCGGCTGAGGCAGCTGCCATGGATGACAAATTCATCGCCGCATGGACCGGACATCCCCATTTCAGGGTCATTGACAATTCGACAGGGTTCGAGGGCAAGATGAAAAGACTGATCGCGGAGATCTCCTCTTACCTCGGGGAGCCGGAGCCGTACGAAGTCGAAAGGAAGTTCCTCATCGAGTACCCGGATATCGGAAGGCTCGAATCCATGCCGAACTGCCAGAAAGTCGAGATCGTCCAGACCTACCTCAAGGTGACGGCCAAAGAGGAGAGAAAGGTGCGCCGGCGCGGACAGGACGGCCACTATGTCTACTGCGAGACGATCAAGCGCAGGGTCAATGAACGCAAGCGGATCGCGCTCGAGCGCAGGATCAGCAAAGATGAGTTCAAGACGATCACGGAAGACGTCAGCAGAACTCTTGGCGAGATCCGAAAGGACAGGTACTGCCTGACCTGTAACAATCAGTATTTCAAGATCGATGTATATCCCTTTTGGAAGAACAAAGCGATCGTGGATATCGAGCTCCTGCATGAGGATGACCCCATCGTGTTTCCCGATGAGATCCGCGTGATCCGTGAGGTGACGGGAGACAGGCAGTTCAAGAATTCTTCTCTGGCTGTAAAAAGGCCGGAGTGAGCGGTATTTGGATCCGGCGGATCGATCGGTGATCCGGCAGGATCGCTACATCGGAACGAAGTAAATGAACAGAGCGGCGGTCCAAGGTGGTCATACACCTTCGGGCCGCCGCTTT
>CAMOXN010000159.1 GCA_946629175.1 uncultured Lachnospiraceae bacterium | reverse complement strand
CCTACGAACAGGATCAGGATCAGCACTGTCATGATGTAGGGAAGCATCGCCAGGATCTCCGAGGGGACCGCGAACCTTCCGCCGCCCAGCACGACTGTGAGCGCCTGCGCGAAACCGAACAGCAGGCAGGCAAGATAGCCTCCGTGCGGCGTCCACTTACCGAAGATGACCGCCGCGATCGCGATAAAGCCCTGGCCGCTGATCGCCGTGGGCATGAACTGCGGAACGATCGCGAGCGTCATGGCCGCTCCGCCGAATCCGGCGAGCACACCGGAAATGATGACGCAGATGTAGCGGACCTTATAGACATTGATGCCGAGCGTATCGGCTGCCGCCGGGTGTTCACCGACCGCGCGCAGATGAAGTCCCCAGGTGGTCTTATAGAAGATCCAGATCATGAGGATGGTCACGATCAGCGCGAGCAGAGTCGTCACATCGACGTTGAGGTTGTTGAGGGAACCCGGAAGCCCCCTGCTCCCGAAGAGCTTCGGGATCTTGTTGGTCACCGGCTTGGTCTGCGTCGCGCCTTCAAAGAAGACCCTCGACAGGAACAGAGCGAGGCCCGGTCCCACCAGGTTCATCGCGATACCGCAGACCGTCTGGTCAGCCTTGCAGGTCACGGAAGCGAACGCGTGAACGAGTCCGAACACACCGCCCGCAAGCCCCGCGCAGATAAAGCCGAGCCATGGATTTCCGCTGAAGTAGCCGACAGCCGCGCCGGTAAAGGCGCCGATGGTCATCATGCCTTCAATACCGATATTGACGACGCCCGAGACTTCCGAAATAACACTGCCCTGTGCCGCGAAGACCATGGGCGTAGAGTACATCAAAGTGATCCCGAGAAGAAGCAGTAATGTATCAGTTGACATTTGAGCCTCCTTTCTTTCCTCTGCCGGCCTTTGCAGCCTCTTTTTCCGCCCTCGCCTTTTCCTTCGCCTTCTGTCTTGCTCTGCGCCTGCTCTCCCTGGCCGCGTCCCGCTGGTCCACGAAACGGGGGATCAGATAGGACAGCGCGCAGAAGAATACGATGACGCCGATGACGATGTTGATGATCTCGGTCGGAGCGCCGACCTTGGACTGCAGTCCCGCGCCGCCGTACAGGAGGCCGCCGAACAGGAGCCCTGCGAAGATGCATCCGATCGGTGAGCTGAATGCGATGAAAGCAACAGACAGACCGTTAAAACCTACGTTTTCAAAGGACGAGAGGGTCGATACCGTATGAGGGGACTGGCCCGTCACATAGAACGCGGCGCCGAGTCCGCAAAGCGCGCCGGAGATCATCATGGCGTGCACAATGCTCTTTCCGACGTTGATGCCGGTAAAGCGGGCGGCATGAATATTTTGCCCGACCGCGCGCAGCTCGAAGCCCTTCTTCGTGCGGTTCAGGAGATGGCTGATCATGATCGCCGCGATGACTGCCACTACGAAACCGATGTTGACGTCCGTTCTGCCCAGCGTTTCCTGAAGGAAGGGGTGCTGCGCAAGGAACGCCTGTCCGGCTTCTGATTTCTTCCATAAGGGGAGCACCATTGTGTAGGTGCAGTCATTGACCGGATACATGCCGATCGTGCCCGGTTTGTGGAAGAAGTCCAGACCGCATACCCAGTTGGAAAAATAGAGAGCGATCCAGTTCAGCATAATGCTCGTGATGACTTCGTGGATCCCGAATACCGCCTTGAGGAACCCGACAAATCCGGCGTACAGCGCGGAAACGAGCATCGCGGAGATGATGACCATGAGCACAGCGACGGGCTTGGGGAAGTCAAGCATGCTTCCGACCATGGTGGCGACGACGCAGCCCATGATATACTGCCCCTCAGCGCCGATATTGAACAGGCCCGTTTTGATCGCGAACGCGACTCCGAGGCCCGTGAAGATGATCGGCGTGGAGCGGATGATCACGCTGGAGATATCCTTGGGTCTCCCGATCATGCTCTGGACCAGCGTTTCGATTGATTCCTTAGGCGGGAAGCCTGCCAGCAGCAGAATGACGCTGGCCACGGCAAATCCCAGAACAATTGCTATGATCGTCAGGACAAAGGGGTGACCGAAAAATCTTCTTCTTAGTGACATAACTCCTCCTTTCTCCTTACTGTGCGTCAGACAGCTTCTGCAGGATCTCGTCCATCCGCTTCTGCATGTCCTCAATGGTCTTGTGCAGCTCATCGATCTCGGCCTGCATCTGTGCCTTTTCCTCGTCTGCCTCAGCAGGCGCTGCCACAGCTGCGCGTACCGGAACCGCCTCTTCATCGTATTCCGCAGGTGCTTCTTCCGGGCCGAAAGCCGCCGCTATCGCCGCAGACGCATCCGCTGCGGCCCTTGCCGCTTCCGCTTCCGCGACCGCTGCCCCTGCTGCCGATACGACCGCATCCGCTCCGTCACCCGCAGATACCGCTGCCGCAGCTGCAGCTTCGAACGCCGCTGTAGCCGCCGTAGACGCTGTTGCCGCTGCCCCTGCTGCCACAGCAGCCTCTGCCCGCGCATGCGCTGCCGCCGCCCTGATCTCCGATTCGTCCACAGTGCCGCCCGCCATCACGCGTCCGAGCGTGCGGTTGTCCACCGTGCCGTGCTGGAAGATCTGCTGGATATGGCCGTCGTACATGACCGCGATGCGGTCGGATACGTTCATGACCTCGTCCAGCTCGAACGAGATCAGAAGGACTGCTACGCCCTTGTCGCGCTCGCGGATCAGCATCTTGTGCACATTCTCGATCGCGCCGACATCCAGGCCTCGCGTGGGCTGGATCGCGATGAGGAGCTTGGGCTCCTGCGCGATCTCACGGCCGATGATGATCTTCTGCTGGTTTCCGCCGGAAAGGCCTCCCGCCAGTTTGGGACCACAGTCCTCGGGACGGACATCGTACTCCCTGATCAGCTCTTCCGTGAAAGCACGCATCTTCCTTCTGTCGATCGTGCCGCCGGGCGAGTACTCGGGCGTTCTGTATTTTTCCAAAATCGCGTTCTCGTATACGGTGAATCCCAATACCAGGCCGTCCTTGTGCCTGTCCGCGGGAATCGTTGCCATGCCCTGGTCGATCCCGAATTTGGGAGTCCTGTTCTGGATCTCGCATCCGTCAAGAATGATCTTGCCCTTGCAGCGCTTGAGGTTGTTGACTGCCTCCATGAGCTCCGCCTGGCCGTTCCCGTCGATACCCGCGATACCGACGATCTCGCCTGCGCGGACCTGGAGATTGAAATCCTTGACCGCGTCGATGCGCTGCTCGTTCTTCACGTACAGGTGCTGGATGTCCAGGATCACCTTGCCGGGATTGGGCGGGTCCTTGCTGACGACCAGCTTGACCGCGTGGCCGACCATCATCTCCGCGAGTTCGTCCTCGGTGACGCCCTTGACCGGAACAGTGTCGACGTACTGTCCGCGGCGGATGATCGTGCACACATCGGAGGAAGCCTGGATCTCCTTCAGCTTGTGGGTGATGATGATGATCGTCTTGCCGTCATTGATGAGGTTCTTCATGATCATGAGGAGCTCATCGATCTCCTGCTCCGTCAGGACCGCTGTGGGCTCGTCGAGGATCAGGATCTCCGCGCCGCGGTACAGCGCCTTGAGGATCTCGACGCGCTGCTGCATTCCGACCGTGATGTCGCGGATGAGCGCGTCCGGATTGACCTCGAGGCCGTATTTCTCGACGATATCGAGCACGTTCTGCCTGGCTTGTCTCATGTTCAGGCTGATCCCGCTCTTAGTGGGCTCCATGCCCAGAACGATATTCTGTGTCACGGTGAAATTCTCCACCAGCATAAAGTGCTGGTGCACCATACCGATCCCCTGTTCGATCGCGGCTGTCGGATTCTTGATATCCGCTTTCTTGCCGTTTATATAGATCTCTCCCGCATCCGCCTGGTACAGGCCGTACAGGACGTTCATCAGCGTACTCTTGCCGGCGCCGTTCTCTCCGAGGATAGAGTGGATCGTCCCCTTCTCCACGTCAAGATCGACGTCGGTCAGCGCATAGAAGGAACCAAACCGCTTGGTGATCCCATGCATCTGTACAGCATATTTGCTGCTGACTTCTGCCGCCAT
>CAMOXN010000158.1 GCA_946629175.1 uncultured Lachnospiraceae bacterium | reverse complement strand
TTGAAAACTGACCGGAGCCTTTCCGTGATATGGCGAAAACACAAGAAAAGGCGCATATGGGAGACACGATGGCTCAGCAGTGCAGGCACAGCGTGAAGCGCAGTTTTCCTTCTTCCGTCTCGCTTGCCGTCAGCACTGCGTTGTTTTTTTCCGCTGCGGCCCGCGCGATCGCAAGCCCCAGCCCGAAGCCGCTCTTTCCGTCCGCATTGCTGCGTGAGCGGTCGCCTCTCGTGAATCGGTCAAAAAGGGTGTCCAGCTTAGCGGCGTCGACGTTCCGCACCCAGTCGTTCTCCGTCTCAAAGTACGCCTTCCTGCCTTCCCTGTACAGGCGCACCCTGATCACGCGGTCGCCCTCCGCGTATTTGATCGCGTTATCCATAAGGATCGAGAAGATCTGCCGGATCGAATTCTCGTCGGCAGTGACATTGACGCCCTCCTCGATGTCCGCTTCCAGCCTCTTGCCTGCAGAGTCCGCAACAGACTCATAAAGGTCGACGCATTCGAAAGCGGCGTCGCTGATCGAGAAAGGCGCCGCCTCGAACACCGTGTCCTGCTCATCCATCTTGGAGAGGGAGACCAGGTTGTTGACAAGCTTTCTCAGCCTTCCTACCTGTTTCTTCGTCCCTTCGACCCATTCGTTCTCCCCAAGATCCATGGTCAAAATATCCATATTCGTAGCGATCACGGCAAGAGGCGTCTTCAGTTCATGGCCGGCATCCGTGATAAAGCGCTTCTGCTTCTCCATGCTCTCCGCAAGCGGCATCACCGCTTTCTTCGATGTGAACAGGATAAATAAGAACGCTGCCAGGGTCCCCAGAAGGCCGACTGCCGCTGTGATCATGCGGAGGTCCGATAAGCTCTTCGCATCCATCGTGCAGTCAAGGAGCGAGACCACTGTCGTTCCATCCGCGCCAGAACGGACCAGATAGCGGTAATCATCCCGGTATCCCGTCTCTTTTCCCTCTTCAATGACAGCCGCAGCAAGGGTACCTGCCTGCTCAGAGGTCATGGCATCCGTGTTTTTCGTGCTCAGGCTGACCGTTCCGTCCTGCAGCACCGATATCTCATAGTAGCGTCCGCCGAACTGCGTATAAGCATTTCCGCGGCCGCCTCTGCGCCCCTCGCCCCTGCCGTCTTTTTCCCAAGGCTCAGACTCATCGCTGTCATCATCGTCGTACTCGATCTCTCCGTCTTCAGTAAAATAATACCCGCCGCCGTCATACTCCGGAAACGGGGGAGCGTTATCCGGAAAAAAAACGCCGTGCCCCGCTTCGCCAACCGGTCCTGCCATCTCATGCCTCGACAGGCTCTGGAGCGTTTCCTCCTGCTGCCGCCTGACCTGCACATAGCGGACAAGATTGATCGCGAGTACGAGCATCAGCATTGCCGCGAAAGTAGCCACAGTCGCGCCGAGCACGAATTTATATCGCGCTTTTCTGATCATTTTATCTTCGTGTTTCTGTTTCATCGCTGCTCCCTGCCCCACAGTTATTCCATGACATATCCCGCGCCGCGCACCATGCTATTCCATGACGTATCCCGCGCCGCGCACCATGCTATTCCATGACGTATCCCGCGCCGCGCACCATGCGGATGCGCACCTCTGAGCCGATCTCCGCGAGCGCCTTGCGAAGCGTAGATATATTGACCCAGACGACATTGATCTCCGCCTCGGTATCCCAGCCCCAGATATGCTCCATCATTTTCTCCGCCGATAAGATGACTCCCGGTGATCGCAGGAACATTTCCGCGAGCTGGAAAGTCTTCTTGGAGAGCACCGCCTGCTTCCTGCCGCAGGAAAGGCGGTAGGTCGTGCAGTCAAGAGAGAGGTCTTTAAACCGGATCACATCCGGCGTAAAACTCTGTGAGCGCCGCAGCAGCGCGCGGACCCTCGCGAGAAGCTCTCCGCTCGCGAACGGCTTCGTCAGATAGTCATCCGCGCCCGCGTCGAGCCCGTCGATCCGGTCTTCCACTTCGCCCATCGCGGTGAGCAGCATCACGGGGATCGCGTTCCCCTGTTTACGGATGCGGCGAACGACTTCGTCGCCGTTCATTTTCGGCATCATGATGTCGAGGACCGCCGCGTCATAGTCCCCTTCCATTAAATAGTCGTACGCGTCCTGGCCGTTGTCCACGGCATCTACTACATAATTATTGCGTTCCAGGATCGCGGTCACCCCGCGGGCGACGTCCGGATCGTCCTCAGCAAACAGAAGTTTCATCCCATTCTCCTTAATTAACTTGTACTTCATTAATAAATATTGCTTCAAAATACAGGGCTGCTCTAATTTCTATCCTGCATTTACGTCATTTCTATATGAACAGTATATAACAGGCTCCCTAAAACGAACCTAAATTTCTTCTTTTAAGTCCATTTTAATATCACCCCTTATCATCACGGTAACAACAGCGAACAACAGGCAGGATCACGACGGACAGATCGCACGGGATCACGCCTGACAACGAAACGAGGTGAAGCATATGGAAAGAACTGCTGCGACCTGCGTCCTTCACTCTTTTGAACGATATGAAAAAAAGTACATTCTGACAGAGGCGCAGTACGAAGCGATCCTGCCCGAGATCAAAAAACACACCGTGATGGATGTCTACGGGCAGTACACGATCTGCAACATCTACTACGACACGGAGCACTACGACCTGATCCGGCAGTCGCTCCGGAAACCTTACTATAAAGAAAAGTTCCGCGTGCGGAGCTACGGCGTTCCGGGCGCCGGCACGAATATCTTCGCCGAGATCAAAAAGAAGAGCGGAGACATCGTCTATAAAAGACGGGTCGACGGCACGCCGGACGAGATCGGCGCCTTCCTTGATGAAAGCGCGCCGCTCTCCGCGAACAGGCAGATCCAGGACGAGATCCTGTGGTTCATGAAAAAGAACCGCCCTTCTCCGAAGGTGTTCATCGGATACGACCGGACCGCTTACGCGGGCATCGAGGATCCCGAGTTCCGGATCACCTTCGACCGGAACATCCGGTACCGCCTGCACGACCTGGATCTTAGGAGCGGCGACCACGGCGCCCCCGTCACGGATGACGGCACGGTCATCATGGAAGTCAAGGTCAAGGACGCCATGCCGCTCTGGCTCGTGCCGATCCTGAGCAGGAACCGGATCTATCCCGGGAGCTTTTCCAAATACGGGGCCTGCTATGAGCGCTTCATTGCCCGGGAGGCTTTCAGCCCTTCGGCGCTCCTGAGGTTCTGCGAAGCGCAGGAAGCTGTGGTAATTAAAGGAACTGAAAAAGCTGATAAAACTGAAGAAGTCATAAATACTGAAAAAGTTGCAGACACTGAAGAAATCAAGAGAACTGAAGAAGTTAAAGCGGTCAGAAAATCCAAAAAGACCGGAGAAAGGAGAAAAACATGTTCAGCAGCATTATTGGGAGTTCTGTCACCCTCACTACATTTTTCATCTGTGTTATCGTCGCGATGGCACTCGGCATCCTGACGGCGCTCGTATTCTCATACCGCTCAAGGCAGAGCTCCAGCTTCTCGCTGGCACTTGCCATCCTTCCCATGGCCGTCACGGTCGTCATCATGATGGTGAACGGAAATGTCGGAACAGGCGTTGCGGTCGCCGGCACCTTCGCCCTCGTCCGCTTCCGCAGCATCGCCGGCACTGCCCGGGAGATCGCGGCGATCTTCTCCGTTATGGCAATGGGCCTGGCGCTCGGCATGGGATATGTGGGACTGGCAGCGCTGTTTTTCCTGATGGTCGCGCTGATGACACTGGCTCTGACATCGATCGGTTTCGGCTCGGGGCCTGCGAGTGAAAAAGAACTGAAGATCACCATCCCCGAGAATTTCGATTACAACGGGCTTTTCGATGATATCTTCGATAAATACACCAAACACACCCGGCTCTCGAAAGTCCGCACCACCAACATGGGGACACTCTATGAACTGACCTACGACGTGCAGCTTCCGGGCGGAACGGTCCCCAAGGATTTCATCGATGAGATCCGCACAAGGAACGGCAATCTCGGGATCACCATCGGAGATTACTCGGTGAAAGAGGCGCTGTAAA
>CAMOXN010000157.1 GCA_946629175.1 uncultured Lachnospiraceae bacterium | reverse complement strand
CACGGCTGGATGAATTCGCAGGATCTCTCGAATCTGGTGGCTATCGCGGAAATGACGCCGGGACCTCTGGGGATCAACTGCGCGACATTCACGGGGACACAGACGGCCGGCCTTCCCGGCAGTATCGCGGCTGTGCTCGGCGTCCTCACGCCGGCATTCACGCTGACGATGGTGATCGCGGTCTTCTTTGAAAAGTTCAAAGAGAGCGATGTGATGCGCACGGTCATGACCTTTGTCAAGCCGATCTGTATAGCCATTATCATTGGGGTGTGCATTTCGCTGAGCAGGGACAATTTCTTTACGGAAAAGGGACTCGACCCGTTTGCTGTCGCCATCGCGGCGCTGATGTTGTACCTGCTCATGAAGAGGAAGTGGACCGTGCCTAAGGTGATCCTGAGCGCCGCCGCGCTGGGCGCCCTGTTTTACGGCGTGCTGCCGTTCATGGGGATCAGGTTGTGATCATCGGCCGATGGCGGCCCGGCTGAATTTGAACGGAATTTGAACGGGGGAATTTGAACGGGGGACTGTCCCCCGTTCAAAAAAGTTGAACAGGGAACTGTCCCCCGTTCAAATCGAAGAGGTTAAAAATGAAATTGGCAAGACCGAAGGAACGCAGCAGGACGAGAGACATGACGCAGGGCTCGATCCTGCGCGAGATCATACTGTTCTCACTGCCGCTGATGCTGGGCAATGCGTTCCAGATGCTGTACAACACGGTGGATGTGATCGTGGTGGGCAATTTTGTCGGCAAAGAAGCTCTCGCCGCGGTCGGCTCCACGACGATGATCACGAACATGTTCGTGTTCTTTTTCAACGGATTCGCGACGGGCGCAGGCGTTGTGATCTCGCGGAATTTCGGTGCGCGCAGATACAAAGAGCTGCACGACTCCATAGAGACGACCATGGCGATGACTTTCGTGCTCTGCACACTGTTCACCATCCTCGGCGTCCTCGGCGTAAAGGGGATGCTCCGCTTCATGGCGACACCGGACGACGTGTTCGCGGACGCGGCGACCTACCTTACCATCTATCTCGGGGGCATCTCCGGGCTTCTCATCTACAACATCGGCAGCGGCATCCTGCGCGCGGTGGGGGACACGACCCGGCCGCTCATGTTCCTCGTGCTGACCAGTCTTCTCAATATTGTTCTCGACCTGCTGTTCGTGATCGCCGGTCATATGGGGATCGCCGGCGTGGCTTACGCGACGATCCTCTCCCAGATGGTCTCCGCGGTGCTGTGCATGCGCCTTTTGCGGAAGACGGATGAGATCTACCGGTTCGTCTGGAGGGATATGTATTTTGACAAAGGGATCCTTTTGGACGTGTTCAGCGTGGCGGTCCCGGCAGGACTCCAGTCGACCATCACGGCCTTCTCCAACGTGTTCGTGCAGTCTTACGTCAACTACTTTGGCTCGAGCTGCATGGCGGGCTGGAGCTGCTATAACAAGCTGGACCAGTTCATACTGCTCCCGATGCACAGCGTCTCGATGGCGGCGACCACCTTTGTCAGCCAAAATATAGGCGCCCGCAAGTACAGGCGCGCTGATCGGGGCACGTGGACTGCGGTGTTCCTGACCATCGGTGTGACGGCGGCCATCGCGGTGCCGCTGTTCGTGTTCGCCGCGCCGGTCAACCGGCTGTTCACGAGCGATCCCTCGGTCATCGAATTCGCAGTGCTCTTTATCAGGACTAATGTGCTCTTCCTGGTGTTCAACTGCGTGAACCACGTCATCGCAGGTGCGCTGCGAGGGCAGGGCGACGCCAGGGGACCGATGGTCATCATGCTGGGGTGTTTTGTGGTCATCAGGCAGATCTATCTCTTCGTGCTGACACACTTTATAGCGAATACGCCGGCGCTCGTGGGATTCGGGTATCCGGTCGGATGGATGACCTGCTGCGCCATAGAGATCATTTACTGGTTCGCGCGGTGGAGAGGAAAGGGAGGACCTGTGCCGCTTGCGGAGGCCGGAGCGGAGGGGGAGATCCCGGAGTGAAGCGGGGCAGTGCGCGGTGAAATGAGGGCATAGAAAAAGGGAGACAGTATACCCGGCGGAGAGCATAAAAAATGCGCTCCCTGTGAGCGCATTTTTGGAACGTGAGCCGACGACGGGTATACTGTCTCTCTTAACTATGCCAATATTTACGGAAATGTCACTTCAAAAATCCATTGACGATCTGCTCCTCCGCCTCTTTCTCGGTGAGGCCGAGCGTCATGAGCTTGATCAGCTGGTCGCCGGCGATCTTGCCGATGGCCGCCTCGTGGATCAGCGCGGATTCCGTGCAGTTCGCCTCGAGCTGCGGGACCGCGAGGATGCGTCCCTCATCCATGATGATGGAATCGCACTCGGTGTGGCCGCTGCTGGCTGCGTTGCCGTTGACGCGCAGGTCGAGCTTCTGGTAGGACTTGTCGCGCGCGACGGAGCGGGAGACGATGTCCGCGCTGGAGCCGTCGCCGTCGAGGTCCACCGTGTAAGCGCTGGCGGCATACTGCTCGCCGTGTGTCATCAGGCGCTCCTTGACGATCAGGCTCGCGCCTTTGCCGAGCTTGGCGATCGTACTGCGGTCGGTGGAGTCGACGCCCTTGATCTGGACCATCTCCATCTCCACATGGCTTCCCTCTTTCATGTAAACTTCCGTGACCGGATTGAGGATCCTCTTGCCGGTCCCGTCGCCTTCCCCGTAGTGCTTCTCGATATAGCGGACTTTTGCGTTTTTCTCGACAAAGAAACGATGGATGCCGTCGTGTTCGGAGTCCATGTTGCCGCAGTTGTTGATGCCGCATCCCGCGACGATGATCACGTCGCAGTCTTCTCCTACGAAGAAATCGTTATAGACGACGTCGTGCAGGCCGCTCTTTTCCATGATCACAGGGATGTGGACGCTCTCATTTTTCGTGCCGGGCTTAATGTGGATATCGATCCCGGATCCGTTTTTCTTGGAGACGATCTCGATGTTGGCGGAGTTTTGGCGCCCTGCCAGCTGGCCGTCGCTTCTGATGTTGTAGGCGCCCTCCGGGACGGAGTGGAGGTCCGCAACTTCCATGAGGATCCTCTTCTGGATCGCATCTAATTTCTTGAATTCCATTTAGGCCTGCCCTCCTTTCTCACCGGACCCGGAAACGGGAAGAACGCTTTCGCCGGACTTCTCCCTGGACTTGGGAATAGGGTTCCCGTTCTCATCGGTGGGGATGGGCGGGACGGAAGCCGGTCTGCCTCCCATGGGCACGCAGGCGCCCACAGCTGATGTCGTTCCGATCAGGGATGGCAGGATCTCGTCGCGCGGCCCCATACGGTCGATCGTTCCGTCTGCCACGACGATGATCTCGTCCGCGATCTCCAGGATCCTCTCCTGGTGGGAAATGATGAGGATCGAGCTGTCCTTGATCGAGTCCCGCATCTGCTCGAAGACCTGGATCAGGTTCTGGAAGCTCCAGAGGTCGATCCCTGCTTCGGGTTCGTCGAAGACAGAGAGTTTGGTGCCGCGCGCCAGGACGGTCGCGATCTCGATCCTCTTGAGTTCGCCGCCGGACAGGCTGGCGTTGACTTCGCGGTTGATATAATCCTTGGCGCAGAGGCCGACCCTTGACAGGTACATGCAGGCCTCGCCGACGGACAGTTTTTTGCCCGATGCCAGGCGGAGGAGGTCGATGACCTCGATGCCCTTGAAACGGACGGGCTGCTGCATCGCGTAGGAAATGCCCATGCGGGCGCGGTCGGTAATGGACTTCTCGGTGATATCTTCTCCGTCGAGAAGGATCGTGCCGGCGGTAGGTTTCTCGATGCCGGCGATGAGCCTTGCCAGCGTGGACTTGCCGCCGCCGTTGGGGCCGGTTATGACAACGAATTTGTTGTCGGGGATCGTCATGCTGACGTCGCGGATGATCTCGATCTCCTGATGACCTTCCTGGACGTCGAAGCGGATGTTCTTAAGCTCCAGCATTCTATACTCCTTCAGTGTAAGTGTTGTCTGCAGTAAATTAGCCGTACATTTAAGTATAGTTGGAAACCGCCAAAAAGTAAACTGACCTTATTGCGCGATTTTTGAACGGG
>CAMOXN010000156.1 GCA_946629175.1 uncultured Lachnospiraceae bacterium | reverse complement strand
GGCGAACGACATATCTCGTTCGCCCCATACGCACAAAAATCTTGAAAAGCTTGACAATAAATGTGGGCAGAGAGTTACTTTTCAGCCCTTTTGTTCTTATTTGTGATACAGTTTATTGCTCTCGTACTGCGGCTCGCAGGTCAGGTTCACTCCGAGTTTCTTGAAAACGCCGGAGTCGATCTGTGAGAGGATGACGGAGGAGTGGACCTCCAGCCCCCTCAGGTTCTCGAGCTGGTCGATCGCCGCCTTCGCGTTGGGATCCGTGACGCCCGCGATCGCCAGCGCGATCAGGAGCTCGTTCAGGTGCAGGAGCGACGTGTTGTCGCTTCCAAGGTGGTCGATCTTCATCTCCATGATCGGCGCGATGATCTGGGGGCTGATCAGCTTGACGCTGTCCTCGATCCCCGCCAGGCGCTTGAGCGCGTTCAGAAGGAGCGCGGAGGACGCGCCGAGAAGCTCCGACGTCCGCCCTGTCAAAATAGTGCCGTCCGCCATCTCCATAGCCGCCGCCGGAGCGCCGGTCTTCTCCGCGTTGAGGTTGGCGGCCATCACCACAGACCTTTCGGAGACTTCAATGCCCTCTTTCTTCATCAGCATATCGATCTTGTGGGCAGGTTCCTCCGACGCGGCTCCCTTGCGGACTTCGCAGAGCGCGTCGTAATAGCGGCGGATGATCTCCTGTCTTGCCGCTTTCCGGCAGACGCCGTCGTCGCAGATGCAGTTGCCGACCATGTTGACGCCCATGTCGGTGGGTGACTTGTAGGGCGACTCCCCGTAGATCTTGTCAAAGATCGCGTTGAGAAGAGGGAACACCTCCACATCGCGGTTGTAGTTGACGCAGGTCTCGCCGTAAGCTTCCAGATGGAAGGGGTCGATCATGTTGATGTCGTCAAGATCGGCGGTTGCCGCCTCATAAGCGAGGTTCACCGGGTGGCGGAGCGGCAGGTTCCAGACCGGGAAGGTCTCGAACTTGGCGTAACCGGCCTTGATGCCGCGCTTGTTCTCGTGATAGAGCTGAGAGAGGCAGGTGGCCATTTTGCCGCTGCCGGGGCCGGGCGCCGTAACGACGACGAGGGGCCTTGTTGTCTTTATGTAGTCGTTCCTTCCGTATCCTTCTTCACTGACGATCCGGGGGATGTCCACCGGATAGCCGGGGATCGGATAGTGTCTGTAGACCTTCAGGCCCAGAGCCTGGAGCCTTTTTTCATAAGCGATGGCGGAAGGCTGGTTCGCGAAACGTGTCAGGACGATGCTGCCCACATATAAACCGTTCTTGGTGAAAGCATCCACAAGGCGCAGGAGATCTTCGTCATAAGTGATGCCGAGATCACCCCTGACCTTATTCTTCTCGATATCCGCCGCGTTGATCGCGACGACGATCTCCGCCTGGTCCTTGAGCTCATAGAGCATCGTGATCTTGGAATCGGGCTGAAAACCGGGGAGCACCCTTGACGCGTGATAATCGTCAAAAAGCTTTCCGCCGAACTCGAGATAGAGCTTTCCGCCGAACTTCGCGATCCTCTCCCTGATATGCTCTGACTGCATCTTGAGATACTTGTTGTTATCAAATCCGATCTGCATGGCCGATTTCACCTCTCTTCTCGTTCACTATTTTGGCCACGGTCCGCTGCTGTGACCATGGCCCTCACGAAAAAAACAACTATTCGACTATTATAGCCTAAACGGTGTTTCTATTGAAGTGCAATTTCTAAAAATGTATAATGAACCATATTATCAGAAAGGAGCGGGGGAATATGTACCGACTGACATCCAAACTGATCATTTACAGAGGGATCGGAGAAGAGAGCATCCTTCACTGTCTTGCTGAGATCTGCCGGCGCTTTGACGAGGGCAGTTACGACAGGGAGGAACTGACCGGCGAGATCTACGAGCAGGTGCACCGGCTGCTGGACCTCGCGACCAGATACGGCTTCAACAGGAACCTCTGGCACAATTATCTGGCTTTTCTGATCGCGACGACGGAGACGCCCTTCACGCTGGTCTCCGAGAAGGTCGGTGCCAACGAGGGGAGCGTCAACGCGTTCGCGCTCAACGATTTCAAGATCTTCCGGGAGCTGTTCTGCTACGACTTCAGCAGGATCGAGAGCGCTCTCGGCATAAACTGCTTCACGATCCTCGAGAATTACACCGCGGTCGGAAAACCCGAGCGGGTCTTCAACCGGAGCGTCAGCGAGAAAGTGCAGGAGCTCAGCGCCAGGATCGAGGAAGCCTGCCGACCGCAGGTCGGGCCTGCGGTCGACGCTGCAGCAGACGCTGCGGTCGTAGCCCGTTCTCCCGAGCAGGAGATGTACGATATCATCACCGGTTTCTACAAGGAATACGGTGTCGGCAAGTTCGGCCTCAACAAGGCCTTCCGCGTCAATGACGACAACAAAGAGGAAGAATTCCTGATCCCGATCACGGCGACCAGCGATGTACAGCTCGACGACCTGATCGGCTACGAACTCCAGAAACAGAAGCTCATCGCCAACACGGAAGCTTTCGTCCACGGGCGGATGGCCAACAACGTGCTCCTCTACGGAGATGCCGGGACAGGTAAATCCACCAGCATCAAGGCGATCCTGAACCGCTATTACGACCAGGGCCTTCGGATGATCGAGGTCTACAAGCACCAGTTCAAGGACCTGCAGCGCATCATTACCGAGATCAAGAACCGCAATTACCGGTTCATCATCTATATGGACGATCTCTCTTTTGAAGAATTCGAGATCGAATACAAGTACCTGAAGGCCGTCATCGAGGGCGGCCTTGAGACCAAGCCCGAGAACGTACTGATCTACGCGACTTCGAACCGGCGGCACATCATCCGGGAGACATGGAGCGACAGAACGGACAGGTCGGACGACGAGATGCACAGAAGCGATACGGTCCAGGAGAAGCTGTCCCTGGTGGCCCGCTTCGGTGTCACGATCGGGTACCTCAAGCCCTCGCATCAGGAGTACCTGCACATCGTCAGAGAACTGGCCAAGCGGTATCCGGAGATCACCCTCACGGAAGAGGAACTGGCCCTGAAAGCCAACCAGTGGGAGCTCAGGAGCGGCGGCGCTTCGGGGCGCACGGCGCAGCAGTTCATCAATTATCTTGTGGGAAATGCGGAAAGCTGACAAGGAGTAAAGAAAAGATATGGCAAGAGAAAGATCAAACAAAGCAAGAGCCAGGAGGGAAAAAGAGATCAGCGAGCGGATCCTGAAGATCACGGAGAGCATCCTGGATGACTATAAGAACGGCAGGGACATCGACAACATGGACGTGTTCAGCCAGCCGGACAACGAGGCGGTCGTCGACATCGTCCAGAAGCTCCTGAACATCCTCTATCCGGGATATTACAGGGAGAAGAACTACCGCAGCTACAACGACAACAGCAGGATCAGCATCCTGATCGAGGACGTCGTCTACAACCTGACCAAGCAGATCGCGATCGCGCTCCGCTTCCGCGATGACTGCGCGCAGGCTCCGGAAGAGAAGATCCAGGAGACCGCGGAGGATATCGCCATCACTTTCATCAGCCGCATTCCCAAGATCCGGGAATACTCAGACACGGACATGGAGGCCTTCTACCAGGGTGACCCCGCCGCTTACAATAAGGAAGAGATCGTCCTCTGCTACCCCGGACTTCTCGCGGTCACGGTGAACCGCCTCGCGCACGAGCTGTTCCTTCTCAAAGTGCCGCTGATCCCGCGCATCATGACCGAATACGCGCACAGCCGCACCGGTATCGACATCCATCCCGGCGCCACGATCGGCAAATACTTCTTCATGGACCACGGGACCGGTATCGTCGTCGGTGAGACCTCCATCATCGGCGAACATGTCAAAATATACCAGGGCGTCACGATCGGCGCTCTCTCCACCAAGGGCGGCCAGTCGCTCCGCGGTGTCAAAAGACACCCCACCATCGAGGACAACGTCACGATCTACGCCGGCGCTTCGATCCTCGGCGGAGAGACCGTCATCGGCGAAGGATCCGTCATCGGCTCCAACGTGTTCATCACGAGCAGCGTCCGGCCGGGCACCAGAATGAGCGTCAAGA
>CAMOXN010000155.1 GCA_946629175.1 uncultured Lachnospiraceae bacterium | reverse complement strand
GAAGCTGTTGTAAGGCTTGGGATCCTCCTGCGCGATCCACATGCTGAAGTTGACCCCGTATCCCGCGAAGGGATATCTGCTCCCGTACTTCTTCATGGCATCGACCAGCGCCTTCTTCATCGTCTCCTCGTCGGCGTCGATCCCGCAGTTCATGATCGCCTCCGCCACGGCGAGGGTCATTATGCTGTCGTCCGTGAACTCGGACCGCTCGGAAAAGAGCTCAAAATCCGTCGTCTTAATGTTATTCTGATCAAATTCGTAGGGGCTTCCTATGATATCCCCCAAAATAGCGCCATACATAATCCGGCTCCTTTCTTCACGCCTCAAGCGCGTACTTGCGGATCGCCTCCGCGACGCCGTCGTGCTCATTATCCAAAGTCACATAGTCGGCCGCATCCATGACCTCCCGCGACGCGTTGCCCATAGCGACAGACAGGCCCGCAGCTTTCATGAGGCCGAGATCGTTGTGGCCGTCTCCCATCGCCATGACCTCTTCCCTGCGGATACCGAGATCCTCCGCGAGGGCGATCAGCGCCTCTCCCTTGTCGGCTTCCGCGGACGTGATCTCCATGTCCGTCGGCACCGGCAGTATGATGCGGACGCCGTCAATTTTCTGTATTTTGGCTATGAGCCGGTCCCTTTCTTCGCGGGATCTGCACATGATCGAAAGATTCTCGATCCCGCCCTTTTTCTCCCTCAGGCTTTTGTAAAGGTCGTCCACCTGATCGCGGCTCCGTTCCAGATAGCGGAGGATCGGCGTTCCCTCGAACTTCTTCCACAGAAGCGCCCTGGTCTTCCCGTCATGGAAGCCCCTTCCTTCTGTAAAGAATTCGCGGATGACAGCATCCCCTTCGGCCGTCCTGAGCACCTCTTCCGCCTTTCCGACTGTCATACAGCGCTTCCGGATCGTACGCCCGGACAGCATGTCCGTGACCACGGCGCCGTTAGATGTGACCGCGTACCGTATAAAAGCAAGCTCCGTGACCTGCAGGGGTATGCCCGAAAGCGGCCGCCCCGTAACGGGAACGATGTGGATCCCCTTCCCGGACGCCTTCTGAAGCGCGATCCGGTTCTGTTCCGTTATTCTCTTGTCCCCGGTAAGCAGCGTGCCGTCCAGGTCGAGTCCGATCATCCTGATCATACTGATTCTCCATTCCTCCGGCTTATTGCGCCGTAAGGATAATTATACCATGACAACTGCAAACATGTTATAATCGATATTACGCAGCCCCCATATTATAGCGTATCAGTGGTGAAAACAGAAAATGGCAGTATTTACTCTCCCCAAAGCACGGGAATTACTCAAATATCATTCGCGGTGGAACGACCAGGCCATCAATCCTTACATTGATGACCTGATCGATCTTTGGGCTGAAAATGACATCGAAGGGGTACTGGATGTAAGTATACAGGGACCTATGATGACCCGGTTCGGCATAAGGCCCGCGAACATGAAGAGCGCGGAGCGCATCATAAGGCTCGAGCAGGCCTACCGGTATATTTTCCGGAGGAAGGATATACGCGTCTACAGGAATGCGGGGCGCGTCTACATCGATGTCCCCTGGCAGCGCGACCCGGTCTGGCTCGGCGATCTTCTGTGCAGCAGGGAATACGAGAATTCGCAGGGGATCCCCCTCGCGATCGGTATGAACATTTACCGCGAATGCGTCCTCCATGAGCTCACTGACGTCCCTCACCTCCTGGTAGGGGGAAGCCCCAGCAGCGGTCTCGACGAATTTCTGGAGGGAATTCTTATAAGTATCCTGATGCACCAGGTCCCCGACGAGATCGAGCTCTTTCTGTGCTCTTCCGGGAATCTGGGGTTCGACGGCTATGCGGACCTCCCCTACTGCCACGTGATCGGTTCCGTCCGCCAGACAATGGCCATGCTCTCCGACATGAGCAGGGAGATCGACCGGAGGACCGGCGTTCTTTACAACTCCGGCTGCCGCAATATTTTCCAGTATAACGAGCGCGGCGGTCACCTGAGGCACCGCGTGATCATGATCACGGAGTACCACAGGCTTTTCGCCTCCAATAAACAGGCGGCTATGGCCTTTATCCTCCGAATGGCGGAGCTGGCAGGCCCCTGCGGGATCCACCTGATCCTGGCCTCCTCCCATCCCGGCTCCCTGCGGGGACTTTGGGAGAGCTTTCCGGCCAGGGTATGCCTCAAGGTGGCAAGCCCATCTGATTCTGTCGCCATTCTCGGACAGAAGTGCGGCGAAACGCTTCGCCACAAAGGCGCTGTCTACTATCTTGACGGCCACGACCCGGATCCCCTGTATCTGCAGTCGGGATTTGTCACGCAGCGCGAAGCGCGCCGCGTCATCGATGCCCTCAGGAACAATTATGTAAACGGCAGGAAGCGATCCATTTTTGAGGAGATTGATGATTGACCCATGCGGTCAATGCCAAAAAGTGGATAATGTGGATTATTTTGTGGAAAACATTTTGATAATTGCTCAAATTGTGCATAAATTATCGCACATTTGACCGGGACGGTCGATATTTGCGCACAGCAATGAGCCATGCGTGGACGAGACAACAGACAGACGATGTGAGCTCGCTCACAATCGGCTGGATGTTGGATCGGACACATACTGCGAATGCCGCGACAGGTGAGAGGCCGAAAGCCTCTCACCTGTCGGTATGGCTCATTTCTTCGCGCAACAGAAAAAAACCTCAGACACCGATACCAGTGTCTGAGGTTTATTTAGTGGAGACAACGGGATTCGAACCCGCGACCTCTGCGTTGCGAACGCAGCGCTCTCCCAACTGAGCTATGTCCCCGAATCATGGCTGCCCGATTATTATATTCGGACAGCCATGTATTTGTCAAGTACTATTTAACACTTTTATCAATTCCGGGCGGAATCCGTGCCGGACTCGACCGCCGGCCGCGGGATCTTCCCCGCTCTTATGAGCGGGAGAACATCAACTCTGCTTACCTTCTGGGCGGCTGCCTCAGGAAGGAAGGAATATCAAGGCTCTCCTGCTTGACGCTGCTTCTCACATTGGTCTGTGTATTGGCAGGTCTCGCGGGCTGAGCAGCGGGCCTTGAAGAAGCTCCCTGGTAGCTGCTGAAAGTCTGCTGCTTGGGAGCAGCCGGCTTCCTGTTGTTGAAGCTCGTGTAATTGTTCGGAATAGTATCTCTGCTGCCGATACCGGTCGCGATGACAGTGACATCGCAGGCATCCGTGTTGCTGTCATCGTACATGGCGCCGAAGATGATGTTGACATCGTCGCCCGCCTGGTCCTGCACATAGCTGGCCGCATCAGACGCGTCTGCCAGGGAGATATCACCGGAGATATTGATGATGACATCGGTAGCGCCGCTGACCGTGGTCTCCAGAAGAGGGGACTCCACTGCCATCTTGACAGCGTCGGTAGCCTTGGTCTCGCCCTTGCCGTAGCCGATTCCGATATGCGCAACGCCCTTGTTCCTCATGACGGTCTGGACATCCGCGAAGTCCAGGTTGATGATGGAAGGAACATTGATCAGGTCCGTGATTCCCTGTACGGACTGCTGAAGGACTTCATCCGCCTTCTTGAGCGCCTCGGGAAGAGTGGTCCTGCGGTCCATGATCTCCAGAAGCTTGTCATTGGGGATCACGATCAGGGTATCCACGTTGTCCTTGATGTTCTCGATGCCGACGAGCGCTCTCTGCATACGGCTCTTCGCCTCAAAGCTGAAAGGCTTTGTAACGACACCGACAGTGAGGATACCCATATCCTTGGCGATCTTAGCTACAACGGGTGCCGCGCCGGTACCTGTGCCGCCGCCCATGCCGCATGTAACGAAGACCATATCCGCGCCCTTGATCGCCTGCGCGATCTCGTCAGCGCTCTCTTCCGCCGCCTTCTGTCCGATCTCCGGAACGGCGCCGGCGCCGAGTCCCTTGGTCAGTTTCTCGCCGATCTGCAGGAGTCTGGGAGCTCTGCAGAGATTGAGAGCCTGCACATCAGTGTTCACACCGATGAATTCTACACCTGTAACATCTACATCTACCATTCGGTTAACAGCGTTGTTGCCTGCACCGCCAACGCCAACGACTAT
>CAMOXN010000154.1 GCA_946629175.1 uncultured Lachnospiraceae bacterium | reverse complement strand
AACGAAAAATGAGGAAAATACAGAGAGCTTTAACGATCGCAATAATTCTGGCAGTGATGACAGCCGCCGCCGGCTGCGCCAAGATGCAGAGCGGGATCCACGATCTCCACGGCAGTATCATCGGAAACGAGTATTATATCGATATTTTCGACAATACAGGGATCCGCACGCTGAAATCCCACGGCAAGAAGATCGACATCGACAACAATGTCGTGGAAGAAAAGACCTACGCCTCCACGACCGATGAATGGTACACGACGAAGACCCTGAGCTCGGTGATCACGATCACGATCGACGGCAGACAGCTGATCTCCTGCGGTGACACCTGCGTTTTCTATGACAAGCGGCTCACGCCGGAATATGAATTCTACCTGGACAAAATAGAGAGCGACTCATCGGGGATCCTGGACTCGACGCTGATCAGCGGTAAGGTGAACAGCATCAAGAATGAATTCGGTAAACCTATGGTGGTGGTCATCAAATCACAGATGGGAGCGCCGATCTACGCTTTTTCCGGGGAAAAGGTCTATTGGGAGATCCAGGAGGATCTGCCGCGATTCACTAAGCTCATGATCGATGGAAAAGCATTGTATATTCACAGGGCCAACTTCCAGATCGTCGATAAGGCGCTGCTGGATTAAGGCCGCGGCCGCAGATCCGACCTGCGGTTGGGTCATTTGACCTCAGAGGTTGTTTGACCTGGTCACTTGACCTCTGAGGTCGTTTGACCAAGAGGTCGTTTTACCAAGTCGGGAAGAGATCGGGTTGGGCACATCGCCTCAGTTTTTTCAAAATGGAATCCACAGTTTCCTGGCAGTTGGGTACACAAGATGCTCTGTGCAGATTTGGAATCCATGGATTTCAAGACATATAAGCCTGGTTGGGCACTTCCGGAGATTTCAGAAAAAACGGCCTACAAAATCATTATTGATTTTGTGGGCCGTTTTCTGACATAGATGCTGATGTGCCCAACCAGCAAATCCTGATGGATTCCTTTTTTTCTAATTCACTCATCTGTACCCAACCTCCACTAAATGACAGAGTTCTATGGATTCCAAATATCCTGATTCCCCCTTGTGTACCCAACGCTTCAAAGCGGGTCTTTGAGGGCCATTTGACCTCTGAGCTCAAATGACCTGGGGCTATTTGACCTCTGGCCATTTGACCTCTGAGCTCAAATGCCCCAAGGTTAATTTGACCCGCTCGGCAGTTCCTTCACAAGACATAATAAGTTATAATCTAGTAAGTGTTTTCATAAAGCAAGCGATTTCACTGCAACAGCAAGAGTCCGGTACGAAGCAAGAAGTAAACAGAAAGGCAATAGAGTCAGAAAATGAAAGAACTCGATCTGGAGACGCTGCTGTTCTTTGAGGGGCATCAAGGCGCGTTAGAACTGTATGTAGCCTTCGAAAAAGCTCTGTACAGCTCATTCTCAAACGTGAACAGGCGCGTTCAGAAAACGCAGATCACTTTTTACAACCGGCACGTTTTTGCCTGCGTCTCTTTTGCGAGAGTGAAGCGGAAGGCAGAACTGCCGGAAGGTTATATGGTGATCACATTGGGTCTTCCCGCGCCGCTGGATTCTGCCCGCGTCGCTGTCAAAACAGAGCCATACCCGGGAAGGTGGACGCATCATATTGTTGTCAGCAGACCGGAGGAACTGGATACGGAATTGTATTCATGGGTCCGGGCGTCTTACGATTTCGCAGATAGAAAGTGAGGAGCAGCGATATGGACAGATTACAGGCATTCGAAGCGATGCTGAGTGATATACAGGCTCAGTGCGAGCAGGAGAAAAAGGCGATGGATGAGCTGAAAGCGAAGGGGAAGGAGAAGACAGCCACCTACAGGCAGTATATGGGCAACCGCCTGATGTACATCCGGATCCTTGACCTGTACAAGCAGTATGGCCTGCTGAAATAAATACAGAGGAGGAACCAGAATGCAGTTCATGATCAAAGCCTGCGACGGCCCCAACATGCTGGAGAAGAGGCTGGCTGTCCGCCCGCGCCATCTGGAAGGAATGAAGACGCTCGGTAAGCGGATCATCTGCGCCGGCGGTCTTTTGGACGATGAGGGTAAGATGAAGGGGTCCGTCCTGGTGCTGGAATTCGAATCCCGTGCCGCCCTGGACGAGTACCTCGCTTCCGAACCTTACGTGACGGAAGGCGTATGGGAAAAGGTCGAAGTGGAGACGATGAACGTTGTCCTCGTGAACGGGGAGAAAATACAGTAAAGCGCCCCTCTGCAGGCGTCTGCGGAAGAAGCACTGAGTACATGGAAAGAAAGGATATAGAGTATGGGTAAAACACTGGTAGCCGTAAACGCCGGCCCGCGGCTCAACTGGAACACGGACACTCTGATCACGGAGGCTGTCAAAGGCGCAGAATCAGAAGGCGCGACAGTGCGGAAGTTCGATCTTTTCCGGCTGGAAAAGTTCACCGGATGCATTTCGTGCTTCGGCTGCAAGAAAGAAAAGTTCAAGGGGCACTGCGTTTGCAGGGACGGCCTGACGCCTGTCCTGGACGCGATCAGGGAGTCGGACGGACTGATCATCGGTTCGCCCAACTATCTGAGCGAGCTGACGTCCTCTTTCCGGGCGCTGTATGAGCGCCTGATCTTCCAGAACCTGACCTATAATCTGGAGACGCCGTGCTGCAATGAGCGGCCGATCCCCGTACTGCTCATAATGACGAGTAATGCGCCGGACACATTCTACAAGGACCTGCTGCAGAATTACCAGCGGACCCTGAACGGCTTTGTGGGGCCGACGGAAGTGCTTGTCAGCGGCAACACCCTTCAGCTCAAGGACTACAGCAAGACCGACTGGAAGTGGACAATGTTCGATCCGGAAGACAAGCAGAAAAGGCATAACGAGGTGTTTCCGCAGGAATGCCGGAAAGCGTTTGGGATGGGAGCGGCGCTCGCCTTGAAATGATGTTATCGCGATCACAGCCCGGGCCTGCCGGTCGCCCCTGATAAGGAGGGCTGAAGGTCAGTCCGCAGGCTTAATGACCGGCATGCCTGATATGACGGAGGGAAAATGGATACAGGAATCAGGACAGACCGGATCGAGAAAGTCCGTGAAATTGTAAGCGGGCTGCTGGAGAGGATCCCGGATTCAGAATTTCGTAACGAGGGCTATGTGCATATGTTCGGCGTCGCGCAGGCGTGCGTCCTGCTGGCAATGATCAGGGAAGAGGATGTGGAGCTGGCGGCCTGCGCGGGATATCTGCACGATATCGCGACGTATATGACCGGAGACAGCATAGAGCACGCCCGCCGCGGCGCGGAGATGGCTGCCGGGATCCTGCAGGAGACAGGACTGTTTGAGGACAAGGAGATCGAAAAGATCTGCTCCGCGATCCGCTGCCACAGCGACAAGAAAATGACGCACGGACCGCTGGAGGAGATCCTGAAAGACGCGGACGTGATGCAGCACTGCCTGTACGATCCGGGATATGTCTCGAAAAAAGAAAAGGACAGGTACAAAAAGCTCCGGAAAGAGTTAGGTATTAAAAAATAGGCGGACCGCAAGGCCCGGGCTGTGATCGAAACCGTTTTCGACCGCAAGGCCCGGGCTGCGGTCGGCATGGAAAGGAACAGCAGACGATGGATCAAAACATTCACAACGGAACAATCACGAAGGAAGAGTTCGACTTCTCGCAATCAGTCATTAAGAAACTGTCGGATTATTACTCAAATCGTGTCGTGGGACAGGAAGCGCTCAGGAACTCCCTGATCATTTCCGTCGTGGCGGACGGCCACATCCTGATCGAGTCGGTGCCTGGGCTGGCCAAGACGACGGCCGCCAAGGCGATCTCTGACGCCGTCAGCGGCAAGTTCTCGCGCATCCAGTGCACGCCGGACCTGCTTCCCAGCGACATCATCGGGACCCAGATCTATCACCAGTCGACCGGCAAGTTCGAGACCATCTTCGGCCCGGTCTTCGCCAATTTCGTCCTGCTCGACGAGGTCAACCGCTCCAGCGCCAAGACGCAGAGTGCTATGCTCGAAGCGATGCAGGAGCGCCAGGTCACGATCGGCGGGACGACCTACCATATGCCGCAGGATATTTTCAT
>CAMOXN010000153.1 GCA_946629175.1 uncultured Lachnospiraceae bacterium | reverse complement strand
ACTAAGAATACATCCGCACTGTTCTTGGTGGAGTGATCCGACGCCAATATAAGCCATGATTCATAAAATCCGGCAAAACACTGCCTACAGCAATTTACACAAATCCGGACCTGGCAGTTGAGCCCAAGGGTAAAGGTTTAAAAGCAGGTCCAAATGACCACAACAGCATTTGAGGAGTGCAAATGTGAGAAAAAGCAAATTTTTATCCATTTTTTTAGCCGTATTCCTGAGCGCGGCCCTTATGGCCGGCTGCGGATCCGATACCGGCCGCAGGAACAGGGAGGTCCGCATCGGAATGACGGTCTATGACGAATACGACACGTTCCTCTCCGAACTGACGGAGGATTTCATGGCCGATGTGGCGGAGGTCAACGCGCGTGAGCAGGGGACAGCAGTCAGCGTATTGCGGTTCAATGCGGCCCAGAGCCAGATCACCCAGAACGAGCAGGTGGAAAAAATGATCTCGAAGGGCTGCAATGTGATCTGCGTGAACCTGGTGGACAGGACCGATCCGTCCATGATCATAGAGATGGCCAGGGAGGCGGATATACCGGTGATCTTTTTTAACCGCGAGCTGGTGGAAGAGGATCTTATGAGCTGGGACAGGCTGTACTATGTCGGAGCTGACGCCTTTGAGTCAGGAAAGATCGAGGGGCGCACAGCCGCCGCATATCTGAAAGCGCATCCTGAGACAGACCGAAGCGGGGACGGCGTTATCCAGTATGTGGTGCTGGAAGGAGAAGCGGGACATCAGGATTCCATCGTACGGAGCGAGACTTCCGTGGACGCGCTGATAGAAGAGGGAATTCAGATCGAGAAACTGGAGTCCTCCATTGCGAACTGGAACAGAGGGCAGGCCCAGAACAGGATGGGCCAGCTGATCGACCGGCACGGGGACGCCATAGAGCTGGTGCTCGCCAATAACGACGACATGGCGCTGGGCGCTGCGGATGAATATGACAGAAGAGAGACGCCGGCGAAGGAGAGGCCGGCCATCATAGGCATCGACGGAACAAAAGTCGGTCTGGAGGGCGTAAGAAATGAAAAACTGATCGGGACCGTGTATAATGACAGGAAGGGACAGGCTGAGGCTATGCTGAAGCTGGCGCTGGCTGTGGCCGCAGGGGAACCCGCGGACGATCTTCCGCTTGCGGACGGGAAGTATATCCGTCTTCCCTATGCGGAGATCACGATGGAGAACATTGATCAGTATGACAACTGAATGATGCGTAGGAGCGCGGGAGCCGCGCAGCGGAGCGATCCGCAGCATCATTTGGGGGCAAAAGACCTTTGACCCCGGCATCATTATAGTAACAGGAGGCACAGATGTATCAGATTGGCGAGTGCTGGAAAGAATTTTACAAGGAACTGGACCCTGACAGAAGGAGGGAACTGTACAAGACCGCTGTTCAGGAGAGCGAAGACGACGGCGCGAACGCTCTTCGCAGGGAGCTCATGGAGCAGCGCTATACGGATCCCAGGGACAGCAGCCGCAAGGTCGACAATTTCCTTTGGAACATGGTGATCCTGCCCGGATACATGCGCCCCATGTATTTCATAAAGGCAATAGGGGAGCGGGAGATCAAAGGGATCATCCGCGACCTGGGCCTGGAGGACGCGCAGGAATGGGACGAGTCGAAACGCGCTGCCGCGTACTGGGAATACCGCAACACCGCCGCTCGCTATCTGACCACCTGCGAAGGCCCCAGCTACGCCAAGAAGCTGTTCGGGACCATGCACTCCACGGACGAGGAGAAGCTGGCCAAGACGGCAAAGGATTTTTACAGCATGGCCGTTCTTGTACCGGCTAAATACGGTGTGGAAAAAGAGCTGGAGCTCTTTATCCGCGCGCTGAAGGATGCTTTTCTGGCCTATTCTCCCGATGCGCCGGGACTGTGGAGAGCGATGGAGACAGGTCAGAGCAGCAAGGGATTCTTTAAGCTGTTCTGACAGATCGGAGCGAGAAATGAGCAAAAAGACAGCAGCGATCCTAACAGCAAACTGAAACGAAAGAGGTATCAACATGAATCTGTTCATAGTCATCTGCATCACATTGTTCCTGCTCACATTTTTCATGCTGGCAGCAAGCGGCGGCTCGGCTATGGAGGGGACTGCGGCCTCCGGCGCAGCAAATGCGTCGGCGCAGGCTCCGGTAAATGCGCCTGCCCCGCCTGAAGACCATCTGGTCACCACAGAGCACAGTGCCATAGTCCGCGGACAGCCGCTGGACTACACCGTGACGGCAGGCACCATGGTCGTGGATACGGCAGGAGGAAAATGCGAGCTCTTTTTTGCCGCTTATACGGTGGAAGGATTCGGGAGCGCTGCAGACCGGCCGCTGACCTTCGTGTTCAACGGCGGACCGGGATCCAGCTCGGAGTGGATGCACATGGGCTTTCTGGGGCCGCGCCGCATCGCGTTCGATCAGGACGGACAGGTGGCGCAGTTCCCCGCGCCGATCGCGGACAATGATTACTCCGTTCTTGACATCACGGACCTGGTGTTCATCGACCCGGTGGGCACCGGCTATTCGAGGCCTGTGGAGGGAGTTGATCTGTCGAACTTCATCGGCTATGAGAACGACAACCGGACGGTGGGCGACTTCATACGCCTCTATATCAACCGGTACGGCCGCTGGTCGTCGCCCAAATACCTCGCGGGCGAATCCTACGGCACCATCCGGGCGATCGGACTTGCCAAGTACCTGTCCGACAGATATTCGCTGGGCCTGAACGGGATCATGCTGATCTCTTCCGTCAATGACTTCACTACCATGATGGAGAATACGCCGAGTGATTACACGTATGCGCTCTACCTGCCCACCTACGCGGCAGACGCATGGTACCACGGCAGGCTCGCTCCGCAGTATCAGGACATGAAGCTGGAGGATCTCCTTGAGGAAGTGCGCGCGTTCGCGGGCGGGGAGTATCTGTCCGCGCTGTTCGCGGGGCGCAGGCTGGATGACGCGCGGCGGGAAGAAGTGGCTTCGCGGATCGCCGTCTATACAGGTCTTGACAGAGAGGATATCTTAAAGGCCAATCTGCGCGTGCTGTACTGGGATTTCTGCGAAAAGCTCCTCAGCGACAAGAGGCTTGTGATCGGCCGCATCGACGGGCGATATACCGGACCTGCCACCGGCGGCAGCATGGCGGACGGCGAAGCAGATCCCTCCGCGGCGGCGCTCAGCGACGTTTTCGGAATGGCGGTCAACCAGTATATCAACGATGAGCTGGGATTCCACACCGACCGCCACTATGAGCCGATCTCTCTGGAAGTCAATGAGAAGTGGAAATATCCCGCATCGGAGACCAGCGGTTTCACCCAGGAGAAGATCATCTATGAAGCGATGTCCAAGAACCGCTTCATGAAGATCTGGGTGCTCTGCGGATACTACGATATGGCGACACCTTTCTTTGCCGCGGAGTGGACCTACGACCACGTGTTCCTGAACAGGGAGTATGAGAAGAACCTCATGTTCACCTACTATCCTTCGGGACACATGATCTATATGCATGAGCCGTCCCTGGCCGAGTTCCGCGAGCAGGCGGAGAAATGGTACAGGAGATAATGTGTCACAAGCGCTTCGATAAGGAGGAAAACTATGCTCAGAATCATATCCTGGAACGTGGATTCCCTGAATGCCGCCCTGACCTCCGCGTCACCCAGGGCGCAGCTGTCCAGAGACGTACTGAAGACGATCCGGTCCGAAGACGCGGATATCATCGCGATCCAGGAAACGAAACTGTCCGCCAAAGGGCCTGAAAAGAAACATCTGGAGGCCCTGGAGGAGTATTTTCCCGGCTATCAAGTCGAATGGGTCAGCTCGGAACCGCCGGCGAGAAAGGGGTATGCGGGAACGATGGTCCTCTACAGGGAGGGGATGAAGGCGGAGAAGATCGTTCCCAGGATCGGGGCGCCCGAGCCGATGGATGACGAAGGACGGCTCCTTGTCCTTGATTATGAGAAGTTCTATTTTGTCAATGTTTATACGCCGAATGCCGGGGACGGGCTGAAAAGACTGTCCGAGCGGCAGGTTTGGGACAAGCTCTATGCGGATTATCTCGCGGAACTGGACGGGAAAAAACCTGTGATCGC
>CAMOXN010000152.1 GCA_946629175.1 uncultured Lachnospiraceae bacterium | reverse complement strand
CCCGACTGCGAGATCGGCGAGTCGTAGGGCACGAGCGCCACTTCGCCCAGATACGAGGAACCCTCGTCGAAGCTCAGGAGCTGAGCGAGGGAGTCCTGTCTCTCTTTTGCCCCGAAATCCACGACCTTGCCGTTCTCGAAGCGAAGCCAGAATCCGTCGATGACCTTGCCCTCGTAGTCCAGGGGCTTGGAGGCGTACACGATGCCGTTGACGCCCGTCTTTTTCGGCATTGTGAAGCATTCCTCCGTCGGCATATTGGGGTCAAAATACACCCCTCCCGGCGTCACGCACCCTCCTCCGACCCAGATGTGGCCGTCCATGAGCTCCACTTCGAGGTCCGTTCCGTTCTCGCCGGTAAAATGAAGCTTCTTAAATTTATAGCTGTTCAGTCTCTCAGCGTGTGCGATGAGTTCTTTGTCGTGGAGGTCCCAGTCGGCGACCGGGTCGTTGTCTTCCGTGACCCTGGTCACCGCAAAGAGCGCGTCGCCCAGCTTTTCAAAAGCTTCCTCTTCGCTCAGGTCGGGGAAAACGACTTTGGCCCATTCCACGGAGGGCACGCCGATCACGCTCCACTGTCCCACGTTGTTCATCGTGTAGGGGATCAGGTCCGCCATCTTGGTGTAATATGCCATGTTGGCAGCTTTGATCTTCTCGCTGTCGACGTCGGCCATGACGCCGGGCTTTTCAGAGAGGATCGTGATATAGCACGCGCCGCCGTCGTGCTGGTACTTGGTCTTGTCATATCTCCACTGCGGAATTTCAGACAGCACCTCGACAGATTCATACTGATAGGACATCTTCGTCAGGTCGTCGTCGTGCCACTCGACGGAGACATACCTTGCTCCGGCTTCATACGCGCGTTTCACGACCTTCTTCACAAAAGCGGCGTCCTGCACGCCCGCCCTGATCACGACGGGCTGGTCCTTCTGCACATTCGCGCCTTTTTTCACCACAAGCTCGGCGAGCTTGTCATACATCTTTTCCGTAACCAAATGGTGTTACCTCCTTCTGCTCATTCTGCTTCTATTATAGCCGAGATGCGGCGCGTGCGCCACTGCTCCGCCGAAGCCGGCAGGTCCGCGACCTGCAGACACGCGACCGGCAGGCCCGGGCTGCGGTCGCGACCACCGGCCAGGGCCTGCCGGTCGCATCAGCTCCGCACCAGCTTATTGACGACCGCGGTCCGGTACGTTAATCTCAATACAGGTGCTTCTCCATCCGCGGGGCACCCTCCGACAGAACACAGGGATCACAGGATCTGTCACAGGAAGGATCGTTTATGTATACCGACCACATGTACACAGACCACAGGGAAGAATGGCGCCGCTCCCGCGACGACCTGATCCGCGCCCTTGACTCGCTCGGCTTTCCGCCGGATCTCGGGAACGCGATCGCCGGACACCTGGGCAGCCCCCGGGCGATCGACCGCATGACCGCATATCTTTACAACGAAAAGCCCAAAAAGGCAGAGGTCGTCGTCGACGAGATGCTGGCCATCAGAAGCGAGATCGACGCATGGCGGGAACGCAAAGCGAGCCGCGAAGCTAACGCCGCATACAACGCGCTACTCTATTACGGCCTCGGCACTGAGGACGACGATGCCGAGGACAACAGCACCGGATTCTGAGAACTCCGGCACCACCGGGAGGTAACTATGAGCAAATACGACCTGAAGCGCCTTGAGACCGCGATCCAATACATCCGCCGCATGTCCGCCGGCCGCAACCCCGTCACCAACAAGCCCGCGCCCGAGAACGAGGTGCTGGGCAACGTCAACGTGCACCGCTGCCTGAAGTTCATCGACGAAGTCCTCACGGACGTGCACGGAAGCGGCGGCGTGGTCGGCCAGCTCCCCCAGCGGGAAAGATCTGCCAAAATACCGCCCTCCGAACTCTTCCCCTATGAGACCCTGCAGCAGTATCGCTACCTGCAGGACCAGCAGATCTCCTTTTTCCTCAAGCAGCTCGAGGAATACCTGCCCGAGGGTCAGAAAATGCCGGTCGCGGCGACGACGATCACCGGCTGGCTCCGCGAGAACGGCTATCTGGAAAAGCGCGCCATAAACGACACCGGCAAAGAGAACTCCGTCCCCACACGGAAAGGAGAGGAACTCGGCATGTACTCGGAAAAGGGAGGCATCTATCCCAACGAATACTACCGTGTCTTCTACAATGAAAAAGCACAGCGCTTTATTATCGAGAACTTCCGCCGCATCCTGACGGAATATGAGGCGATCCGCGAGCGCAGCCGCCGTGAGAAAAAGAGCGAGGCGCCTCCGCGCAGCAGGCGCCAGAGCAGCGCTCCCGCCCACGGCGCCCCCTCATATGGAACTCCCTCCTACAGCGTCCCCGAGGCCCCCGCTCAGTTCAGCGCTCCTCCTCAGCGCGACGGTGCCCCGTTCGGCTCCTCCTTCGGGGCAGCTCCTTCCGATGAGCCCGCGCCCATAGAGGACCTCCCTCAGGAATACTACGACATGCTCAGCAGCGGCTGGGCCCGCTCGGAAGATGAGGGAATTCCGTGGTAAAGAAGGCGGTGCAGTGCGCGCCGCCCCATTCCCCAATCTTATACATAGCAAAAGACCAGAGGCGCCCGCCTCTGGTCTTCTTAATATCTCACTTCGTTACCGGTATCATTCCCGTCTTGTTCGCGACGCTCGCCGCGCTTCGTGTGATCTTCTTCGCGGCATGTGAGGCCACGCGTACGATCCTGACCCTGGTCGTATCGATCGCGTACCTGCCCGAATCGGGATCCGCGAATTCATCAGCCGGGATCAGCACGATCTCCACATGATCGTCAGGATACACATCCAGATCGTCTCCGCTTCCGCTGACATGGAAAGGAAAAACATTGCCTGCCGGCTTCTCAACGCCTCCCGTGAGAGGGAACATCTCGTACGAGCTGTCCGCGATCAGGCACTCCATGATCTCGTCGTAATGGACCGGCGCAGCCTTCTCCAAAGCCTCCGCCAGATCCGGATTGAGCGATCCGCTGTACACGTATTCGAGTCCCAGATCTTCCGCCGTATACCTGCTTTTGATCCCGGGGGTGCCTGCGGGGATCGGTATTTTGACAAGGCCTGTGTCGCGCCTTCCCGCCGCGATCTCCGCCACGGCTTCCCGCAGCGCGTCGTAGATCAGCTTGTCAACGCCTTTAAGGCCGTCCCCGGCTGCCGTTTCGCGCTTCGAATCGGCATCCGTTCCGTCCTCATCCCGGTCAAAATACTGCCCTGCCATCTCTTCCGAATCGATCTCACAGTATTGAACGAACTCCTGCTCAACGATCCCGTGAATGGAAACGAGCGCGACGTCTGAAGCAGCTTCCTCTGCGGTAGACGCATCCGCCGCGCTGTCCGTGCCGGTCGCGGATGATTCGTCATTTACGCCCTCTTCCGCTGCCGGGTCCGTTCCATCGCTTACGGCTCCGCTGTCCGTTCCCGCACTGCCCGTTCCTGCGTCGCCTGAACCGTCATTGTCCGCCGCAGTGCTGCCCGCGTCAGAACCGCCTGTGCCGCCCGCAGTGCCCGTGTCACTCGTGCCGCTGCCGCCTGCGCCGCCCGTTCCTGTGCCGCCTGCAGTGCCTGTGCCGCCCGAAACTCCGTCACTTGCCGCATCAGGATCAGTCCCCGTCACAGCGCCGTTCACCGTATCGCGTCCCTCTCCTGCCGCTCTCTCGGCAGCCGCGCCGATCTCCACGGTTTCCGGATCCGTACCATTGACAGAGAGATTTACAACTCTGAAACCCGTTCTCTCGCCCGTGCCTGTGTACTCGCCCGCATCGGCGATCCCGGTCTCAAGCTGTTCCGGCTGCACGCCCGTTTCCGCGCCTGCCGGCTCCGCAGCCGTTACTCCCATAGGCATCATCGAAAACAACATTGCCATCGACATGATCACAGCGGCTATGTGATTCCACCTGAACATTTTCAAACCTCCGATTGTATCGAATATTGTATCGAATTAAGTACAAAATCACACATTAAGTATTTTATCATAACCAGTCTGAAAGCCAACTAATAAATAGTGAAAAAAGAATGAACTAAACGTGAACACACGGCTGACAGCGTGCTTCGGGCTCACCGCCCGCACATCGCCATCCGACGCCCGCGCCTGCCCGGCCTCAGAGCCCGCCGCCCGCCATC
>CAMOXN010000151.1 GCA_946629175.1 uncultured Lachnospiraceae bacterium | reverse complement strand
GCATTGTCGCCGCCTGTTCCCTTGTACGGGTCAGCATTGTCGCCGCCCGTCCCCTTGTAAGGGTCGCTCGTATCAGCGCCGCCGCCCTTATAGGGGTCGCTCGTGTCCGCGGCATTCTCACCTTGCGCGGCCGCCTCTGCTGCCGCTGCTGCCGCTGCTTCTTCGCCCGCCGCCTTGCGGGATCCCGAAGAAGGTTTCGGTTCTTCCGTCAGGATCAGCTTGTACGGGTCATCCGCCGATCCTTCCGATGCACGCGCTAAAATGGCCGTGTTGGATATTGCTCCGGCCATCAGGGCGAATGCCAGTAATAGTGCCAGTCTTTTTCTCATTACCTGTTCCTCCCCTTATGTGATAAAACAAAAAATACTGCCAATATACGTATATATTAGCAGTAAACTCAATCTTTTGGCGGACCGTGTCATGAACGGTCGTTATTTGATCACAAGCGGTACTTCGGCCCGGGTCCGGCGTTCACATGGGGATCAGGATATTCAGTCTGAACCACCCGTCTTCCGCTTTATAGGACACATTGCCGTTGTATTTTCCGACGGCGTAACGGATCCCCTTGAGCCCGTAGCCGTGCTTCTTTTTGTCTTTTTTGGTCGTCACAAGGCCGTCCGGAGATTCGATGAGGTCAGTCCCCAGCGTGTTCGAGATGTTGATAAAGATGAACCCCTTCTGGGCGGAAACAGAGACGTGGATCAGGCGCTTTTCCGGCTCCGGGATCATCACTACGCTCTCCATTGCGTTGTCGATCGCATTGCCGAAGATCGTGCAGATGTCCGCCACGTGCATCCTGCTCAGGAGCGCGCCGTCCGCGACACAGGTGATCCTCACGTCCAGCTGCCTTGCCTTTCGAAGCGCCGCGGACAAAATCGTGTCGAACACAGGATTTCCCGTCCGCTGCGGCAGCCACCACTTATCGAGTTCATTTTCCATCATGTCCAGCCAGGCTTCCCTCTTCTCCGGGCTGGTCTCCCCGCGCAGTCCCTTGATCTGGTGCTTTATGTCGTGCTGCATCATGTGCAGCATCTCTTCGCTCTCCTGATAATTGCGGAACTGCTCGTACTGGCTGTCGAGCACATGGCGCATGGAATAGAGTTCTTTTTGCGCAAGGAGCTCGGAGATACGGCTCTGGAATCCCAAAAGCACCGCGATGCCGATCCCGTCCGCCAGCGTCCGGATCGCAAATATGTCCTCTGCCACCCGGCCCGAGAACGGAGATCCCGTGAGCACAAAACTCAGATTGCTGAAGACGAACGTAAGGAGCGTGATCAGAACAACGGAGATTACCTCTTTGTAGGTCAGGCTTTCCAGATAATCCTCGGTCATGTGGTGTCTGAAGCTGAAATAGAAGGCTGCAAAGACTCCCGTGTATATAACTGCCAGAAGAATGGCAGAAGCTGCTTCGCCCAGAGGGACCGTCCTGGATGCCCATGCGTGCAGCTGCCACTCCAGGGACGCGGCAAATTCCGCAAAGAGAAATGCAGCTGCCGTGCAGTAGACCGCGCCGAGCAAAGGGATGTCGGCGCACAGAAAAATGAAAAGGAACATGAAGGATACCGCCAGCAGCATAATGACGATCCACAGGGCTCCCGCGTCTACATCTGCTGTCGCGGTAAGGAGACCGCACTGCAGGAACACCGCAGCCGCGCTGATCGCGATGAAAGCCGCGCCGCGGGCTTTCCTGCGGCAGATCAGCAGCATTATAAGGCACCCCGCCCACTCGGCCAGGCCGGTATACAACCGGGGTATATCAGCGATCAGTTCCATGTCTGTCTCCTTATCACAAGTCCGGCGCTTATACCGTCTGTACTCTGCTGCTCACACCAGTCTGCTGCTCATATGGTCTGCCAGCACATTCATGAACTCTTTCTTCTTGGACCGGCTGACCGGAACGCTGAAATCACCGATCCGGCAGATGCCGTCCGAATAGGAATCCACTTTGTCGAGGTTGATGAGATACCCTTTTCCGCACCGGAAAAAGCCGAAATATCTGAGCATTTCTTCCGCTTCGCTCAGGTTCATGCGGGATACCAGCTCGCCTGAAGTCAGATGAAAGTGGAGATTGTGCTTATCGCTCTCTACGAACAGGATCTGGCGGACCGCCACCTTGTAAAGGCCGCCGTCGGAATAGACCGGGATGTAACGATCTGTTTTCTTCTCGAGCCGCTGGACCGCGCGGTCGAGCTTCTGCGAGAAGGAAAAATACTCAAGCGGCTTCACCACATAGTCCAGTGCGTCCACTTCATAGCCCCGGACCGCGTAATCCGTGCGGTTCGTGATAAAGATGATGATGACCTCCGGATCTCTCCCGCGGATCTTTTCCGCCGCGGTCATACCGTCCATGAACTTCATCTGGATGTCCATGAGCAGCAGATCAAATCCGCCGCGGTAATTCCCGGCGATCTCTTCCCCGTCGCTGAAATGCGTGATCTTTACCTCGCGGAATGTTTCGGCCGCATAGCGTCTCACATACTCCTCGAGTTCCCGCGCGAATATTTCCTCGTCTTCCACGATCGCTATGCGAAGCATTATTCCCCTGCTTTCTTCTTCTGTATCATGTAATTGATGCGCGTCGACAGGTGCTCTCCAAGAAGGTGGGACCCCACAGTGACCGCCTTCATCTTTGTACCGGGTATGACGATCATCTTCCCCTTCAGAGCGCCGTCCACGCCTTCCCGCGCCGCCTGTTTGGCCGTGATCTGCTTTCCGGAGACCAGGACTCCCGCGTTGTCATTGAACGCCGTATCCACGGGACCGGGGCACAGGCAGCTTACCTTCACGGGGCTGTGCGCCTGCCGCAGCTCCTCGTGGATCGCTTCCGTGAGCCTCACCACATAGTTCTTGGACGCGTAATAGCTCGAGAACGTGGGCCCTGACGTAAACCCGGCGCAGGAGCCGACGTTGAGCAGTACGCCGTGCCCGTTCTTTACCATCTCCCGCAGGAACAGCTTGGACAGAATATGGACCGACGTCACGTTCAGGTCGATCAGCGTCAGTTCCTTATCCAGGTCGGTCTCCAGAAAGAGGCCGTAGACCCCCATTCCCGCGTTGTTGACAACGAAATCAATATTTTGACCGCCGGCCTGCGCGCAGGACTCCGTGAAGAGGCGCAGGCATTCCTCCCGCTTCGAGAGGTCCGCCGGGATCACGATGACGCTCCTGTCCGGGTACCTGGCAAGGATCTGTCTGCGCAGTTTCTCGAGGCGGTCTTCCCGCCTGGCCGTCAGGATCAGATCATAGCCTTTGACAGCCAGATATTTGGCGATCTCCATTCCGATTCCGGCGCTCGCGCCGGTCACCAGTGCGTACATAGGTCTCCTCCCTTTCTATAATGCATAATAAGCCATGGCGGCGGGACCTGCAATTCCCGCCGCGCATGGCTTTTTATTGTCTGTCACTGCCGCTCGAAGCTGAACGTGGCGTCCGCATCCTGATCGATCAGATACAGGGAATCGCCCTCGACGTCATATTCATAGATCTGCTCACCGGTATCCGCGTTCAAAAGGATCCCTTCCCTGCTGTACCAGATGACGGGAATGCTGTCCTGCATGCTGATGACACCGGTATGGTCCTTGTTCAGCTCGACATAATACTCCGCGCTGACATTCTCCCCGCCGATCTCATCGGTCTGCGTCATGACATACTTCCCGGGCACATATGCGCTATAGGTCTGTTCCTCGTGATCCGTGAACGTGAAAGAATCGAGGATCGCCGAAAGCGTATCGGAGATCTTCATGCCGTTCGCGTCGTCCGCTTCCTTAGCCGAGTCGATCTGGATGAGGAGCGTTCCGCCGTTGTGCTCCACCGCGATGAACTCCTGCGGATTTAATGTGTCATCCTCCGGTGCCACGCTCACTCTCATGGACCACACGTCATCTCTTCCGGCAAAAGGGCTCTCGCTCCTCGTATGCTCCGGCATTCCGTCGTCGTTCGCGATCGCGTCGTAGAGGACTTCGTCGGGCATTCTGTTCATAAAATAGTTGAAGGTGATCTCGTTGACCCCGTCGCTCTTCCCGGTATAGAAGAAGCTCACGCCGTCCTGCTCCGACTCCTCGACGTCGATCAGGCTGTCGTCGTACGTCACGTACCAGCCGTCGGCGCTCTCATACTTTCCGTCTGCTGTCACGCCGGCGTTCTCACCGGCCGCCCCGTCCTTCGCGGGCTCTTCCGCGGGCGTTTCGCTGTT
>CAMOXN010000150.1 GCA_946629175.1 uncultured Lachnospiraceae bacterium | reverse complement strand
TTCAGCCGGCCGCGCATCTGCAGTTTCAACCGGAACCGCGCCTGCTTCTTCAACGGCTACGATATCTCTTGGGATCACAAAAGCGTCCAAAAGGGCCCATACCGCCCATAGAAAGATGATCACAGCGCTTACTGCCTGCCATCTGCGGCGGAACTTTGTCACAGGACCGGGGACAGAGCGGCCCCGGTCGGAATCCGTGTGTTTCATTATCATCATTTCATCATTATCATTTCATCATTATCATTTGATCATCATCAATGGATCATCAATGAATCATCAACGGATCATCAGTGGATCATCATCATTTCATCGCGATCACTTAATCGCGGCTGCGGCTGCGCAGTAAACTGACGACGAAAGCTCCCAGTCCGGCGGCTGCCATTCCGGTCCCGAGTCTGATGAGCGGGTCGCTGTAGATCAGCAGGGAATCCCTTACCGGGCGGAAATGCGACCCCGCGTTGCCTTTCTCGTAAACGGTCTCGATCGGTATCATTACGAGAGGGGCGGTCTTTACCGCTTCAACGAGGAAATTCATCTCGTACTCATAGCGGTCGCCTTCAGTGCTCAAAGCGAGCGGCACAAGCCTGGGAGGGATCCCCCTGAGGCCTGTCTGCGTGTCGCTGCAGGCGATGCCTGTACCGAATTTGAACAGTGTGGAGGTGATCCTGTTCCCGAAAGCGCATCTGAACGGGACGTTCTCACCTGAAAAATCCCTGACACCCAGGATCAGGTGGTCCCTGTAAGAAGTCAGCGCGTCGCTGATCCTGATGATATCCTGCGGCAGGTGCTGCCCGTCCGCATCCGCGGTAATGATCCCTATACCGGGACCGAACTCCCGGAGCGCTTTCTCGATCCCTGTCTTGATGGCAGCGCCTTTTCCGAGATTGTGTTCATGGCGGACGACGACGCATCCGAGCTCCCCCGCGCGGATAAAGACCGGGGTATACAGAGGACCGCTCCCGTCATCCGTGACGACGATCCTTGTGAATCCGGATCTTTCTAAAGTCTCCAAAAGACTGATGAGCCTTTCATCCGGTTCGTAAGCCGGTATTACAATGACATTGTACATAGCGTTCTCTTCCTTTCGGACTCCTATTATAGCGTATCATTCATTAAAAATGGGTCAAAATAAAATGACATTTTTGTGAAGTCCTTTATTCTGCCGGGCAGTTTTGCTATAATACAGTGATAAATCCGATTCAGAAAGGAAAAGGTCCGTTATATGAATTTTGGCAGAAGAGGAATACGCAGCAGGCAGGATTATCTTGCCTCGAAGAGCCGGAAAAGAATGAAAAAGATCATTCTGGGCATTTCCCACATTCTTCTGGTGGGGGTCATCGGTCTCTGCGCGGTAGGCGTCAGCCTGGGAGTCGGCGTTTTTCGGGGCGTGATCGACAGCACGCCCAACCAGACAGTCATCGATGTCAGTCCCAAAGGTTTCTCTTCCTTTGTATACGATGCGAAAAAGAATCAGGTGGCCAAGCTGGTCTCGGCGGACTCCAACAGGATCCCGGTATCCGGAGACATGATCACGGATGATCTCGCCCACGCTTTCGTGGCGATCGAGGACGAAAGGTTCTATGAGCATAAGGGGATCGACGCGCCCGGTATCCTGAGAGCGGCCGTGATCGGCGTGACGAGCGGAAATTTCTCCGAAGGCGCGAGTACGATCACACAGCAGCTGATCAAGAACAACGTTTTCACGACGTGGACGAACGAGTCCAGTGTCGAGAGGATCAAGAGAAAACTGCAGGAGCAGTATCTCGCCATTGAGCTCGAAAAGACGATGAGCAAGGATACGATCCTTCTCAATTACCTCAATACGATCAACCTCGGACACGGAACGCTCGGCGTCGAAGCGGCGTCCCAGCGCTATTTTGACAAACACTGCAATGAGCTGTCGGTCTCCGAGTGCGCTGTTATCGCCAGCATTCCCCAGAATCCCACGCAGTTCGATCCGATCATCTATCCGGAACAGAATTCACAGAGACGTGACACTGTTCTCCAGTATATGCTCAATCAGGGGTATATCAATGACGATCAGCTCAAGGAAGCGGAAGAGGACGACGTATACAAAAGGATCCAGGAAGTCAATATCAAGAAGCAGGTGGAAGACAACCAGATCAATTCCTATTTTGTCGACGCGCTGCAGAACCAGATCCTGAAGGACCTTCAGGATGACGCCGGCAAGACCCAGGAAGAAGCCTATGCGCTCCTGTACAGCGGCGGTCTGAAGATCTACTCAACGCTCGATCCGGAGATCCAGGAGATCTGCGACGAGGAGTGCAGCGAAGATTCCGGCAATTTCCCGGATGATGTCAAGTATATTCTCAACTATAAACTCTCTGTCATCAATGAGGACGGCACCACTTCCAACTATGACAGCAACAGTCTCGCGAACTGGCTCGCCGAACAGGACTGGGACGCTGACCTGATGTACAGCTCCAAGGATGACGCTTACAGCGACATCGAGGATTACAGGAATTCGATCATCGCGGATCCCGACAAGCAGAAATACACGGAGAGCGTCAACCTGGCGCCGCAGCCGGAGATCTCGCTTACGGTCGAGGACCAGTCAACGGGACATGTCCTCGCGATGGTGGGTGGCAGAGGCGACAAGAGCGCCAACAGGACCCTGAACAGGGCAACGGACACGCTCCGCCAGCCCGGTTCGACCTTCAAGGTCATCACGACTTACGCGCCAGCGATCGATACGGGCCAGTACACTCTCGCTTCGTCCGAAGAAGACGAGCCTTTCGACTATGACAGCGGTGTTCCGGTCAGGAACTGGTACAAGGGGTACAGAGGCCTCTCCACTGTCAGGCAGGGTATCGTTCAGTCCATGAACATTGTTACCGTCAAGGTGCTGACTGAGATCGGCCCCCGCCTCGGCTATGAATATGCCGAGAAATTCGGGATCAGCACGCTGGTCGACGGCGTCGATATCGGCGGAAAGATCTTTACCGATGTCAACCAGACCCTGGCACTCGGCGGCATTACCTACGGCGTCAAGAACATCGAGCTGAACGCGGCTTACGCTACGATCGCCAACGGCGGTTTCTACATCGAGCCCAAGATGTACACGGAAGTGTATGATCATGAAGGGAACCTCCTCCTTGACAGCAAGCAGACCGCAGAGGGCAGGCGCGTCCTGAGCGAAAGGAGCGCATGGCTCCTTACCTCCGCGATGGAGGATGTCATGACAGAGGGGACCGGCACAGCTGCAGATTTCGGCTCCACGATGACAGCCGGCAAGACAGGAACGACTTCGGATGAGAACGATGTGTGGTTCTGCGGATACACGCCCAAATACACGGCTTCCGTGTGGGTCGGATATGACAACAACGTGGACCTGACGACCTCTGCGGAGCAGGGCCTCGCGAAGAGGATCTGGAGAGAGGTCATGGAAGATCTTCCGGGCAACCAGGAATGGGAAGACTTCCCTGAACCTGACGGGATCGTACGAAGGACCGTGTGCAAGGTCTCCGGCCAGAGGCCTTTGAGCGGGATCTGCCCTTCCGTTACGGAGTATTTTGACGAAGACGCTGAATCGACCTATGACAGCGACGATTACTGCGATTACCACTACGAGGAGTACCTCGAGATGAAGCGCAGGGAAGAAGAGGAGCGCAAGCGCAAGGAGGAAGAAGCCAAGAAGAAGGCTGAGGAAGCCAAGAAGAAGGCGGAAGAAGCCAAGAAGAAAGCGAAGCAGAAGTCGGAAGAAGTGATCATCGACTAATTTATGGCGTCAAGGGGCTTGCCGCACAGGGAAAATGATTTCTTGTGCGGAAGCCCCTGTTTTTTGAAGAGGGATGGTGGAGGGGTGTCCGGAACTCCCTGGCCAAATTCTTGTCAGAGGTTCCACTAAGATTTCAGATTTAAGAATCCTGGCGGAGGGATTAACCAGGCGGTTCCACCAAGAACTCGGATTCAAGAATCCTGGTGGAGGGATTAAACTAGGCGGTTCCACCAAGAATTTGCTTGGTCTGATCTTGGTGGGGGGATTTTAGTTAGCAATTCCACTAAGATTTCAGTTTCAAGAATTCCGGTGGAAGCAATTCCTCAAGGAGCTTCACTAAAGATTCGAAAGAATCTGTTCCTGGTGGAGATCCTTGGCAAAATTGCTCCACCAAGATTCTAAAGACTCTATATATAGTGGGATGACAGAGGTGCTATCTCATGTCGCTAAAAAGCTGTCACTGATAAATTTGTAGCGCAGCAGCTCCTGTTTTCATCACTT
>CAMOXN010000149.1 GCA_946629175.1 uncultured Lachnospiraceae bacterium | reverse complement strand
CAGGGGGGCAAATGGGTCATTTGACCTCTGAGGTGAAATGACCCCTGACTGTTTCCTCAAGCGGGAACTTCGTATATAATGAAATAGAACATTCGAACATTCCCGGGGAGGTTACAGCATGAAAGATCTTGAACACGGCCTTGGAAAACAGGGATCCGACTACGGAGCAAGCGATCCCCGTCCCAAGAGGACGGTGGAATTCTCACAGGTGGAGAACGTCTATGTGCTCCGCTATGAGAATATCAACCCCGCAGGGAGGCTTTTCGGCGGACAGCTCGTCTCCTGGATCGACGAAGTGGCTGGCGCCTGCGCGATCCGGCACACCGGCCACATCGTCACCACCGCTTCCATCGACAACCTGGTCTTTAAGCGCGGCGCGTATCTCGCCGACCGGGTGGTCCTTCTCGCCCGGATGACCTTTGTCGGGCGCACCTCCTGCGAAGTCCGGGTCGATTCCTTTGTAGAAGACAGCGAGGGCATGCGCCACCCCATCAACCGCGCGTTTCTGACTTACGTCGCGATCGATAAGGACGGCGTGCCTCAGCCGATCCCTTACGGCCTGGATGTCAGGACCGTTTCCGAACAGGCGCGCTGGGACGGCGCCCTTCTCCGCCGCGAGAACAGAAAATCCCGTGAAGACGTAGGATTTTAAAATATGTAAAAAGAGTGACAGGGGAGCTGTTCTTCGGTGACCCGGATCATCTTAGCAGAAAGGAGCAAAGCGTATGAAAATTCTGTTTGTAACGAGCGAATGCGCGCCGTTCTCTAAATCCGGCGGCCTTGCTGACGTCGCCTTCTCTCTCCCTCCCGCCCTCAAAGAAGCGGGGAACGAGATCGCGATCATCACGCCCCTGTATCAGTGTGTCAAGGAAAAATACGGCAAAGAACTGAAATTCGTATGGGCCGGCACAGTCAAGCTCGGCTGGCGTGAGCATTACTGCGGCCTTTTGCGCGGAAAGCTTGGCGATGTCACCGTCTGGTTCGTCGACAACGAGGACTTCTTCCTCCGTCCCAAGCTCTACGGTTACGACGACGATAAGCTCCGTTTTGCCTGGTTCTCCCGCGCAGTGATCGACCTGTTCGACAAGCTGGACTTCGTCCCCGAGATCCTGCACTGCAACGACTGGGAGACCGCTCCGGCAGTGATCTACCTCAAGAATGAGCAGACATGGCGGGCGGACCTCCGCAGTATCCGCAGCGTCTACACGATCCACAACATCGCCTACCAGGGACAGTTCGGAGCGAACGAGCTCGCCGACACTTTCGCGCTGCCCATGGGCTGGTACGAGGGAGGCCTCGGCTATGAGTACGAAGGCCGCCGCGACATCAACCTGATGAAAGGCGCAATGCTGATGGCCGACGCTGTCTCGACCGTTTCCCCCACCTACGCCAGAGAGCTCCACTTCCCGGAATACGGAATGGGCCTGCAGGGCGTCGCCGACATGGTCGAGAACAAGCTTTTCGGTATTTTGAACGGTATTGACATGGATCACTATGATCCGAAGCTTGACAAAAGACTGCCCTACCCCTTCAGCGCAACCGCTCTCAGCGGCAAGGATAAGTGCAAAAGAGCGCTGCAGGAGGAGTTCGGTCTGGATCTCGAGCCGCGGTTCCCTCTGTTCTGCTCCGTCGCCCGCCTGAACGAGCAGAAAGGCATTGAGCTCATCCGTGAGATCCTTCCGAAGATGATGGGCCTCGGCATTCAGCTGATCGTCTTCGGACAGGGCGAGCAGCGCTATGTCGATTTCTTCAACGAGTGCAGGAACCGCTATCCCGGCCAGCTCGGTTTCTCCGACAATTATTCCGAGCAGGTGGCGGCCAAGGTCTTCGCCGGTTCCGACTTCTATCTGATGCCTTCGAGGTTCGAGCCCTGCGGGCTGAGCCAGATGATGGCGATGCGGTACGGCACGGTCCCGATCGTCCACGAGACCGGCGGTCTCAAGGATTCCGTGCGCCCCTACAGCGAGTTCGACGGCATCGGGGACGGCTTCTCGTTCTCCACTTACCAGGGGAAAGACCTGCTCCTTGCGGTCACACAGGCCGTGCGCCTGTATCTCTCTGACGAACATACCTTCAATGTACTGCGCAAGCGCTGCATGAAAAAGGACTTCTCATGGACGCGGAGCGCGCAGCAGTACGAGAGGATGTACAGCGGCATCTTCGAGGGCGACCAGCAGGAGGTCATCCCGTTCCCGGAAGCTTTCGGGGCGCTCAAAGAGGTCTACCAGAAGATCATCCCCGATAACTGGGATGTATACGGGAATCTTTTTCCGGAGCAATACCACCGCGCGTTCCAGTTCGCTGTTTCCGGCAGCGCGATCGGTAAGTTCTACATCGAGCTGTACCGCGAGGGAAATAAGCTCCATTTCAGCATTGAGCCATATCCGTATGAAGGCGCGGACGCATACGTCTCCGCCAGTTACGAGCATTTCATGGGAATGGCGGAAGGCAAATTCGACGATGACAAGCTCTTCCAGACAGGCCAGCTCAAAGTCGAGGGCAACATGGCCAAGGGCGCGGAGCTGCGGTATCTGATCCATAAGAATTGACAGGTCACGCGACCCCAGAGGTCAAATAGCCGGTCACGCGACCCCAGAGGTCAAATGACCGTATAGCAACCAAACAAGGGCGCCGCATTTGCGGCGCCCTTTCACATTTTAGTCTGCAGGCGGTGTGATCACCCTTCCTGCAGGCGGTATTTTGTCACAGAGAACTCCGCCTCCCCGTCCACGAAGAAGGAGATCCCGTCTGCGCGCACATCTGTAAAAAGAGTGATCGTCATGACTTTCTCCCCGTCATTTACAAAGACCTCCGCGCTGAACCGGTCCAGAATGATCCGGAGCTTCAGGACGCCGTCCTTCGGTTCCGCGTATGCTCTTCTCTGGTGGATGATCGCCCTCCTCGAGCCGGAGAATTTGCGGTCGACTTTCAGGGTCGATTCCGCAGGGCGGTAACTGATGCCCGTATGGTGCCTGTAGTCCCTCGCGAAGTGAATGGCGAATTTTGTGAAGGGATAATGCCCTTCTTCGTCATCCTCCTCGACCTTGAGCTCCAGCTCCATGTCCACAAGCCTGCCCCTGATCCCGTCAAGTTCGATCTCTTCGTCCTTGATACAGACGTTCTCGAAGCTCACCTTGTCCCTTCTCAAGGAAAGAAGTTCCCGGATCGGCCACTGGTAAAGCCGTCCGTCCTTGACGGACAATTCCCTGGGCAGCGTCATCTGTCCAAACCAGGGGATGCTCTTCGTGTGCAGGTTGCAGGTGTCCCAGTTCTGCATCCATGCGATCATGATCCTGCGCCCGTCAGGCGCAAGGACTGTCTGCTCCGCGTAGAAATCGATCCCGTAATCGACACTCTGATCTGCCTCGGACCTGAATCTCCCTGTCTCCGGGTCATATTCCCCGATCAGGCAGAAAGTTCCGTTGCCGTTGTGATATTCCAGCCCGTCAGGCAGCATATCCATCGCGCTTGCCAGGATCACCTGTTTGCCGTCCAGTTCGAAGAGATCCGGGCACTCCCACATCCTGCCGAGCCGGTAACCGTTGACCGCGAGCTTTCTCTCAAATTTCCAGTGGTACGAATCCTTTGACGAGAACAGCAGGATCTGTCCGCCCTCCTCTTCTTCGCGGATCATCGTAGTGGCCAGAAGGCCGTCCGAATTATCCGAATTGCGGTCATGCAGCACTTCCTTCTGCTTTCTCAGGGAATAGCTCACCGCCGCAGCCTTGTATGTTCCGTCTTCCTCCTGCCAGATACGCGGATCCCTGAAGTCGTACCTGCTGCACTCTTCCGGCAGGTCCTCAAATACAAGAACGGGATTGCCCTCGTACTTGGTATAGTCCTCCCCGTCCCCGAAAGCGACGCACTGCGTCTGCACTTCCAGGTTCCTGTCGCCCACCGTCATCTCTTTGGATACGCCGGTGTACATCAGCATTTGCGTGCCGTCCTTCATCTCCAGGGCGCCGCCGGAGAAGCATCCGTCCCTGTCATAAGGCATGTCCGGCGCCAGTGCGGCAGGCAGGTACTTCCAATGCAGAAGGTCCTTGCTCACGGCGTGTCCCCAGTGCATCGGTCCCCAGTGCGAGTCGTACGGGTGGTACTGGTAAAAGAGATGGTACTCCCCTTTATACCGTGAAAAACCATTGGGATCGTTCATCCACCCGACGCGGGACGACAAGTGAAAAGCCGGTCTCTCCTCCGGCAGGATCATCTTCTCGTATACTTCTTCATATCTTCGGGCATCTCTGAGTGCCTGGCTGCTCATTTCTTACCTCCCTGTCGGATT
>CAMOXN010000148.1 GCA_946629175.1 uncultured Lachnospiraceae bacterium | reverse complement strand
CCGGAACCGGAACCTGAGAAGCAGCCGGAGAAAGTGACTCCCGAAAAGTCGTCTTCATCTGCTTCCGGAAGGACTTTGTCGACAGGCGATATGGCCGGGCAGCAGATCCGGATGAACCTGACGGTGCTCCTGACGGCGCTGTGCGGGCTCGCAGTTGTCTGCTACCGCAGGCGTAAGATCGAGAGATAATATACTTTCGCAGAACACAGAGCTGCCGCTCTAAGGAATCTTCATTCCCGGAGCGGCAGCTCTTTTTGTGCGACCGGAAGGCCCGGGCTGCCGGTCGCATTCGCGTACCGATTTTGACGGCCCCGAAACGGCATAAAAAGGCGCTTTTTCGCGAGGCGGGAGCGGTATTTTCACCGTGTTTCGGCCGATTTAACAAAGTTGTAAAATTTGGGCGAAAGGGGTTGTGCGGCCGGATGATTTGTATTTATAATGGCTTCACCAGCCGGAGGAAAGGGGGTGAAGCCATTGACCGAAGGCGGCCGGACAGTACTGATACTGTTCGTGACGGCAGCGGCGGCGTCGGATCTGCGCGCGGGCCGGATCCGGAATATCCTGATCCTCCCCTCGCTTTTGGGAGGCCTCGGGCTGCTGGCAATAAGCGCACCCGGGGATATCCCGTCTGTTCTGGGAGCGATGCTCCTGACATTCCTCTTCCTGTTCCCGTTCTGGAGGGGAGGAGGGCTCGGCGCAGGAGACATCAAGTTCCTGATGGCACTTGTTCCGTTTATGGGCGTGCGCTGGTATCTGTACGCTGTAATTATTTCTTTTCTGATCGGGGCGGTGATCTCCGCATATCTGCTGATCAGAGACCGGGACAGGACCCGGACCATTCACTTTGCTGTGCCTGTCGGCATCAGCGTCATGCTCTGTCTGCTCCTGGAGCAGATTGGTGTTCAGAGCATATCCCTATTTTGAAGAGTATTCAGCACTGAGGCGCTGAATAATGACCATGGCTTGCAGCCCGGGCTTTGAATGAGAGAGGCCGGACGTGGAACGTTTATGCCCTTTTTGACCCCGGAACTGCGCCAAAAGACAGAATGCGGCTGCAGAATACACGGCGGCAGCATAAATTGCGGCAGCAGATTGCGATGCAGCAGAATACGCGGTTGCAGACAATGCGCCGGCCGCATCGAAAGGAAGGAATTCAGATGAACAAGAACGACGGTGACAGCGCGCCGCGCAGGATCTGTCTCTGCGATAGCGAGACCTCTTACGGAGAACACCTGATGGAGTACCTGCGCAGCGAGGGGAAGCTCCCCTGCGAAGTCTACCTCTATACGAGCCGGGAGTCTTTCCTGCGCATGGAGACGCCCGCCACCACAAGGCTCCTCGTGATCGCGGAATCCCAGTACTCGGCCGAAATAGAGAACGCCGGGTTCCAGGACATCCTGCTCCTCAACGAGAGCAGCGTCTACATGGAAAAGCCGGAGAATATGAGCAAGTACCAGTCGGTGGACCGCATCTGCGACCGGATCCGGGAAATCTGCGCGGGACAGTCAGAGGAGGCCTCGCCGGGCGTCCGCCACGGGAAACCGATGAAACTGATCGGTGTCTACACGCCGGTCACAAGATGCCTTCAGACGACATTCTCCATCTGCATGGGGCAGCTCCTGGCCGGGACCGCGCCGGCGCTCTACCTGAATTTCGAGGCCTATTCCGGCCTGGAGATCATGCTGGACAGGAGCTTTCGGGGAAGCGTCAGCGACCTTCTGTATTTTAACGACTGCGCGAAGGAGAAGCTCGCGGGCCAGCTTCGGTTCATGACGGAGAAGATGGGGGACCTCGATTTCCTGCCGCCCATGGAGTCTTTCCTGCAGCTGAGGGCGATCAGGGCGGAGCAGTGGATCGGGCTGTTCAGGACGATCGAGAAGGTGACGGATTATGAGTACTGCATCCTGGACCTGAGCGAGCAGGTGGACGGAGTCCTGGAGATCCTGAGGCAGTGCGACATCATCTTCACGATCACAAGGGAAGACGGCTTTTCAAAAGCCAAGCTGAGGCAGTACGAGCACCTCCTTACGAGCACGCAGTACGAGGACATCTTCATGAAGACGAGGAGATGCCGCCTGCCGGTCTTCAGGGAGCTTCCCGAGAGCATCCTGATGATGACGCGCACAGACCTGGCGGCCTGTGTGGAGGGAATTATTGAGGAGGAGGGACTCATATGAAGAGGACAGGCGGGAAGGGAGCCGCATGGCCCCGCGTAAAAGAGGAGGGACCCATATGAACCCGCGCTACGCAGCCGTGCGCGACGACCTGCAGGCGTCGATCATGAACCGCATCGATTTCTCGAGGGAAGTCCCGGACAAGGAAGTCCTCGACCTGATCGACGAGCGCCTGACCGTAGATGCGCCGGGCGACCTCCTCTTTTTTACCCTGGAGGACAAAAAGAGACTGAGGCAGGATCTCTTCCACTCCATCAGGCGGCTGGACGTGCTGCAGGACCTGCTCGAGGACGCGTCCGTCACGGAGATCATGGTAAACGGGCCTGACAGTATTTTTATCGAGAGAGGCGGGGAGCTGTTCCCCTATCCGGGAAGATTCTCTTCAGCGGAGAAGCTGGAGGACGTCATTCAGCAGATCGTAGGCGCGTCGAACAGAGTGGTCAACACAGCCTCTCCGATCGTGGACTGCAGGCTGCGGAACGGGGACCGCGTGAACGTCGTTCTCGCGCCGGTCGCGGTGAACGGTCCGATCCTGACCATCCGGAGGTTCCCGGAGAGGCCGATCACGATGGGAGACCTGCTTCGGTTCGGATCTCTCTCCGAGGAGGTGGCGCGCTTTCTGGGAAGATGCGTCCGGGCGGGGCTCAATATTTTTATCAGCGGAGGGACAGGCTCGGGAAAGACGACTTTCCTCAACGTCCTGTCGGATTCGATCGATCCCGGAGAGAGGGTGATCACGATCGAAGATAACGCGGAGTTACAGATCCGCCACGTGCCGAACCTCGTGCAGATGGAGGCGAGGAACGCGAACGTGGAGGGCTGCAGGCCGATCAGCATCCGGGACCTGATCAAGGCGAGCCTCAGGATGCGGCCGGACCGGATCATTGTAGGCGAGGTCAGGGGCCCGGAGGCCATTGACATGGTGCAATGCCTAAATACCGGTCACGACGGGTCGATGTCGACCGGACACGCGAACAGCGCCCGGGACATGCTGGCGAGGCTCGAGACCATGATCCTGATGGGGATGGACCTTCCGATCTCGGCGGTCAGGGGGCAGCTGGCGAGCGGGATCGACCTGATCGTCCACCTCGGGAGGCTCCGCGACCGGAGCAGGAAAGTCCTGGAGATCGCGGAAGTAACAGGCATGGAGGACGGGCAGATCACGCTGTCCACTTTGTACAGGTTCACGGAGACGGGAGAAGAGAATGGGAAGATTACGGGAATTTGGAGCAAAGAGAACGAGATCACTCATAGATTCAAGTTCGAAATGGCGGGCATACCTGTCTGAGAGGACCTTCCTGTATCTGGCGGAAGGAGCCGGACTTGCAGCCGCTGCCGCATGGCTGTTCTACCGGTCGAAATTCGCGGCGGTCTTTCTCTCCCCGCTGGCTGTTATTTACTGCGCTTACAGGCTGCAGGGGGACAGAAAGAAGGAGAAAAGGGTCCTGTCAGGCCAGTTCAGGGAGCTCCTCATGAGCGTGAACAATGCGCTCCGCGCGGGAGATTCGCCGGAGAACGCGTTCCGGGAGGGCTACAAGGACATGCTGTACGAGTACGGGGAGAACGCGCCGATCACGAGGGAGATGAGCCGTGTCGCCGGCGGGCTGGACAACCGGATCCCTCTGGAGAAACTCCTGAGCGCGTTCGCGGCAAGGGCCGGAACTGAGGAGATCAGGGAATTCGCAGAAGTTTTCGGGATCGCCAAGAGAGGCGGCGGGAATATGACGGAGATCCTGGCCAGGACCTCGGCGCTCATCGAGGAGAGGCTCGACGTGGAGAACGAGATCAGCATCATGCTCGGGAACCGGAGGCTGGAACAGAGGATCATGGATGCCACGCCGTTTCTGATCGTGTCTTACATAGGCGTCACTTCACCGGGATTTTTTGACGTCCTCTATCACAGCCCGGAGGGTGTGCTTTTTATGACGATGTGTCTCGCGGCCTATCTGGGCGCCCTGATCCTGTCGGAGCGCATCCTGGCCGTGGCGATGTGAGGAGGCGCGCGGATGGAGATCTATATTTACAGTCTGATCCTGGCGGGATACCTGGCGCTCGGTTTTCTCTCCCGGAACACGGAGGGGACCGGCTTTTCCAAAATGGCGGGGTATCTGTACAGGGCGGGAATGAAACTCAGTCAAAAGAGCA
>CAMOXN010000147.1 GCA_946629175.1 uncultured Lachnospiraceae bacterium | reverse complement strand
CAGAAAAACAGGGATCTGCGGCAAGCGCAGCACCTGTCGATGATCCCAATGCCTTTTCCAGACCGGTTGCATACCACTAGAATTCCATCATCTGTAATCCTGGTGGAGTCTTTTCTGCCGGCTTTCCACCAGGATCTTGTTATCTGTATTTTTGGTGGAGCCTTTTCCAGCTTGTCTTCCACCAGAATTCCATCATCGATTTTCCTGGTGGTGTCTCTTCCCAGTCAGAGCACCACTAAAATCTTGCCATGTTAAATATCTGGTGGAGCGTCTCTTTAAAAAGCACCACTAAATTTTTTTCTTCGGAGCTTCTAGTGGAACATCTTCTTGTATTTGTTCCACCAAGAATCTCCAAATCGACTTTCTGGTGGCGCATCTGACCGGAAATAGGAAAAGCCCCACTAGAAATCTCCTTCCCGGATCTTCTAGCGGGGCTGCAGTTAATTCTAAATCCTTAACATCACTATAACCATATTGATGCGCTGCCCGGTCGTCGCAAGTCGCTCACCGGCACATCACCTCTCACTGGTACACACCGTCATCACGCCGTTCACCGTCAGGATCCCCTGCGTTTTACAGATGGCCGGCGACGCTGGCGGAATGAAGTACGCATCAGCTATACTCTCGCTCTCAATCGCGCCCAAGTTGGTAATGCTGTACCCGTTTCCGGCTTCGAAGCCAAAAAACAGACTTCCTATGAACTTTCCCGCCTTGCTCGGGAAACCTCCCTTGCAGGAAATAAACGCCGCATCAAGAAGTCCGGGATCAAGCTCCGCATAACACTGCAGAACAAGATATAGGTGCTTCGGGTGGGCCATTGTCACGGCGACCCGATCATGGACGGTCCTTGCGAGGCTGAACAAGCTTCGCACCTCAAGCGCATTCTGATCACTCATCTGCGTCCTGCTCGTTTCGCGCTCTGCGACCTCCCTCTTCTTCACTTCCACGCTGAACGCCGTGGAATAATTTCCCAGCGCTCCCTCGCGGTAACAGCTGAGTCTGCTCCTCAGATCACTCGCGATAATAACTTTACGCGTTTTCTCTTCCTGCATCATCTTCGCGATGAGGTAGTCGTTGACCGTGACCTGCTCTTCGTGACATTTCTGCCGTATCCTGTCCAGTTTCTCCTGACCGATCCGGAAAATCGAATGCCTGACCCTATCGCTCCGCAGAAATTCATTCGCAAAAGCGTGGTAGTCAGCATAGGTGACACAGTGTCTCTCTTTTTCCCAATCCCGGTTCGCTTTACTGACCAGCATCCGGCTGATCAGGGGCAGGCGGGAATCCGGCGGGAAATCCTGAACAGAAGAGATCAGTGTTTCCGGAGCGGACTTCGGCTCCAGACCGCGCACGTAACACTCCGCGAGTTCCTCCGCGAGACCCAGCGCACCTCTCCCGTCCGCCAGCAGATGGTGAAAGACGAGGAGGAATTGTGTCTTTTGACCTGTTTGCCAGGCAGAGATCTTCAGCATGCCCTCTTCAAAGAGATTCCAGTCACGGCCGGTCAGCTGACGGTATTCTTTCATGATCTCGGGAGCGGCAAGCGCGCTTTCCGGTGCGTCATGCCTCCCGCCTTTCAGGCGAAGTTCCACCTGCGGCCGGTCCGTGACACGGTAATAATATGCATTCTCGGCTTCTGCATATCCGAGCAGCGCATTCAGAAAGGGATGCGCTGCAGCCAGACGCTTCACCGCATCCCGGATCGCGGCTTCGTCATATGGACGATTGACCGCGATTGCGATCCCGAAGCACATATTGGGGCACATCAGGTGCGCGCGCTCTGTGTAAATGCGTTGCATGGTATTCCCGCTCCTATTTCCCAGACGCCACGCCAGTACGCCCGGCTAACTCATGTTTGAAAACACGAGAATGCGCCGGTCACTTTTCAATTGCTTGTGAAAGACAACTCGCTGCTGCTCTCATTCTCCCGTCTCGCCTCCAGCATCTTTTCCAGCTGGATGACAATCGCCACGACGACCTGTTCATGCTCAGGTTTATATATGCCGATCTGGTATTTGTCGTGGATCGAGACCGCCTTTTTCACAACTGCAGCAACAGGCTCACTATTTTCATCCAAAAGATTGAAATGAAGCCCGATGATATTCCCCTGCAGCTGCCATCCCAATCCCTCAATGTTCGTTATGTCTTTCACGACATGGAAAATCTCGTTGGACAGGGTGAACTGTCTGCCGTCCGCCATAGTTATGAAGTGCTTCTCGTGAAGACTGACCGGTCTCTTTTCCAGATGGGCGATCACATTTCCCTCCGCATCCATAATATCGGTCTTTCCGGTAATGGCAATGATGCTGGATTTGGTAAAGTACTTAACATTATTCTGATCGTCCGTGATATCGATCCGCCTGTGAAGATCTCCCAGCTCAAGCGCTGTGTACAGGCAATAAACCGGTTCACCATAGTCTTCCACTGTTTCCCTGCTGATGTCTTCCGCCACTTCGTTGATACCTTCGACTGCCTCGCCAAGCTTTAATAATTTATCAAACAGACCCATGATTACCTCCTGGTTATAGATCCACACTTTCTATTACATTACTATCTCGTACATCACTTGTATGTCCTCACTGAATTGGAACAAGGCGCATACATTTTAACATACGCTGTACAGAAATTTATCCACGGGCGCCTTCACCCCCGCAGCCCGTCCCTGATCGAATCGCAGAAATCCAGTATCTTCTTCTCGTTCCCTTCATTGGGCCTCGCCTTCGGGTCGTTCAGGATCAGCTCCGCCTCGAGCTTCCCGATCCCCAGCGCCTCTTTCAGCTTGCCGAATGCCTTCTCCGCGCCGGCTCCGCCCTGGCATGCAAATGCAGCGATCTTCTTTCCCTGAAGGTCATTTTCTTTGATAAAAGTCCGGATCGGCGGCGTTATGTTCCCGGCCCAGACAGGAAATCCGAAGATGATGCGCGCGTATTCATTCACATTAAATACATATGGCTTGAGCCTCGGCGTCTCAGCCAGGCATGCCCCCTTCCCGCCGACCAGGAATTTCAGCGGCCCTTTTTCGGGATATTTTTTGACCGGTTCGAGGCGCAGGGTCTCGTACCCCAAGACCTTCGCGATCTCCTTCGCGGCAAAATCGGTATTGCCTTCCAGCGAATAATAGACGATCAGCGTCGCCTTTCTCTCGCAGGCAGTCTGCTGTATTTTGCCCTCTGACCTGTGATTCGCGATGCAGTCCCCGCAGTTGCGGAATCTCGGACATCCCTTAGCTGCCCCCTTCTCGCAGGGACAGAGTTCGGGGTTGTAAAGATACGACGGTCTTTTCTTATCCATGGATTATCCTCCTTAATGATTACTTGCCGCTGAACACCCCGCTCACTGATCCCGCCTGTCAACGTAATGATACAGCCGCTCTTTCATATAGCCGTCCGACATATACAGCGCGCCGACCGGGTTGTGGGCCAGCACGCGATCCTTCACTGCCAAAACAGTGCACGGCATATTGCAGTGCCTGATGAACAGGGTGTCGTGGCCCACGCAGAGTCCCAGGATCACAGCCAGCTGGCAGCCTGCTTTTTCCAACAGCTCCGCCTGCGCGGCCGGATTGCACATAGCCTCTACCTCCCTTTCAGGGTGCGCCTGCTGCTCTCTCGTGATCCCTAACAGGCTCTTAGGCACAGACCCGTTCTTGCAGCACACGGAGTCCACCGTGAAATGGTTGGCACGGAGTATTCGGACAAAGGCGGCTGCCTCCCGGGACAGGCCGACGCAAAAGGCCACGCCCAGATGCCTATATCCCATCCGCAGCGCGTATTCCATGATCTCCTCCACCCTGGTGATCCGGCAGTAGAAATCGCCTTCCACCCTTGCGGAACAGTAAGCCATCTCCCGCTCCTCCTCAGAGTAGCGCTGCAGGTTCTCCTCCTCCGAATACTCCGCCGTGGGACAGTTGCGCGGCAGTTCGTCCAAGTTGTGGCTTCTGCAGGGTTTGATGGCACAGTCGGCACAAGTATACATTTCCTTCTCCTTTCCGGTGGTTCGGAACAGTTCCGGCCTTCTCGTTCATAAGGTCCCCGGAATGACGGTCACAGCTTTATGATCTCCGCTCCCAGCGCCTCCGCCTCCAGCAGGTCGTGCGTCGCAAGAAGGAGCATCTTTCCCGCCGTCTCTCGGTTGACCAGTTCAATGGCATTTCTTTTGGCAGCTTCATCCAGGCCTGTGAACGGCTCGTCCAGCACGAGCATGTCAAAATTATGAGCCAGCGCCCTCGCCAGCGCCACACGCCGCTTCATGCCGCCCGACAGTTCGCCGGGGAAGCTTTGGAGCACATCGCCGAGGCCCAGCGCGCGCAGGTAATAAGCCGCGCGGTC
>CAMOXN010000146.1 GCA_946629175.1 uncultured Lachnospiraceae bacterium | reverse complement strand
ATAGCGCGGCCTGCGCAGCGTATAATCGCATAGCGCGGCCCGCGCACCGTATAAATAGAGGGAGATTGAAAAATGAACCGAAAAGCAGGACTGCACAGGATCAGTGAACATGTATGGATCTTTCCCCTGGATTCTCCCAAGGACCGGCCAAACCTCGGCTATATCCTCGGGTCAGGGATGGCGCTCGCTGTGGACGCGGGCCACTCCTCTTCCCATGTGGAGGACTTCTATGACGCGGTCAGAGCGGAAGGACTTCCGCTGCCGGAGCTCACCGTGATCACCCACTGGCACTGGGACCACACCTATGGAATGCACGCTGTGAACGGGAAGACACTTGCCAGGCCGGAGACGAACGCCAGGCTCGCCGCCATTCAGCGGGAAATGAGCGAAAGCCCGGAAAAAGTGCAGGCTTTCCTGACGAGCGATCCTACTGTCCGGAGAGAGTACGCCGGCGGCGTCCCCGTAGTGGTCGTGCCGGCAGATGAGACCATCCGCGAAGACCGGACGATCGACCTTGGCGGTGTGACGGCTAAGATCATGCTGTCTGAGTCTCCCCACACGGATGACGCGCTGCTCGTCTATGTGCCGGAAGACCGGGTCCTCTTCGTCGGAGACGCGCAGCTCGGGGAATTCCCTTCCTGGAGAATGGACTGGGGGAGGATGGCGGCTCTGGCGCAGAAGGTGCGCGGCATCGATGCGGACGTCGTGATCGACGGGCATTGGAAGCCGTACACCAAAGAGGAGTATATGGCTGAGATAGGGTGAGAGCGGTATTTTGCCGAATGTGGTAAAATAGTGACAAAAGCGGCAGCAGGCAGAGCAGACAGAAAAAGGAGGATTTGACCATGAAGATCACAGTGATCGGACCCGGCGCGATGGGACTGCTGTTCGGGGGGAAACTGGCCGCATGCGCGGATGTATCCCTGATCGGCAGCAATGCGGCAAACCTTAAGGAGATCAATGAGAAGGGCGTCACGATCAAGAGGGACGGCAGCAGCGTGACAAGAATGGTCCCCGCTTATAAAGGCGGCAGCCGCAGGGAACCGGCGGATGTGGTGCTCCTCTTCACCAAAGCTTACCAGATCCGGGACGTCCTTTCTGAGAACCGAGGGCTGATCGGGCCGGATACAATGCTCCTGACGCTTCAGAACGGGGCGGGCCACGACCGCGTCATGCGCGAATTCGCCGATTCGGCGCATGTGCTGATCGGAACGACGAAACAGGGAAGCTACAGGGAGAGCGCATCCGTCATCGTCAACAGCGGGCTCGGCGAGACCGTCTTCGGGGGAGCCGCCTCGCAGGGCGAGCAGGCACCCGACAGAGCCAGACTGGAGGAGCTCCGAAGTGTGTTCGAGAGTGCGGGCTTTCCCTGCGCTGTCAGTGACAACATCAGGTTCGAAGTATGGAATAAACTGATGATCAACGCGTCGTCGAGCGTTCTCTCCGGCGTCCTTCAGGTGCCGCAGGGCTACGTGGCGGAAAATGAGATGGCCTGGTCGATCTGCGAAGACCTGATCCGCGAGATCTGCGCCGCGGCTGCGGGAGAAGGCGCGGTCTTTGTCCCGGAGGAACAGATCCTTCGGGTGCGCGAACACTTAAGAAAAGCGCCGGATGGCTACACCAGTATCTATGCGGACATTAAGAACGGAAGGAAAACGGAAGCGGATTTCATCTGCGGCGCAGTGGTGCGCGCGGCACAGGAGCAGGGACTGCGCGTCCCTGTGCAGGAGACGATCCTGCGGCTGGTGCACGCGATGGAAGGGCGGTAAAGCCCCGAAATCCGGAATATTTTGAACAGGGAAAGAGCCCTTCAGAACAGGCGCCGGATAGGATCGGTGCACATTCTGAAGGGCTCTTTGAAAGGGGGAAATGATAAACAATACACTCTTCAGGGGGAAAGGTTGAGGGGGGAGTTGAGTTCCTTGGCCCCTGTCGATGATGTCATGATAAAGGAGAATTATGTTCAATTCGGGGATATCCTGTGAAGAATCTGTGAAATAATAGCTTTTTTAAGTTGGAGACAGAGAACTGCTCCCCGTCCCCGGCAGCCGGGACCGGAATGAGGCGCGGACAGCCGGGATGCAATAGTTACTACTTTTTTATTCCCATTCCGAGGTTGTCTGATATAATGGTCTCATGCAGACACCTATAGATTTTGGAAAAAATTTTTTGAATAACTATTTCAGCATGCGGGATCCGGACCGTTGCCTCGAGGACCTGGCTTACGATGTCGTCTGGATCACCCCTAAGCAGATGTACCATTTCCTCTCTGCCGTGGAGATCAACAGCTTCCTGCAGGAGGAGATGACAGCGAGACCGGAGCGGCATTACGTGGACATTGTGTCGATCAAGAGTTCACCGAGCGCCGCTGACATTTCGACGGTAGCATACGAGATCAATCTCGTTCCGAGGGAGGGGGAAAAGGCCGTCTATCTTCGCTGCAGTATGGCCATCGTAAAGCGCGGGCAGCATTTTGAGATCACATTCCTTCACATGTCGGAGAGACAGGGCCAGGGAGGGATGGACCAGATCAGGGAGTTCACGGAGAACCTTCCCTGCGGCGTGCTGATTTTTGCCTACATGGAGAAAGAGGGTCTTAAGACCCTTTTCTACAACGATTATTTCTGGAACAAGCTCCGCTACAAGGAGGACCAGTTCCGTAAGCAGATGGAACGGGATCCCTTTTTCATGGTCCCGGAGGAAGAGCGCGACAAGATCATGGCGCGGCTCAAAGAGATCCAGGGGACGGGCGGCCACATTGCGGTCAATCTGACTTTTTACAGAAAAGACGGCAACCGCTTCCAGTACCGCATGCTCGGCGCACCCGCATACCAGGAAGGCGACAACACCGTCTATTACTGTATTTTCCAGGAGACGACCGGGTTCAACCAGATCCACAGCCGGCTGCAGGAGCGCATTGCTTCAGCCTCTGAGATCCTTGCCAAAATACCGGGGAGCCTCTGCGTCCTGACAGGAGAGTCAGGGAACTGGCATCCCGTCTACGTGAGCAGGGAATTCCCGGAACAGTTCGGCCTGAGCATGGCCGGATTCGCGGACCAGGTCGCGAAAGACCCGTTTTACGGTCTGGAAATGACGAGCTATACCAGGGAGCGGCTGACCAAGTCGCATCTGGAACAGGATTCCGAAGACCCCTATCTGGGAGTCTTCGAGATGGAACGCAAGGACGGAACGAAGCATTGGACGGACGTCTATCTGGTAAGCGGCACGGACCACAACGGCAGCAAGCTCCGGATGCTCTTCTATGTGGACAAGGACGCTGAGAAGAGGGCGGTCGACCAGCAGATCGCGAAGGCCGAGAACACTTCGAAGATGCAGCAGGAGCGGGCAAGGACCGAGATCAGGGAAGCGCAGGAGAAGGCCAGGCAGCAGGTTGAGGAAGCGCAGACCACGGTCAAGAAGGAGATTGAGGAGGCGCAGGCCAAGACACTGGAGCAGATCGAGGCCTTCCGCGTGAAGATGAACGAAGTGCTGGATTCCCAGAAGGGATCCATTGAGATCAAAGAGAAGCAGATGCGTCTGGAGTTCGAGGCGAGGGAGCAGGAAATGCAGCGGTCCTACGCCGAGAAGGAGAAGATGCTGGAGAAGCAGCTCGAGAACTACAAGAAAGCGCAGGACGCGGAACTGGTCAAGCAGCAGAAAGCCGTGGACCAGCAGCTTGCCGAATGCGGCAGGGAGATCGAGAACAAGCAGGCGGAGATCGAACGCCTCGGGCAGGAACTGACGCGAATGATGGAATCGCTCCGGGAATCCGAGGCGAAGCGCGAACAGGAGCGCCGCAGCAGCGACCTTCGCGACAGAGAACACGAGAAAACGGTCAAAAGACTGCGCGCCATGGTCGAATCCGTGCGGAAGCTCAGCGATGCCGGAGGCTATATGCAGGAAGATACCGCGGGCGGTTATGCGCAGGACAACACTGCAGGTGACTACGCGCAGGGCAGCGCAGCAGGAGGCTACGCGCAGGACGGCGCAGCAGGAGACTACGCGCAGAGCAGCGCAGCGGAGGATTACGCTTATGACAGCGCCGGGGAAGGCTATGTGCCTGACGGCGGAGCTTATGATAACGGCGCAGAAGGGTATGCGCCGGACACTGCCGCGGACGATTACGGCTGGATGGGCGACATGGCGGAACCTCCGGCAGGAGGCGTGATCAGGCGCGGCGCAGTCAATGACCGGAGCCGCAAGCCGTTCGCGGGACAGGGACTCCGTCCCGACAGGCCGTCGTATGCGGGCGCTTCCGCTGGCATGAAAAATACGAACCGCGCAGGCAGTCCCGCGGGAGCGGGCGTCATGAACCGCGCAGGCAGTCCCGCGGGAGCGGGCGTCATGAACCGCGCAGGCAGTCCC